>VXWX01000092.1 GCA_009835735.1 Acidimicrobiaceae bacterium
CGGAGGCCTGGGGCGGCGAGACGATCTACTGCGAGGTGTCGGCTCTGACCGGCGACGGCCTCGAGGACTTGCTGGATCAGATACTGCTGGTGGCCGAGGTCGAGGATCTGAGGGCTTCGTCCGAGGGTCGAGCGGGCGGGGTCGTGCTGGAGTCGAATCTCGACATCGGGCGGGGTCCTGTGGCCACCGTTCTGGTGCAGAGAGGCACCCTGCACATCGGTGACCCCGTGGTCGCGGGTGCGTCCTGGGGTCGCGTCCGGGCCCTGCTCGACGATCGGGGCGAGGCGGTCGATGAGGCCGTTCCGTCGACGCCGGTCCAGGTCCTGGGCCTGTCGGAGGTCGCCATCGCGGGCGATGCCTTCGCGGTCGCTCCCAACGAGAAGATCGCCGGGCGGGTGGCCGACACCCGCGAGCACTGGCAGCGCCTGTCGAGTCTGGGCCGCGAGGCCCACGCGCTGTCCGGCGGGGCCAAGCTCGAGGACCTGTTCACCCGGATCCAGCGGGGCGAGACCGCCACGCTCAACGTCATCGTGAAGGCCGACGTCAACGGCTCGCTGGAGGCCGTCACCGAGAGCCTCCGAAAGCTCGAGACCGGCGAGGTCCGCATCGCCATCGTGCACCGGGGCGTGGGCGGCATCACCGAGAACGACATCCAGCTCGCCTCGGCGTCGAACGCGACCATCATCGGCTTCAACGTCCGGCCCGACCGCAAGGCCCGTGAGGCCGCCGACGCCGAGAACGTGGAGATCCGCACCTACGAGATCATCTACAAGCTGCTCGAGGACGTCTCGTCGGCCATGGTAGGGATGCTCGCCCCCGACATCGAGGAGATCGTCACGGGCGACGCCGAGGTGCGCCAGGTCTTCCGCATCCCCCGGGTGGGTGCGGTGGCCGGCTGCTACGTGCAGAACGGCACCATCACCAGGGGCGCGAAGGTGCGCTTCCTACGCGACGGGGCCATCATCTGGAAGGGGACCGTCAACTCGCTCAAGCGTTTCACCGACGACGTCCGAGAGGTTCAGTCGGGGTTCGAGTGCGGCATTGGTCTGAGCAACTTCCAGGATCTCAAGGCGGGCGACATTATCGAGACCTTCGAAGAGCGCGAGGTGGCCCGAACCCTCGACGGCTGAGGGTCAGCACCCTCCCGAGATATTCGATGACACGACGAGCGAAACGTTTCCAGCCCGACCATCGGGCCGGCCACCGCACCGCCCGTGTGGGCGAGCTCATCAGACGCATAGTCGCCGAGTCCATGGAGCAGATCGACGATGACCGGTTGGCCATGGTGTCGGTTACGGGCGTCGAAGTCGACCGTGACCTGCACAGGGCGGTCGTGTGGTTCACGTCCCTCGGCGACACCGAAGAGGGGGATGCCGACATCGCTGATGCCTTCGAGGAGCACGCCAGCGGTCTGCGACGCATCGTCGGGGACCAGACTCGGCTGCGACGCACGCCGGAGCTCGTGTTCCGCCCCGACACTGTGCTGCGTTCGGCCGAACGCATTGAGAGGCTCCTCGGTGGCACCGACGGCACCGCCGATCCCGAGAACGAGTAGTGCCCGACGGCGTCGCGGTCATTGACAAGCCCGCCGGCTGGACGAGCCACGACATCGTGGCCAAGGCCCGGGGTGTGCTGGGCACCAGGAAGGTGGGCCACAGCGGCACCCTTGACCCCGACGCCACCGGGGTGCTGGTCCTCGGCGTGGGCAGGGCGACCCGGCTGCTGCGGTATGTCACCGGACTCCCGAAGAGCTACCAGGCGGAGATCGTGCTCGGGGTCGAGACCGACACCCTCGACTCGACCGGGCAGGTGACAGCCCGCCACGACATGGCCGGCGTTAGCGCGGAGCAGGTTCGCGCCGCTGTTGCCGCCCTGACCGGTGAGATCCTCCAGGTTCCGCCCATGGTCTCGGCGGTGAAGGTGGGAGGGCGAAGGCTTCACACTCTCGCTCGTGCCGGTATCGAGGTAGAGCGCGAGGCCCGGCCGGTCACGGTCCATCGGTTCGACGTAGCGCCCGTGCCGGGCACCGACGCTGTGCTGCGAGCGGTGGTGGAGTGCTCTTCGGGCACCTACGTGAGGACGCTGGCCGCGGATCTGGGTCGAGCCCTCGGCGGGGGCGCCCACCTGCGGAACCTTCGACGCACGGCCGTGGGCGGCTTCGGGCTCGATGCGGCCCACCCGGTCGAGTCTGCCGAGGTGCTACCCATGGCGCATGCTGTCGAACATCTGGCGGGCGTACGCGTTCCTCCGGCGGTGGCGGCCCAGGTGGCTCACGGCCGGGTTCTGGATCTTGAGTCTCTCGGTGTCGCGGGAGACGGCCCGTGGGCGGTGCACGACTCCGAGGGTGAGCTGCTCGCCGTCTACGAGCGGTTCCGCGACGGGGCGAAGCCGGCAGTGGTCGTGGCCGGCCCCCCGACCCCCTAGCGGCTGTGGTGCCCTCGCGGTGTGAGGTAGGGGACCGGCGTCGGTAGCCTCCCAGGTACCGGGCCCGGGGTCCGGAACCGTCCCTATCACGCACTATCACGCGCTGGAGGCGTCTGTGGAACTGCTGCACGATCGACGCGATCAGCTCCCCCCCATGGTGTCGGTTGCGGCCGCGATCGGCGTGTTCGACGGGGTGCACCTAGGTCATCAGGAGGTGCTCACCCAGGTCCGGCGCACCGCGGAGCGCCTCGGGGTGGCGTCAGCGGTCGTCACGTTCGACACCCACCCGGCGTACGTGGTGCGTCCGGAGAACGCGCCGAAGCTGCTTACGACCCTCGAACAGAAGTTGGAACTGCTGGATGCGCAGGGACTCGACTATGGCTACGTGATCGAGTTCGACGAGGCCCGGGCCGGCACCAGGCCCGAGGAGTTCGTCGAGCAGGTCTTCCTCGACGCTCTCCACGCCCGGGCAGTGGTGGTGGGGGAGGACTTCCATTTCGGCAAGGGCCGCACCGGCAACGTCGCCGAACTCGAGCGTCTGGGCCGGGAGTGGGACTTCGAGGTGGTTCCCCTGAAGCTCATCCGCCATCACAGTGCCGCCCGCGAGCCGGTCTCGTCCACCGCGGTCCGCCGGGCTCTGGCCGGCGGGGACGTTGCCAAGGCCGCGAGGATGCTGGGCCGCTACTACGAGGTGCGGGGCACGGTCGTGCCCGGTGACCGGCGAGGGATGACGGTCGGGTTCCCCACCGCCAATGTGCCGGTTCCGAAGTTCATGGCCTGGCCGGCCGACGCGGTGTACGCGGGATGGTGCACGCTGCCCGACGGGAGCCGCCAGGGCTGCGCCATCAACATCGGCCGCCGTCCGACCTTCTACGAGCACGCTGAGAAGTCGCTGCTGGAGGTCCACGTGATCGACTTCGACGGCGATCTGTACGGATGCGAGGTGCGGGTGGAGTTCGTCGACTTCCTCAGGAGCGAGCGCAAGTTCGAGGGCATAGAGCATCTCTCCGAGCAACTAGCCGTCGACGTAGCCGACGCCCGCAAGCGCCTCGGACTCTCCTGAGCGAACCGGCGGGCCAAGCTGGCCACTCTCTCAGCGACTGAGACTTCCGCCAGGCGCAGCCACGCGCTGACCATGCGCTGACCATGCGCTGATCATGTGCTGACCATTGTGCCGACCGTGCTGCCTGTGTAGTTCCGGCCGGCGGGTCCTGTCGTCGAGCCCGTTCGACCGACGGGCCTGCGGCCCATTGTCGGTCGCTCGGACTCGCCGCCACCCCCCGGCCTGGCTGGTCGTGCCCCCGGAGGGGCAGTGGTGCCGCGAGCGGCACCACTGAGTGGCTTCCGGCGCTTGCCTCAGGCCAGAGCGAAGAGCGGCTCGTGGTTGGGCCTCGCCGGGCTGCCCGGTTCTCCGCGTGGTGGGGAGGGCCCTGGCGGGGGAG
>VXWX01000049.1 GCA_009835735.1 Acidimicrobiaceae bacterium
ATAACAGTGGAATTTCCCCGTCTCAGAGAACTTTTGAACTTAGTGGGAATTGCTGGGGAATTATACGATTTTCTGTAACTTGCTATCTGGATTCACGGGCTTCGTCTTAGGTCGTTTGCGTAACCTTAACACGGCTTCACGAACGGTTATATCTCCATAACGTGGATTTGCGCAAGGCTGATCCATTAGTTCGTCTATGCAAGATTTGGGCTGATCTGGAATAGGTTTTTGTTTAGGTGTGTCTATATTATTCATAGTTGATAGTGTCCAGTTTCTTCAGGCGGTTCTATTCCCAGGTATTCGCGGTAAATACGATCCCGATACTCTTTCCCTATTTCATTGACCGCATCAATAAAGGCTTTGTATGTTCCTACGCCTCCTATCTTTTCCCAGAATTCATCCCCAATCAATACGACAGGATCTTTTTGCATGTTGAACCATCTTTCTGGAAAGCTCCATTGATAATCCTCTTTGGCTCCATAAGGATTGTAGGGTAAAGCGTAATACGCATTCTCAACATGGCAAGGATCCATCGCTAACAACTTAAATATTTTCTCCTTACTGACTTTGGTTTGATCGCTATTTGGTAGCGGTGCCTTCAATTCAAACGCGTAACATTCATCGCTTGTAAAATTTTCTACAAATAGGTCGCATTTCACCGAGGTTGGGATTGGTTCACCTTTTCCTTCAAGGATGTAGGACAGTTCGTTTTCCCAGTCAGGATAAATACTTGTATCTCCCCTCTTTTTGTGTTCTAATCTGTTTAATACTCTACTGATTCTATGCAGTCTCTTCTCGCTGACCACTCCGTCAATCATCTTTCCTCTATCACCCTTACCTATTCCGTGATTTGCGGCAATAACAGCAAGGTTCTCCCATATTCCTCCGAATGGAGTAACAAATCTTCTTTCAAAATGAGATCCCTTAAATATCTCGTCTGGTACTAGTGCTGCGTATAAAGGCCTATTAGATCTATGCTTTTCTGGAACAAACGGGTCAGTATTCAACACTCTATCCATCACCTTGTCCATCAATTCACGAATCTCATCTTGAATTGCGGACTTCATTTCACCTCGATCAACCATTCTACCCTATTTTCCTCCAAATGAAAATCGATTCATAAAATTCTGAGGATCGTCTCCCCGTTCGTCTATTCACATGGCGCTTAACCACACCTATCTGTTCAAGGTTACAAGAATCTGCAATCTTGGGATATAATCCGTATCGATCTCCGGCGACAATAACAAACAGTGCGCCGTCATCCATGTATTTCGCAGCATTTCTAAACACTTCTGAAAGCAATGCCTGATATTCGTCCTTTGCAGACTTACCTGCCCCCTTGAATGCAGGACCTATTTCTCCTGAACTGAAATCCTCTAATCCCAAGAGCTCGTATGCGTATCTATGTTGTTCATGGTAATCAATCATCCCAACGTAAGGTGGGCTCGTGATGACTCCGTCAATGTAATGCGGATTGACCGAGCGACTGTCTCCATGAATGATGCTAACTTCTGCTTCTTTCCTATGATGAGAAAACTGTTCTACACGCCTCATAACGTCAATACTATAACGGCGTAAAAACTTCCAAGCCTCTTGAACAGGTGTACACGTTCTGCCATGTTTGTAGCAATAATACGGTTCAGTCTGAGGCTTTTTAGGAAAATCTAGATCAAAATGTGTCGTTAACCGAGCGGAACGTGCAGCCCGTGTTAAGACAATTTTCATAATGTCTTGATTTTTGTATTGTGGAATTAGATCCCTAAAAACAACCAAGTCTATAAGCGCCTGCGGCGAGTACCACTTGCGTAAGTATTCGCTTTTTGCCCAATCACTATCATCCGAATCCGTCCGTTTTGTTTCAGTGAACAGATCCGGTCGCAGGATAGACTTCGTCTTTTGTATAATATCAGTCAATTCCTTGCGAAGTTCTTCAATGTTATACTTTTGTGATTTACACCTAGTCAAAAGAACGTTGAATGCAGAAATATCACATCCTACAGAATGGACACCCAATTCATTCGCCTGAATAAGTGTCGTTCCTGATCCTGAGAAAGGGTCAAATACTCGTTGACTAGGGGAGAAGTACTTTCGGATAAATACTTCTACAAGTTGCGGAATGAACTTGCCAAGATATGGATGAAGCCCATGTACATGTTTTGTTCGCTTCTTTTGGGGCAAATCTTTTTCAGCCCAGTTCAAATTGAGGCTCTCTAGTTGAGTCTCTTTGCTTACTTGGCTTGGATCGGTACATTCAGTGCCAATCTCATACAATCCTACTCTGTGTTCCTCGTTGGTTTGAACTGCATCCTGAACAAGTGATTTGCTCATGCAACGAGGTCTTTATACCTCAACCACTTACCAACCATTCCCCGGGCTATCATAGCCATTTGGTCAATGATATCGTGGTCTCGCAGATTGTGCTTACCCGAGAACTGAGTTACGTAGCGATTGAGATGCTTCTTGCTTAGGTGATGGTACGTACCATGATAGGCACGTTTGAGTACAGCCCAAAAGGATTCGATTCCGTTCGTATGGGCAAGGTCTCCGAGCGCGGTAGATACTGCCCATTGCTTTTGACTATGATTAACAGAAGTACGGTTCGTTAATCCCTCATAGCTTAGGTGTTCATCGGTATACACCATTGCATCTTCTGAACGCGTATCATTCACGATCTGCTGAATAACAGGCTTTGTAGTATCTGGAATCACTTCTGCACGAATCTTGTTAGTCTTACGATCCTTTACGCCCAGTACAGCCGTTTTGCCAACCGTTCCGCGTCCGGCATTCAGTTTTTTGTCTTCATGCTTATTCTTTTCTAGGCCTCCCAAGTAGGCTTCGTCTACCTCCACCGGCCCCTCAAAGAACCCCATGATTTCAGGAAGTAATCCTTCGCGAATCCGGTGAAGCATATGCCAAGCCGTTGCTTGGCGAATCTCTAAATCTCGATGAAGCTTCATACTAGAAACGCCTTTGAGACTCGTGATCTCCAAGAAAATCGCCCATACCCATTTCTGCAGGGGTAGGTTACTGGATTCCAGCACCGTACCCGTCCTGACGGAAAAATACCGTTTACAGTCACGGCAACGATATGGCATCTGATTCCCATTCCCCTTCGTAGCGTATGTATTGCATCCTTCACAACGCGGGCAGGTACGCCCCTTTGCCCAGAACACAGATTCAAACCATTCCGTGGCGGATGTTTCATCAGGAAATTGGCGAGTAAGTTCAAATAAACTGATTCCTTTGCGATAGTAACGTCCAGGTCCTTTCTGTGCCATATGATTACCCCCTTTCGGGTACGTGTGAATATACTACCTTATACGCATAACTCTGAGGTTAGTTACAGAATAGCGTATAATTCCCAAAAGAAATGAGTCCCCCGTCACCAATCGTTACCAGATAGATCTCGCCTGAATGTAAATCAGAACCGTCTGTGTACAGATCCTGTAAGGTTGCAAGCCCTTCGTCAAGGTCCTCCAATTTTCCAAACTCCGAGGCGGCCCAAGTGACAAAGGCCTTCAGCGAATCTTCATTCACGATTCCATCCTCACCCACGACTGCACCGGCTGTCACCTTAGGCACCTGCGCCTGTAGTGAGTTTGAATCGGAAAACTGGATCCCTGCTCACAAAAAGATGATCACGGTCAGGGCAACTCGTTTAAAAAGAAAAGTTTCACACACGTCTCTCCTACACCTTCAAAGATCGTGAAATTTTTGAAGGGCGCGTTCTGTATCCTTTGCAATTCATCGGATAAACAATAACTGTTTTTTCTTATTTCGGAAGTTCCCCCCTAGTGACACTAAGATTCAGGAATTTCGGCAAACGA
>VXWX01000061.1 GCA_009835735.1 Acidimicrobiaceae bacterium
GGATCGTCGCCGACCCGGGCGGGGGCGTGGTACTGCCACAGCTCGATGTAGCTGTTGGAGCCCCGCATCATCGCGCCGTCGGCTGAGGACCCGACCAGCCCCACCGCGCCGTCGGTGTCGGGGTCGGGGGCTCGCCACCGGTCGCGCCCGATGACCTCCATGTCGAGCAGCGCCCCGTAGAAGGCAATGGCGGCATCAAGATCGCGGACCACCAGTCCCGTGTGGTGGATCCCCCGTATTCGCATTCAGGCAGCCAGCCGCTCGCGCACCTGCACGAGGTTGCCGCTGGGCTCGCGCAGGTATCCGGTGCGGGCTCCGATGCGGTCGTCATGAGCGGGGGCGGCCACCTCGCCGAAGCCGGCGGCCACCGCGTCGCGCCAGGCCGCCTCCACGTCGCCGGCCTGGTACAGCACGGTGGATATCACCGGGCCGTGGCGCTCCATCAGGGCGTGCTCGGCCTCGGTGTTGGGAGTGGCCAGCACGTTCACGCACTGGCGGCCCTCGTAGGTGTGGTCGGCCAGATAGACGAGGCCGTCGTTGTCGCTGCGGGCGTCGAGGATGATCCGCTGGCCCAGCACGTCCGTGTACCACTCGACCTGGCTGTCCAGGTCCCGGCACAGCTGCACCACGCCCAGGGTCTGCAGGCCGGGATGCCCCACCGGGCGGAACTCCACGTCGGGAGTCTTGAAGTCGCTCGGGTAGGACATGATCTCCACCCAGCGGCCCTCGGGGTCGATGGCCACGAAGCCGTGGTAGGTGTCGCCGAACTCCTCGAACGGCATGGCCACGGTGGCTCCGTTGGACTGCAGGTGGTCGACGGTGTCGAATGCGCTGGGCACGATCCAGCAGATGTGGTTGATGCCCGAGTCATGCTCGGCGAACCACTTGCGCTCGTACTCGAACTGGTAGGGCGGTGACTCCAGCTGCATCTGGAAGGGGGCGCCACAGGCCAGGAAGGTGTAATCCACGCCTCCCTCGCTGGTGTGGTGCAGGTCGGGGATCCCCTCCCAGTAGTAGGCCGGGATGGCGTGGTACCAGCGCAGCCAGTTCCACATGGCGTCGCGGGGCTGCTTCTCGAAGATGCAGAGGTGGTGCAGCTGGTAGGTCGGCACGGTCATGGGGCACTCCGGGGTGATCGGGCTGCGGTGTCTCGCCTCGCGGGGCGCAGCCACCATAGAAGCAACTCGGCGGCCACGCGAAGGCAGGACCGGGTCCGAGTGAAACAACGGCACCCCGATGGTCAATGTAGGTTTGGCCCTCCCCCTCCCAGCCCTTGAGGAGTGACCGCGTTGGCTCCTGCCGCAGACCCGAGCCCGAGCGTCGCAGAGCCGGCGCTGCCCGATGGCGAGTACGCCTGGCACAAGCTGGTCGACCTCGATGAGCTAGACGACGGCCGGGTGATGACGGTGACGGTGGGCCACGAGAGCCTGTGCGTCACTCGGACCGCCGCAGGCGGTTACGGCTGCCTCGTCAATGCCTGCCCGCACCAGGGCGGTCCGCTGGGGGAGGGGTCGATCGAGGGCGGGTGGCTGCGCTGTCCGTGGCACGGCTACGACTACTCGCCCAAGAACGGCAAGCCCCCACCGCCCTTCGACGACGCCCCGGCCGCCTACCGCACCGAGGTGCGCGACGACGGCGTTTACGCGGCCCTACCGGTCGAACGGCCCCGGGACCGGACGGTCTCCGACGTATTGGTGGAGACCATGGTCGCCTGGGGCGTGACCCATGTCTTCGGCATGGTGGGCCACTCCAACCTCGGCTTCGCCGACGCGGTGCGGGCCGCTGAGGCCCGGGGCGACTTGACCTACATAGGCATCCGCCATGAGGGGGCCGCCTCGTTCGCGGCCTGCGCCTACGGCAAGCTCACCGGCGAGCTGGCCGCCTGCTTCGCCATCGCCGGACCGGGCTCCACCAACCTGCTCACCGGCCTCTACGACGCCAAGATGGACCGGGCCCCGGTGCTGGCCCTATCGGGCCAGGTACCGTCCGCGGTGCGGGGCCGGGGCGCCTTCCAGGACACCGACCTGTCGGCCGCGTTCGCCGACGTGGCCCGCTACTCGGCCACGGTGCAGGCCGGGTCCAACTACGCGGAGCTGATGACGCTGGCCTGCAAGACCGCCATCGTCGAGCGGGACGTGGGCCACCTGGTGCTGCCCGATGAGGTGCAGGTGTTGCCAGCGCCCTCCGGCGTCCGGGGCGCACCGGGATCCCCTCAGGGGCGCACTGGCTCAAGGGCCGTGCAGCCGCCAGCCGAGGTGCTGGACACCGCGGTCTCTGCGGTGGCCGCTGCGAGGCGGCCGCTGATCATCGTCGGTCACGGTGCCCGCGGCTCGATGGCCGACATCGTCTCCCTCGCAGAGCAGATCGGCGCGCCAGTGGCCACCACGTTCAAGGCCAAGGGCCTGATCGGCGACCGGCATCCGCTGGCCTGCGGTGTTCTGGGCCGCTCGGGCACTCCCATCGCCAGCTGGTTCATGAACGAGGCCGACCTGCTCTTGACCTTCGGGGTGTCGTTCGCCAACCACACCGGCATCTCCGACTACAAGCCGACCGTGCAGGTCGACTTCGATCCTATGGCCCTCGGCCGCTTCCATTCGGTGGACGTGCCGGTGCTGGCTGAGGTGGGAGTGGCCGCCAGAGCCCTCGCGGAGGCGATGCCTGCTGACCGGCAGTGCCAGGACCTGCGGTCCGAGGTGGCCGAGCGGTGGGCCATCTGGCGCGACGAGAAGGCGCGCCGCCGGGCCGACGACCGGGGCGAGGGCCTGAACGCGGCGTCAGTGTTCGACGCTCTCAGCCGGCTGGTGCCCGCCGACGCCATCGTGCCGGTGGATGTGGGCAACCACGCCTACTCCTTCGGCCGTTACTTCGAGACCCGGGGCCAGACCGTGCTGATGTCCGGTTACCTCGGCTCCATCGGCTTCGCCCTGCCCGCGGCCATGGGCTGCTGGGCCGCCACCCAGAGCCGGCCCGAGCACGCCGGCCGGTCCGTGGTGTCGGTGTCGGGCGACGGCGGGTTCGGCCAGTACGCCATGGAACTCACCACCGCGGCCAAGCACGGTATGGACATCACCCACGTGCTGCTGAACAACAACGAACTGGGCAAGATCTCCAAGGAGCAGCGGGCCGCCGAACTCGACGTCTGGCAGACCTCGCTGCACAACCCGGACTTCGCAGCCTTCGCCGAGCTGTGCGGCGCCCGCGGCTTCCGGGTAACCGCGGCCGATGAGCTCGAAGATGTCGTTGCCGCCGCGCTCGACCATCACGGCCCCGCCCTCGTGGAGATCCTCACCGACCCCCTGCTTGTGTGATGCCTCCCATACCCACTCATGGAGGGCGATGAACCCGGGCGGTGGTAGGGGTCGTCGGGGGAAAATAGGGGATGTCACCCATTGGGCGAGGCGGCGGCTGGGCCCACGATGGGGTTGTGAGTCCGACGGCGACCGGTCAGCAGTCACCTAGCGGTGTCGAGCCTGGCAACTCCTATGCTGCCGCGGTGTCGATAGCCGAAACGCAGGGGCTGACGCAGTGTCAATAGTCGAAACAACGGGCCTGACGCAGCGATTCGGCTCCACTGTGGCCCTCGACGCTCTCGACCTCCAGATGCAGCCCGGCGTGACCGGGCTGGTGGGAGCCAACGGCGCGGGCAAGACCACGCTGCTCAACGCCATGCTGGGCCTGCGCATCCCGACGTCCGGATCGCTCACCGTGCTGGGCTACGACCCGCAGAGGGCGGGCCACAGGCTCAGGGCCAACGTGGGGTTCGCGCCCGAGCGCAACGTGCTGCCCGACGAGATGCGGGCCGTCGACT
>VXWX01000080.1 GCA_009835735.1 Acidimicrobiaceae bacterium
GCGCCTCGGACACGACTGCGTCCTGGTCGACTCGCGTCGACCGTCCCCCTTCGACGATGATCTCGCCCCCGACGATGTTCATGTCCACGTCGGTGCCCCGAGCGGTGTACACGATGGCCGCGACCGGGTCGTGCATCGGCGCGAAGTGCGGCCGGGTGGTGTCGACCACCACTATGTCGGCCAGCATCCCGGTGGCCAGCACGCCGGCCTCGATGCCGTGGACGGCTGCCCCGCCCCTCGTGGCCACCTCGAGGGCCTCATCGGCACGGGACGCCTTGGGGTCGAGATTGTGGAGACGGTGCATCAGCACCATGAGCCTCATGTTCTCGAACAGGTCCTGGCGGTGCCCGCAGCACGACCCGTCGCTGCCCAGGCCCACCGCGGCCCCGGCGCCGACGAGGTCGTGGAGGGGCATGACGCCGTAGGGCACGTAGAAGTTCGACAGCGGGCAGTGGGCGACCGCGCTGCGAGTGTCCCCGAGGGCCTCGATCTCCTCGTCGTCGACCCATGTGGCGTGGGCGAGGATCGCATCGGGGCCCAGCAGCCCGTTGCGGTGAAGCCATGTGGCCGGGCGGTAGCCGTGCTGCTGCTTGAACACCTCAGGGTCGTCGCGGGGCGCGCTGAGGTGGGTGTGCCACGCGACCCCATGGGAGCGAGCCTGCTCGACGCTGGCCGCGATCAAGTCGACATTGGTGTAGGCCGCATTCATGGGTCCGGGGCAGATCTCGATCTTGGAGCCCTTCGGCCTGGAGCGGATGCACGCCTCCGTGATGGCCAACTCGTCATCGGCCGAACGCTGGAACGACGTCTCGGGCAGGTTCTGCTGCTGGGAGACCGCGGTCCGGGTTCCGGTCATCCCCCGGGCGATCCGTCCCCGCAGGCCTAACTCCTCGAGGATCCCGGCCACCATCACGGTGGTGTCGTAGTCGTCGCACCCGTAGTGGTGATCGAGCACGGTGGTGGTCCCGGCCAGGACGGCTTCGAGGGCTCCCAGGTACACCGAGGCGCTCGTCTCCTGCCGGGTTATTGCGGATGAATAGGGCCACATGAACTCGCTGAGCCACTCCCACCCCGTGAGGCCCTCCCCGAGCGTCCGCCCCAGCGACTGGTAGAGGTGGTTGTGGCAGTCGATCAGCCCGGGCATCACGACCTTCCCCCGGCAGGAGATGGTCCGGTCCGCCTCGAAGGAGCCCGCCAGCCGGCTGTCACCGACGGCGGCGATCCGGTCGCCCTCGACGGCTACGACCCCGGACTCGATGACGGGCTGGTCCGGGTCGAGCGTCAGCACCGTCCCGCCGGTCAGCAGCAGGTCGCAGCGGGCAGGCTCCGCCCGGGTGTCGTCCTCAGGGCTCATGATTCCTCCTATCCAGCTCGACCTATCCGGCTCGCCGCACCCGGTAGTGCGGGAGGGCGACCAGGGTGGCGCCGACCTCTCCGTGGACCTCGCCGGCCCGCCAGTCCATCCTGACCGGGGTGCCCGCGCCGGCGTGGTCGGCGGCAACGTGGGCGAAGCCGATGACCTTCTTGACCGTGGGCGACCAGGTCACGCTGGTGGTTCTACCGACGCGGGCTCCGTCGCGGTAGATGGGCAGGGGGTACCGGACGACCCGGGGGGTCACTTCGGGCGGTATGTCGAGGTCCTGGTACAGGCCGACGACATCGCGCCAATCGACCTCGATCCCCACCATCGAGCGCCTGGGCCCGGCTTCGAGCTCGCGCCGTAGGGCCTCCTTGCCCAGGAAGTCGGCGCCCTTGTCGAAGTCCACGAAGCGGTGCAGGTTCAACTCCAGCGGGGTGGTCATGTTCTCGGGTGAGACCGGCAGCGGGTCGCCGAGGCGGTCCATGGCGGCCGGCGTGTAGTCGGCCCCCACGATGACCATCCCGGCCTCGATCCGGGCCACGTCAACCGCGTGCAACCCTCCGGCCTCCAAGCCGAGCGGCCCTCCCGCCTCGAACAGCGCATCCCACACGTCGGCGCCGTCGGCGGTGGGCACGAAGAACTCGTAGCCGATCTCGCCGGTGAACCCCTGACGGAAGACGGTGAGCTCCACGCCGCCGACAGTGGTGGTCCGCAGCCGCGAGAACCGCAGGTCGGACCACGACTCCCCGGTGGCCGCCTCGATGACCGCGGTGGAGGCGGGCCCCTGCAGAGCGAGCAGCCCGAAGTCGAAGGTGATGTCCTCGATGGTGACGTCGTAGCCCTCGGCGTGGTGCCTGAACCAGTTCATCATCGGATCGGCGGTGAACATGAACCGGTCCGGTGCGACCCGGGCCACCAGCCCGTCGCCCACTACCACCCCGTCCTGGTTGCACCACGGCGAGTAGTAGATCTGGCCCACCTCGATCTTGGTGGCGTCCCGGGTGATCAGGTAGTCCGTAAGCCTCAGGGCGTCGGGGCCGGAGATGTAGTGCTTGGACAGCGGCGACTGGTCGAGGGCCGAGGCCCGCTCCCGGATCGTCCTCACCTCGTCCTGCCATTCGGTGTAGGCGTCTACGATGTGGTAGCGGTCCCACGCATTCCACTTCTGGCGCTCGTTCAGAAGGGACGTGCGCGGGTAGAACGCCGTCCCCATGATGGTCCGCTCCTGGTCGGTAGTGGTCATGTGGGCTCCTTCATCTGCTCTCTCGGAAATAGGGCTCGGCCAGTGCGGCGGGCATCTGGGACCGCCGCTCGGCCGCGGATACGAAGACCATGACCAGGTACACGACCAGGAAGGGCAGGATCGCCAGGAGCTCGGTCGGGATGTTCCATCCAAGGAGTTGCAAGGTGAACCCGAGACTCGAGATTGCCCCGAAGGCGTAGGCCGCCACCAGCAGCCGCAAGGAGCGCCAGCTGGCGAGGATCACGAGGATGACCGCGATCCAGCCCATGCCGGCCGTCATGTCGTCGAACCAGTCCGAGAACAGGCGCAGCGTGAGATATCCCCCGCCGGCTCCGGCCGCCGCTCCCCCCAGTGCCACATGCAGGTACCTCATGCCGCTGACACGGAGCCCGGCGGCGTCGGCGCTGGCGGGGTCGTGGCCCACCGCTCGCAGGTGCATGCCGGTCCTGGTGCGGAAGACATACCACTGGACCACGGCGACGAAGGCCCAGGACATGTACACGACCGGATCGTGCGACAGCAGTAGCGGGCCCACCGCCGGCCAGTCGTGGACCGACTCAGGGAACACCGGCGTGAAGATGGCTCCACTGAAGCGCCGGGCCAATGGCGGATCGCCCTGGCTACCGATGAAGCTCGACAGGCCGGATCCGAAAATGACCAGGGCCACCCCGACCACCACCTGATTGGCTCGCAACGACACCGCGAGCACTCCCTGGATCATCGAGAATACGGCCGCCGCGAGGACGGCCACCACGAGGCCCGCGAACGGGCTGTCGGTGGCGGTCGTCACCCAGAACCCGGTCACCGCGCCGATCAGCATCGTGCCCTCGACGCCGAGGTCGAGGACGCCGCTGCGCTGGGTGAGGATCGCCCCGCTACCGGCGAGAACCACCGGGGTCCCCGTCGACACCGCGACCACCAGGGATTGGATCAAGACCCAGTCGTTCATCGGCTGCCAACCTCGACCCGGGTGATCCGGACCCGGTACCGGATGAAGAACTGGGCTCCGGCGACACAGAGCAGGATGATGCCCTGTATCACGATCACCACTGCGGGCGAGACGCCGAAGATGCTCAACGACGGGGCGATGCTGAGCAACGCTCCCATCAGGAAGGCGATCGGCACCACCAG
>VXWX01000151.1 GCA_009835735.1 Acidimicrobiaceae bacterium
CCGTACGAATCCCCCGTACCCCCAAGCCACGAACCGCCCGGGTTGGCCGATGTCCAACCCCCGGCCGCGTACGAGTCGCCTGTACCTCCAACCCATGAACCGCCGCCACCCGCGTACGAGTCGCCCGTACCTCCGACGCATGAGCCCGCCGCCTTCCAGCCGCAGCCCCCGGTCGCCCAGCCCCCGTACGAGTCGCCGGTACCACCAAGCCACGAGCCGCCGCCACCGCTGTACGAGTCGCCCGTACGGCCGTCACACGAGTCGCCGGTACCGCCAAGCCATGAACCGCCGCCGCCGGCGTACGAGTCGCCGGTACCGCCGTCACACGAGTCGCCGGTGCCCCCGAGCCATGAACCGCTGTCACCCGCGTACGAGTCGCCTGTACCTCCGACGCATGAGCCCGCCGCGTACCAGCCGCCGCCCCCCGTCGCTCCCCCGTACGAGTCGCCCGTGCCCCCGGGCCACGAGCCACCCCCGCCAGTGGCGCCCCAACCGGGAATGCCCGACCTCGGCCCCATAGAGCCCGAAGCGCCCTACGTCGAGTCCGAGGCGCCCCGCATGCCGACGTTCATGCCGTCGCTCACCGGCGCCGAGAGCGCCGCGCCGGCTCCGGAGGCCGACGTGGTGTCCTCCAACCGGAGCCTCGCCGGCACGGCCATAGGCGACGCGATGATGCTGTGGCAGCTGGCCCGGCTCCGTCGCCGGCGCGGTGGGAGGCCCGATGCCGCAGACCCCCTAGAGGAGTCTCTCAGGCAGGGCGCCCGGGTCGACACGCTCAACCTCATCGAGGCCGCCATGCGCCATCTGCGGGCCGTCACCGTCGGGCAGCTGCGAGAGAAGCCCTCCGTGTTGGCCGTGCGGGTCGGCACCTACGGGTTCGAGGTGCTGCTCAGCCGGCCCGTGCCGGCCCCGGAGGGCTGGCAGGCGGCTTCCGGCGGCTACGTGCTTGAGTTGCCGCAGGGGGTCACCGCCGAGGACCTCGAGGCCGCGGCCCAGGGCCCCACCCTGTGCCCAGCGCTCGTCCCGGTGGGCGACACCCTGGAGGGCCCGCTGCTGCTGAACGTCGAGGAGATCGGCTGCCTGATCGTCTCCGGGCCCGGCTCGCCTTCGGTCAACCTGTTGAACGCCGTCGTCGGAACGCTGGGCTCCTCGCCCCTCGCGGGCGACATCCGCATCATCACCGTCGGGCTCGACACCCCGGCAGGCCTCCCCGGCTGGGAGCGAGTCCACTCTACGAGCTTCGACTCGCCCCAGCTGGAGGAGCTCCTTTACGCCGCCCACACCGGCACCGGTGCATCGCTGGACGTCTTGGTGGTGGGACCCGGCAACGATCTGCTCATCCAGCGGGCCGGCCAGGTGGCCACCACCCCCGGATCGCGCCTTGCCCTCGTGGGGGCCACGTCCTCGGTGGCGGCCCGGTGGCCATGGCGCATCCATGTGGACGAGACCACCACCGCCGTCGTGCACCCCATCGCCTGCACGATGGCCGCAGCCCAGGCGATGGCGCCGGCCATGTCCCAACTCTTGAGCGAGGCCACCGATCCCTCGCTTCTTGCACCCCCGAGGTTCTAAATGACATCTGACCCGTTCGCCCCCACGCCGGACCGCGTGCCGGCGCGCCCCCGGATCCTCAAGTTGCCCCGGCGGCGGGCGCTCGCGCTGAGCGGCGCCCTCGCCCTGCTCGGCCTCGTGGCGGCCGCCTGCGGAGGCGGCGACGGAGGCGGCACGACCGCCCAGACCGACACAGGCGGCGCCGGGGCTGTAGTCGCAGAAGCCGCCCCCTCCACCGAATTCATGAACACCAGGCCCGGCGCCGGCATCGCCGCCGCGGGCGGCAACCTGCAGGCCATCAGGGGTGGCGACAACCCCTGCGAACAGCCCGGTGCCGAACCCATCGTCATCTCCTACGTGGGCGCCAACCTCGCCGAACTCGAGGACTACGGCCTCGAAGCGATCGTGGTGGAAGAGCCCGCTCTCATCATCGACGCCTACACCAACGAAGTGAACTTCAACGGCGGGATCAACGGCCACTGCATCGAGTTCGTGCCCCACATCTGGAGCTTGGGCGACCCGCAGGGCGACTTCGCCCGGCTGTGCACCGAGATGCCCCAGCAGCGTCCGGTGTTCTACTTCTCGCTCAGAGTCTCCGAGCCGGCGCTCCAGTGCGCCACCCTCGGCGCCCAGATACCCATGGTCGGCCTGTACGCCTTCGCCCCGTCCTCGACGCTGGAGCAGACCGGTGACCGGCTCTACCTCGATGACGGCACCGTGGAGCACCTGCTGACGGCCAGCCTCGACGTGGCGCTGTCGTCGGGCGTGGTGAGCGGCAACGAGCGCCTGGGACTGCTGCACGGCATCTCCGACATGGCCGCGGCGGTCACCATCATCGAACGCTTCGGGATCGAAGATGCATCGGTCGCGCACGTTCCCGCGGAGTTCGCCGCCACCGAGCTGCTGCTCCAGGAGAAGCAGGTGGGCCTGCTGGAGGGCGACCTGACCGACGAGGAACAGGCCGAGGCGCAACGCAACCTCGCCGCGCTGCCCGCGGAGTTGGCAGGTCTGTTCGGCCAGATCGAGCGGTTCTTCCTCGACGCCGCCAACCGGTTCAAGGACGCAGGCGTCTCAGCGGTCGTCTCCACCGCGGAGTGGTCCGACATGCGGCGGCTCATACGGGCGGCCGAGCTGGTTGACTGGACCCCCACCTGGGTCGCCAACGACATTCAGCCCGCGACGATCGTGCTGGCCGACGTGCCCAAGAGGCAGGCCGAGAACCTGGTCCTGGTCAGCAACCGCAGAGCGGCCGGCGACGAGGTCCCCGCACTCGACCAGGGATGCATAACCCTGCGCAACACCGCATCGGCCGCGGATCCGTTCTCGCACCGGCTCCACACCGACGCCTGGACGCTGATAACCGCCATCTGCGACTACCTGGACGTCACCTTCAGCGCCATGACCCGGGTGCAGGGGCCGATCAACGCGGACACGTTCGTGGAGGCCATGAAGGACACTCGCTACGAGACCGAGTACGGAGGGCTCATCACCTTCGCGCCGGGCGATTCGAACGGGGCCGAGCGCTTCAGGGTGCTCCAGGCCGATCCCGAGTGCGTGCTCAATTTCTGGGGCTGCATGCGCTCCACCACCGACTGGATGCTGCCGGCCAACACGGTCGCGGCGGGCACCGGGTAGCGGAGAAGGCACCCGATGGCCGGTCGCCCCGCCCTGCGACTCCTGGGTGCGCTCGCGGCCGTGGCGACCATGGTGGCGGCCTCCTGCGGAGGCGACGGCGGCGGAAGCACGGCCGTGACCGCCTCGCCGGGCACGTCGGAACAGGCGGCCGGCACGCAGCTGTCCGAACCGGTGCGAATCCGCATGGCCCTGGCCCCCGACCCGGTGTGGGAATGGCTGAAGGACTCGGGAACGGTCATGCAGTGGGAGGCCGAACACAACATCCGCATCGACGCCAGCAGCCCCTTCGACCAGTTCTCCGCCTTCGCCGGCGGCCACGCCGACGTGGTCGTCATCAACGCGCTCGAGGTTCCCCAGTTCGTGGAGCAGTCCGACCGCGATCCCGTGATAGTCGGCCGGTTCACCAGCGACCGCAGCTTCCTGGCCGTGAGGCGCACCTCCAGGGCCGAGACCCTCGACGACCTCGTCGAGGCCCGCATCACGATCGACAGCTCCCTGGGCTCCGCCCTGCTGTGGGGCGTCATCGCCGACGCCATGCACGACCTCGAATTCCGGTCGGGCAGTTCGGACTTCGACCTGGTGGTGGTGGAGTCGGCCAGCGTCGCCGACCTGGTGATGAGAGGCGACGTCGACGCCTGCATATGCCTGCCCGACTTCAGCGTCTCGGACCTCGCCGACGGCCGGCTGCGCCCGCTGTACGGAGGCAGGTCCGCGGCGGAGATCTTCGCCGACGACGTGATGGGAGACCCCCAAGCCCTGCCCGTCGCGGAGGCCTTCATCGTGGACAAGCAGTGGCTGGCCCAGAACCGCGGCGCGGTGGAGGCGCTGCTGGAGCTCTGGGAGGTCGGGCTCCAACACTGGGCGTCGCACAGCGAGCAGCTCGTCGCCGACTACCCGCACCTCCTCTCGGTGCAGACCGACAGCGAGATCGCGTGGATGACCGACTATGTGCGGGCCCACGACTGGGTGTCGCCGTCGGGGTACCTGACACCCGAAGACTCGGAGCTGCAGGCCGTGATCTTCGACCGCCTGCACAACCTCGGGCTGGTGCCCGACGACGCCCGCCAACCCGAGTTGGACCTTTCCTTCTCCGTAGCCCCCTAGAGGACACCGAGCATGCTGACCGTCCCCTCAGTCACACCCGACGCCATCTCGGCGCTCTCCTCCCGCGAGATGCGCCGGGCGGTCATGCGCCGCTGGCTGTTCCGCTTCAGCGTGCTGATCGGCTGGGCCGCGTTCATCGGCGTGTGGTACTTCTTCTCCCGGCTGGTCTTCAACCCCCAGCAGCTCCCCGAGCCCCACGTGGTGGCCGGCGAGTCGTGGACGCTCATCACCGAGCGGGACTTCCGCACCAACATGCAGGCCAGCCTGGTGAGGGTTCTGGGCGGCTTCCTGCTCGCGATCGTGATCAGCTGCGGGCTGGGCTGGCTGATCGCCTACAACGCTTGGTGGCGGACGCTTCTGCGCACGATCGTGCAGCTGGTGGTGAGCACGCCCATCGTGGCCCTCGCCATTCTCACCCTGGTCGTGTTCGGCGTGTCGTCGCTGGGGCCGGTCATCACCACCGCGGTGGTGGCCACCCCCTACATCATGATGAACGTCGCCCAGGGCCTCACCGGAGTTGACCGCCGCCTGATCGTGATGAGCGAGTCGTTCGGCCGCACCCGATCCCAGATCATCGCGGGCGTGCTGTTGCCGTCGTCGCTCATATCGGTGCTGGCCGGGGCCCGCCTCGCCTTCGCGGTGGCGTGGCGCATGGAACTGCTCACCGAGATCTTCGCCGCCTCGGAGGGGGTGGGCTTCCAGATCCGCCGCAGCTTCGAGAGCTACGACGTGCGCGGCATGATCGCCTGGACCGTGCTGTTCATCGCCGTGATGCTCATCTTCGAGAACCTCGTCTTCCGTCAGATCGAGCGCCGACTCCAGGGACGCACCGCGTAGCGCCCGCCGACAACGAGGCCAATGACCCATGACTGACGTCGCCAACAGAGCCCCCGCCCAGCCGGGCCCCAACGACCCCACGGTCTTCGCCAGCGGGTTCCAGGAAGTCGCCGCCCTTCCCGTCGGGGATCTCAGCCCGGCCGCCGACCGCAGCTACTCCGCGCCCCGCCGGGTGCTGCGCCGGCCGTGGGTGGTGCAGCTAATCGCCTTGCTGATCCTGCTGGCCGTCTGGCAGTACCTCACCGTCGCCGGCGACCGGGTGCCGAGCATCGAGAACGTCGTGTCGTTCATGTGGACCGAGATCACCGGCGGCTCCCACGGCGGCATGCTTCTCGGCGAGTTCTGGGGCGCGCTGGGCCTCAGCCTGCAGCGCTACGCCATCGGCCTAGCCATCGGGATCCCCGCCGGGGCGGTCCTGGGCCTGCTGATCGGCGCCTCGGGCTGGGTCCGGGGCCTGCTGAATGACACCACCCTCGTGCTTCTGGCGCTGCCCGCGGTGGTGTGGGCGTTCCTGGCGTCGCTGTGGTTCGGCCTCACGTCCACCGCTCCCATCGTGGCCGTGGTGCTGACCGCCATCCCGTTCGTGGCCATCAACCTCAGCTCCGGCGTGCGCGGCATCGACGCCGCGCTGGTCGAGATGTCCAGGTCCTACAAGGTTTCGCGCCGCAACCAGATAGCGGATCTGCTGCTGGGCGGGACGCTGCCCAACGCCCTCACCGGAGTGCGGCTGGCGTTCACCACCGGATGGAACAGCCTGCTGATCGTGGAGTGGTTCGGCGCCACCGACGGAGTGGGCTGGCGGGCCCGCTTCTGGTACGACGCCCTGCGCTACGAGGGCTTCGTGGGCTGGGTGTTCCTGTTCGTGATCCTGATCACCGTGCTCGACCGGCTCGTGCTGAGGCGCCTGGAGCGCCGGGCGTTCCAGTGGAACCAGAAGCCGACGCTCAGCTTCGCCGAGGACTGGGGCATGTGAGGATGCCCGCGGGCGCCCGGCGCCGAGCAATCCCAAGACTCAAAGACCACCGCAGAGACCAAGGAAGGGCCAGATGGCAACTGTCCTGATAGAGAACCTGACCAAGATCTACCCCCCGACGATCACCTACCCGCACCGGGTGCAGGCCCTCGGCGGGGTGAACATGTCGGTCACCGGCAACGTGTTCGTGGCCGTGCTGGGCCCCTCCGGCAGCGGCAAGACCACGCTGCTCAACATCGTGGCCGGCGTCGAGACACCGACCTCGGGCTCGGTGCGGGCCGTGCACAACGGCGTGCCCGCCCAGGTCGGCTACGTGTTCCAGGAGCCCCGGCTGCTGCCGTGGCGCACCGTGTTGAACAACATGCTGTACGTGCAGGACCGCAAGTCGGACCGCTCGCGGCGCGAGGCCGAGTTCTACCTGACCATGGTGGGCCTCAACGAGGTGGCCCACCTCTACCCGTCGCAGCTGTCGGCCGGGATGCAGCAGCGGGTCGGCATCGCCCGGGCCTTCCTGGTGAACCCCGACCTGCTGCTGATGGACGAGCCCTTCAGCCACATGGACGCGCTGACCGGGCGGTCGCTGCGCGAGTACCTCCAGCGGGTGTGGCTGCACACCCGCAAGACGGCGCTGTTCGTCACCCACGACGTGTCCGAGGCCGTGGAGCTGGCCGACCGGATCCTGATGCTGCGCCCCGGCGGGGTGGTGTTCGACGACATCCCGATCGACCTGCCCCGGCCCCGCAATCCTGACGACCCCGCAGTGCGCTCCGTGGAGCGCGACGTGCTGCGCCGGTTCGACTCCATGGAGGCCGCCGTCCGCTTCGGCGCCCACGCCCAGTAGCGATCCGGCACGGCCCGAGAAGACGGCGGCCAGCCCGGCTGAGGCGCGCCGGTGATACTCGCCGCGAGCGTGGCGCTGGCTGTGGTTGTGGCGCTGGCTGCGGCCGCGTGCGGTGAAGGCTCCGACACTGGCGGCGAGACAGCAGCCGGCGCCGGCGACTCGCAGTCCGAGGACGGTCCGGCCGGGACCCGGGGCGCCGACCGCCCCGTGGTGCAGGTGCCCTCCGAGGGAGGCCCCCTCCCGTTCCTCGACCCCGACGCCGAGCCCAGCACGGCCCTGGGCCGGCTGCGGGCCCAACACCTGCCCGTGTGGACCTCCGACTTCGACTGGGCCTTCCCTCCCGAGGCCTGCGACACCGCCTGGGAGCTCGACGGCATCGCCGAGCCGACAGCGGGTGCCGACATCGGGGTGATGGGCGACTTCGCCACCGCGGCCGCGCTGACGGTGATGCGCTACGAGCACCAGTTCTCCCGTGCCCTGGCTGACCCGAGCCCCCTGGCGCAGCTGTGCGTGGCGACGGCCACGGTGGAGCCGGCCCGCACCAACGACCTGACCGTCCTCGCGTCCTACCTGGCCGCTGGGGCCCGGCGCTCGGAGCCGGCCGCCTACCCGGACGAGGTACAGATCCTGGCGGTGAGCCCCACCGCCGCAGTGGCGGTGGCCTGCGTCACCCCCGGCTACCCCGCGGTGATGGGAGCCGAGGGGGAGACGATCGAGCCCTCCCAGTCGCCGACCCGCCTCCAGGCCTACCTGCTGTCGGTGTCGCGAGGCCTCGAGGACCAGGTGGCCGACATCTCCTACCGGGTGTCCAACGCCACCCACCGGCCCGCCGAGGACTGCGGCGAGCTCGACACCTGGGCTGCCGAATGGGACGGCCACGTGCAGACCTGGATAGACGAGGGCCAGATCTGGGAGCCGCTGGGAGCGATCCTCACCACCAACGAGATCTGCGAGTCGCCCCCGCCCGACGGCCCCGACGAATGCCCCAAGGACTGGCCCCAATGAGCACTCGCCGCATAGGTCGGCGGCAGCTCGTCACAAGGGCAGCAATCGGTGCCGCCCTGACGCTTGTGGGGGTGCTCGCCCCTATCGAGTCCTCACTGCTTCCCGACCCGATAGGAGACATCATCGGCAGCCCACAGGCTACTGCCCAGGTGGGATCAGTGATTACCGTCACGCCCCATCCGTGTCCGGCTGTCCCCGAGCTCTGGGACGACGCCACCACGACTGATCCACCTGATGTCTGCGTATTGATGAGGTCAGCCTGCCCGATCAGCCCGCTGTCGTCGACGACCCCGGGCGTCGACGTTGAGTTCAGGCTGTCCACTTCCTACACCAGCCCGCCTGGTCTCAACACGTTCCCGGATTTCTGTGAAGCAAGAATCCTGCAGTCTCAGGATCCTGCCACTTACGCGACCTGCCTGGCCTTGACGGGATATGCGGTCCTCAGATATCAGGACGGCTCAGATCCAGGCTGCCGTCTAGTCACTCCGACCAGCTGTGCTGCACTCATGCACCGCATCAGATCCGATCTGTGCAGAGCTGTACAACGCCGCACATGGGACTGTCCAGCAGGTTCGATACCGAGGAACGAGTTCAGCACATGTTTCGTGCTTCCGATCCTTGGTACGGCGGCACACCCCGCGTGCGGAACTGGCGCACCATCGTTTCCTATTTCAAGTTGTGAGGATTATGTCGGTCATGACTACATCGATCCCACCGATCCCCACGCGAGAACGTGTGCTAGCTATGGACTTGTCAACAACCCACGCGCCGGGGCGTCCAGTGACTATTGGTGCGAGTACAACACTGCGCTGTTGGAAGTACGTTGCCACGCTGCACGCGCCAACTGCCCGCGGAGCCCAGCGCTCTGCATCAGGCGAGCCAGTCAGACCGGAGGCTGCGACAGCATCGTCACAACCATCAACTGCAGAGACTTGCAGGAACGACTCGCGAGACGTGCTGTCACCATCGAAGAAGTGCTAAGAAACCAGTGCTATCCGTGCAACATCTTGCCATTCAGCCCCCCGGCCGGATGCCCGGAGGAGATAGACGAGGATCCAGACCCGTACATCTTTACCACTGATGTCGATGACATTCTATTTAGAGTCAAGACAGACTACGCAGCATCAAACCCTGCCTGCTCATACTTGACGGCCACTGCAGGACACCCTAGCGATTCTCCCCGCTGCGACAATATTCCGGTGTGTGTTGATCCTCCGAGAGGCGTGCTCTCCTGGGAGTCGAGCCACCACTCAGATCACGCGATCGTCAATTCACCAGTGATAGTTGACATTCTTGACATCCCAACGCGCTACGAACGTGAGTACAAATTCACATACAATCATCGAAACTCAAGCAGACCGATCACCGCACCCGGGTATACTACGAGCCATATAATGTATAATCAAGGATCGCGAGAAACTTCAGAAGTTCGAACATGGCAGCCCGTAGACACCTCCATTCAGTTCAGGAGTGTGCGCAGCATGGTTGGCAGCGGAGAATGCACGATGAACGGCTTCCCCTCATTCAGAGCAGTGGTTCGAGAATTGTGGCCGGACAATGCAGAAGACCGTGCAGAGATAGTCCGATTCTTCGGGAATGATTCTCTCGACTGGTGGGACGCTCTCTCAACCCTAGAACAACAGAGACGAACCAGCGCACGCGGTTTGCAGTGGGCGATGTTGTTCACCCCTAGTCAATTGGAAACGAGGAGGCAGGATCACCTCATTGAGACCATCGATTGCAACAATGTCAGCGTTCTAAATCGAACTGACCGAATGTGGTGCCGATGGATGCCCAAGCGATCTGGATACTACTTGATTACTGCTGAAGGCGCTTGGCGAACGAATCTGAGAAGAATCAGACATTGGTCAGGCGGGCAGGAATACTGGATCAATCGCTACCTGCAGGATCCGGCCAACCGGACCAGTCTAGTCAATGCGCTCAATGCAGCCAACCGAAGCCGGACAAGCTATGGGCTCCCCGCGTTGACGTTCGCTGACCTAGGCTTGGACGCCCCTTCCGGTGAGCCGATCGGCACGCTGGCCAGGCCGACCGATCTTGACGAATGGCTGTTCACGGCGCGATCAACGAATCTGACAGGTTGCACACCCATTGACTTGCGCATCAGCTGCGGTTCGGGCGGAGGCACGGGCGCGAACTACACGGTGACCGAGCCGATAGGCATCCGAGTCCACGAAATCCGGGTCAGCACCGTGATGCCCACTGACTGAACCGCGTCAGGGGACGGGCCAGATGCCGACTCCTGCATCCAGTCAATCCTTAGGCATGGCCGCCGGCCGAACTGCTCATGCCTGGCCCGACCTTCACCGCGAGCCCCGTGATACATGTTCTGGTAGTCGACGAAGACCGCAACTCGGGACACGGGACGCCGTTCCTTGGAGCCCTTCACCGGCTCGGGCGGCACCCCCGAAGCGATACCCCCCGCCAGACCCCGGGCCGCAGCCCGAGGGAGGCGGGGAAGAATGACTGGAGTATATCAGACAGCAGTGCATTAACACAATTTAGATTTCCAATATCCTAAAAGCTGCATACTGCCTATCAAGGGTTGGGTCGCATGCCGGCCGGAGATCGGGTCAGCGTCGCGCAAGCGGACGGAAGTGGCGGAGGTGGACGGGAATCGAACCCGCCGGACGGGGATCGCCCGTCCCACCCGCTTTGAAGGCGGGGGAGCCCACCAGGCGCTCAGACACCTCCGAGCGGCAGGGTAACCGGCGTCGCGCCCCAGCCTCCCAGTCGCCAAGATTCCTCGGCCGCGGTGGCGCGCTGGACCACTACGCTTCGCGCCGTGAAGAACTTCAAGCGGCTCATCATCATGGGCGTCCTGGTGACAGTGATCGTCGTGCTCGCCCGCAAGATCCGGGAGACCTGACCCACCGGCAGAAGCGTGCGGGTCACCAACCTGGCCGGTGCCGCTGAGGCCCTCGGGCTGGGACGCCGGTCGCTGGTGGCCCTGGTCGGCGGCGGCGGCAAGACGACCCTGCTGTTCGCGCTGGGCCGGAACCTGCCGGCCCCCACGCTGCTGACCACCACCACCCGCATGGGGTGTGACCGCACAGGCGGGTTCCCGTGCCTGATCGGGCCCACCGACGACGAGCTGGCCTCTGCTCTCGACCACGACGGCGCGGTGCTGGTGTGGAGGACTACGGACGAGCGCAAGGCCCTCGGGTTCGCGCCCACCGAAGTCGACCGCTGGTTTGCCAACGGGGCCGCCGATCACATAGTTGTTGAGGCCGATGGAGCCCGTCGCCGTCCCTTCACCGCTCCCGCGCCGTGGGAGCCGCCCATCCCGTACGCCTCCACCCACGTGGTGGCCTGCATCGGCGCCGATGCGCTCGGCTACGTGATCGCCGACCGGGTCCACCGACCGCTGCGGGTAGCCGCCGCCGCGGGCTGCTCGCCGTACGAGCGGCTCACTCCGGCGAGGGCCGCGGCGGCGCTGACCAGTCCAGTGGGCATGACGAAGAACGTCCCGGAGTCCGCCCGGTTCACGGTGGCGGTCGCCGGGGCCGACCCCGACGACCCGCAGGTGCAGGATCTGGTCGCCGAGCTCGAACGGCGGCAGACCGAGTCGGTGGTGGTCCGCCCAGACGGGGACCCGACGGCGACGCCGCCGTGACCACCGCCGGTGTCGCCGCAGAGGTCGGCGCCGGTTCCAGCCGCTCCGGAACCGTCGGCGACGTCGACGCGGTGGTGGTGGGCGGCGGCCACAACGGCCTTATCTGCGCGGCCTACCTGGCCCGGGCCGGAGTGGACACCCTGCTGGTGGAGGCCCGCGACGAAGTGGGGGGCTGCGCCTCGACCGTCAGCGACCTCGACGCCCGCTTCAACATCTGCAGCTGCGATCACACCCTGGTGCGGGCCATGCCCTTCATGGACGACCTGGACCTGGCGGCCCACGGGCTGCGATACCTGGAAGCCGATCCCACCACCGTCTACCTGGCCTACGACGGCAGCCCGCCTTGGTTGTTCTTCAACGACAGCGAGCGCACCATCGAGTCCATCGGGCGTCACCGGCCCGCAGCGGCCAGGGCCTACCGCCGCTACCTCGCCGACGCCCGACCGGTGGCCGAGCTCAGCCTGGAGATCGGCACCGGCCCGGCCTCCACGCCGCGGATGCTCGCCCGCGTGCTGGCCCGCCGGGGGAGGGGCGGGGCCCGGCTGCTGCAGTGGAGCCGGGCCAGCGCGCTGGACGTGCTGAGGTCGTACTTCGACGACGAGGCCCTGGTCATGCCCGGCATCAGCAACGGACCCACGGTGTGGGGCGCGCCTCCGGACGCGCCCGGCACCGGCCTGGCCGGCGTGCTCTACGCCATGCGCCACATGGTCAAGACGGGCCGGCCGGTGGGCGGCAGTGGCGCTCTGCCGGGCGCCCTGGCGGCCTCCTTTGTGGCCGCTGGAGGCCGTCTGAGCTGCGGCACGCCGGTGGCCGGCCTGCTGGGTGACGGTCAGAAGGTGACGGGCGTGCGGCTCGCCGACGGAACCGAGGTCTCGGCGGAAGCGGTGGTATCGGCATGCGACCCGGTCGTGGTGGCGTCGCAGTGGCTCCCCGATCCCGAGCGCCGGTCAGCCCGCCGCTTCGTCGACCGGGCCCGGTCGCAAACGCCCGGGGAGGGATACCAGTCCAAGATCGATGCGGTCGTCACCGACGTCCCCCGCTACCCCGCCCTGGAGGACTCGGACCTGCTCGACCTCTTCGAGGATCGCGACCCCGCCCAGTCGAACTACGTGATCTCGCCCTCGATGACCGAGGTGCTGGAGGCGCACCGGCTGCGGAGCCTGGGGCGGGTGGCGGAGCGCCCCACCATGATGGCCAACGTTCCGTCGGTGCTGGACCCGTCGATGCGCAGCCGCGACGGCCACCACGTGCTGAGCCTCGAAGCGCTGTTCACCCCGTACGACCTGGAGGGCGGCTGGGACGGCTCGCTGGAGCCGGCCCGCTGGCTGGAGGTGTGGTCCGGACTCCTCCAACCGGGATACCTGAAGTCGATCGACCGCTACCGGACCATGACCCCGGACCGCTACGAGCGCGAGCTGTTCCTGGGCCGCGGCTACACGCCGTCGTACGCGGGGTCCCCGCTGTCGTCGCTGTTCGGGCGGCGGCGGGAGCTGAGCCGGTACCGGGCGCCGGTGCCGGGACTGTTCCTGTCGGGCGCGGGCACGTTCCCGGGCTCCGGTATCTGGGGGGCTCCCGGCCGAAACACCGCCGACGCCGTGCTCCGCACCCTGAATTAGAAGACCGCACGTCCGGCTGGGAACCGACCACGAAGGCCGGGGGGTGGCACGGGGGCAAGCAATGGCGGCGCTTGCGCCGTCAGGGCGCGCCCGTGACAGGACCCGCCGGCCGTGGCGGGTGAGCCGGCGTCTACTCGCCCCAGCGGGGGAGGCCGGCGACCTCGACACCCAGATGCTCCAGGGCCCGCACCACCGAGTGGTCCACAATGTCGGTGATGGATTCCGGCCGGGTGTAGAAGGCCGGAACCGGCGGGTACACCACCGCGCCGATCTCCGCGGCCTGGACCATCAGGCGCAGGTGGCCCAGGTGCAGCGGGGTCTCGCGCACCATCAGCACCAGCGGCCGCCGCTCCTTGAGCGTCACGTCAGCCGCCCGCGACACGAGGTCGGCGCCGAAGGAGTTGGCCACCGCCGAGAGCATCTTGATCGAGCACGGGGCGATGATCATCCCCGCGGTGGCGTAGGAGCCCGACGAGATCGGCGCGGCGATGTCGCGCGAGCCGTGCACCACGTCGGCCAGCCCCTCCACGTCGGCCGGTGAAAGGTCGGTCTCGTAGGCCAGGGTCTGGCGGCCCGGCCCGGTGATCACCAGGTGGGTCTCCACATCGTCGACTTCGCGCAGCAGCTCCAGGGCCCGGACGCCGTAGACCACGCCGGTGGCCCCGCTGATGGCCACCACCACCCGCCGCGGCCCGCTCACTGCAGGTACTTCCCCAGATCAACCGGCGCGTAGGCCACCCGCTCGCCGTACTCGCGGCGCTCCCGCTTGTAGGTGGCGTCGATGCCCACCTTGGTGCTGATGCCCCGGTTGTCGGCGGTGGGGTCCATCTCGTGGCCCTGGGCATGGCCCGCGGTGAACACGTCGTCGAGCCAGTGGACCCGGTTGGTGAGGGCCCAGTGCAACTCGGAGGGCTGGCTGACGTCGATGTCGCGGTCAACCACGATCACGTTGCGGATGTTGATGTGGGCCGCCATGGCCGCCATGGCGAGGTTCTTGGGCGTGCCCGGGTTGTCGCGGTCGATCTGGATCACGGCCAGGAAGCCGTTGCCGTAGGGCGGGATGTGCACATCGGCATCGGGGTCGATGTGGCGCACGAAGCGGCGCAGCAGAGGCTCACGAGGCAGCACGTTGCCGATGAACACATGCTCGTACCATCCCGGGATGATCGTCTGGTAGATGGGGCTGTGGCGCCACGAGATGGCGGTCACCTCAACCGTGGGGCTGGGCCACATCTCGCCGTGATACCCGTGGAACTCCGCCAGCGGCCCCTCGTCGGCCCGCTGGTTGGGCCGGATCCGGCCCTCGATCACCACTTCGGCGTGCGCCGGCACGTCAACGTCGACGGTGCGGCCCCGGCACACCTCCACCGGCCGGCCCCGCAGGGCGCCCGCGATGAGCAGCTCGTCGACCGGCGTGCGCACCCCGGCCGCGATCATCACCGCCGGGTCGAGACCGACGGCCAGGGCCACGTCGAAGGGCGCGTCGGGGTCGGGCCGGCTGCGCATGAACGTGCCCACATCGCGCCATTCGTTGACGTTGAAGCCCAGGACGTTGCGGTCCAGCATCAGCATCCGGTTGTACGACAAGTTCCCCCGCCCACTAATCGGGTCCTTGGTGACACTCACCGCCCCGGTGATGAACGCGCCGCCGTCGCCCCGCGAGTGCGTGGGGATGGGTATGGCGGCCAGGTCCACGTCGTCGCCGGTCATGCCGTCGTCGTGCCAGGCCGCCGAGTCCACCCGGGCCGTGGACACCCCGTTGGCCGGCTCGAGGGCGTGGCCCATGCGGTCCACCACCTCGTCGGGCTCGCAGCCCAGGGCCAGCGCCGCCGTGCGCCGGCTGCTGACCGCGCCCGAGAAGATCGGCCACGGCGAGTCCTTGGGCGCCTCGAACAGCGCCGGTCCGGCGTCGGAGCGCTCCAGCGCGGCGGCCACGTCGGCCAGCTCGTGCTCGAGGCTCACCGGACGCGAGATGCGGTTGAGCATCCCAGCGGCGTCGGCGACCGCCATGTAGCTGCGAAGATCGCAGACGGCTCCGGTCACCCCTTCACCCTACGCCGCCCTGCGCTCTACTCTGAAGTTGATGGTGATCGAGTTCCTGACCTTCGAGGTGGACCCGTCCGAGCGCGAGCAGTGGTTGGCCGTCGAGGAGCGCCACTGGAGCCGCTATCTCGAGTCCCGGCCCGGGTTCGCCGGCAAGGAGATGTGGGTCGCCGACGACGATCCCGGCCGGGTCCACGCAGTGATCCGGTGGGAGTCGATGGAGGCTTGGGACGCCGTGCCGCCCGCCGACGTCGAAGCCGTCGACGAGGCCATGGGCCGTTGGTGCCGCGAGGCCACGATGCGGGCCTTCCGCGTCGTCCGCGACCGCTAAGAGGCTTAACGGGCGAGCACTGCCTCCGGCTCGAGGGCCTCTAGCAGCATCGGCCCCACTTCGGGCGCGTGCTCCAGCACCTGCCGCCAAGACGGATTCAGCTCGTCCTCGCCGGGATGGGCTCGGCACACCTCGACGGCATCGGCCAGGCTGCGGGCGAACACCTCGGCGGTGGCCTCCTCGGCGGCCCGGTCCACGACATAGCCGTTGATCTCGGCATCGTTGGCGTAGTGGCGGATCAGGTCCCGGGCCGCGGCCAGGTAGGAGTCGCAGAGCCCGGAGGCTCCGTCCAGGGACTCGAGCCCCAGACGGCGGATGATGGTGGCCGACACGTCGATGCTCATCCGGCGCAGGCCGGCGGTGGCGTCGTGCTCCGAGAGGTCCTGATGCTTGTGGTCGTAGGCGTTCGCCACCGACACCTGGCAGATGGCCGATGGCTCGCACTGGGCGTACACGTCGGAGAGGATGCCGATGTCCATGCCCCAGTGCCCGGGGATGCGAAGGCTCGCCGCCAGCCACGACTCCATGGCCGTCTCCCCCGCCAGCGGGTAGCGGAACCCCTCCAGGAAGCGCAGGTAGCTGTGCTCGCCCGCCTCGGCCCGCAAGGCCCGCACCAGCGGGGCGACCAGCAGCCGCGTGACCCGACCGGAGAAGCGGCCCTCGGTGACCCGGTGGTAGTAGCCCTTGGCGAAGCAGTAGCCGAAGCCGGGATGGGCCACCGGATACACCAGCCGGGCCAGCAGCTCGCGGTTGTAGCCCACGATGTCGGCATCGTGCATGGCGATCACTTGCTCGGTCCCTCGGGCCAGCACCGCTCCCAGGCAGTACCAGACGTTGCGGCCCTTGCCGCGGCTGCGCGGCGCGAGCCCTTGAGCGGCCAGCCCGTCCTCGATGCGAAGGACGGCGTCGCTGTCGTTCCATACGACGTCGCCCTGCTGAGGAAGGGCCTCGACCAGGCGGAGGGCGTTGCGGAAGTCGGTCTCGTCGGCTTGGTCGAGACCCACCACGATCCGGTTCAGCCAGTCGGCGGACGCCAATTCGCCGAGCATCGTGCTGAACGCGTCCGAGCGGATCTCCGACGCAAGGCACGGGATGATCAACGTCACCGGCCGCTTCGCGGCCCACGTTCGCAGGTTCCATTCGAGGTCCGACACGCGGCGGTGAAGGAGGTCGTGCAGAGTGGGCACCCCTCCGGTCTGGCTGAAGTCGGCCACGATGAGCAGTGTCGCACGCGGGAGCCACCATCCCACGCGCCGGGTTTCAATCTCAGAAACCGGCGTGGCCTACAGTTGGCTGCGTGCGCACGGGGGTGTTCCTGTTCGGTGGGGTGGAGTTCTCTGACGCGGGCCCGGGGCTGCCGGCTCCTACCGACCGCCGCTTCGACCACAAGGAGGTCTGGCGGGCGACGGAGCGCATCATCGATATGGGGGTGGTGTGTGACCGGTTGGGGTTCGACTCGTTCTGGCTGACCGAGCACCATTTCCAGCACGAGGGCTACGAGGTGGTCCCCAACGGGATCCTGGTGGGCACGATCCTGGCCGAGCGCACCGAGAGCGTCCGTATCGGGATGGCTTTCAACATCGTGCCGCAGTGGCATCCGCTCAGGCTGGCTGAGGACTTCGCGACGTTGCACAACGTGTCTGGCGGCCGCGGCATCCTCGGTGTGGGCCGGGGGACTGTGCCGCGTGAGGCTGAGACGCTGGGAACGAAGATCGGCAGCTTCGACAATCCCGACAAGGCGGCGGCCGACGACTTGAACCGCAAGCAGTTCGACGAGGCCATGGAAGTCATCCTTCGAGCACTGAACAACGACACGTTCAGCTTTCACGGCGAGGTGTATGACTTCCCGCCGCCGGGGATCCCGGATCGGGGCGGGTTCGTGACCGAACTGTCGCTGGTGCCCCGCCCGCTGTACCCCTACGAGATCTGGCAGGCGATCACCTCGCCCCCGACGCTGGAACAGGTGCCGCGGTGGGGCTGGGGCGGGGTGTTCTGGAACAACCACCACTCTTTCGTGAAGATGCGCTGGGAGAAGTTCGCCGAGATCTACGCAGCCGAGCACGGCCGCGAGCTGGACCGGGGCGAGCACCGCCTGCTGGTGCTCAACGTGCGCGTTGACGACAGCCATGAGGAAGCGGTGGCGTCGCTGCGCGACGGCCACGACGAGTTCTGGAAGTTCCTCGGCCCCTACGGTTGGAGCAAGGGCTACATGGGACCCGACGGCAAGCCGGCCAGGCCGGGTCTGATCCCCACCCTGGAGCAGTCAATCGACCAGAAGATGTGCCTCGTCGGAACGGCCTCCGACGTGGCCGAGACCATCAACTGGTACGACGAGCAGATCGGAATCGAGAACCTCCTGCTGTTCCCGGCAATGCCCGGCGACCCCTACGGGCAGGTCGAGGAGCACTTGCATCGCCTGGCCGAGGACGTCCTGCCTCTTCTGCCCTGATCGCGAGCAAGTCCCCCCGGCCTGGCGGGGCTGCGACTCCTACCAGCGGCGCAGGGCCCGGCGGATCTTGGCGATGCCCTCATCGTCCGCGGGTGTCGGCACTGCGACGAACGTTGTGCGGCAGCGCTTGTGGGCGCTGAGCCGGAGCGTCCGGGCCGTGGTTCGCTTGCCCGCGTCGCGGGCCCGCCGCCGGGCCAGCCGACCGTGCGGGCTCGTGGTGAGTGCGCCGATCCGGCGGATGTTCTGCATCCCGGGCCTGACCCGGTGCTGGTCGTCGAACACGAACGCCACGCCCGGCACCATCACCCTCTCGAGCCAGCCCTTCAGGCTTGCGGGCACATTGAAGACCACGGAGGGGTAGCAGAACAGCAGCGCGTCCGCGGCCTGGAGCCGTTCGGCCGAGTCGCGCACATCGTCGGAGATCACGGGCTGGTCGCTGTGGTAGGCGCTGCGCTCGGCCGCGGACATCACCGCGTTGAAGCCGTGAACCGGAAGCAGGTCCACTTCGTGGTGCCCGGCATTCAGCTCCTCGATGGCCTCGACCACCACGCGCCGGTCGTGGTCGGAAGGGTCGTAGCCGTCGAGCAGGAGGATTCTCATAATTCACCGGTCTGGTCAATGGCTGTTGGCGGTACTGTATGGTCGCCGTTGAGATCGGCAACCGTCGACATTCGCGCTGCAAGGGGGAGACGGATCTGGTGACGACTGCCAGCATGAATGGTGCGCTGTCATTCGAAGGGATCGGCATGACCTTCCCGGACGGCACCGAAGCGTTGCGCGAGATCACGCTCTCGATCTCCAAAGGCGAGTTCGTGACGATCGTGGGGCCGTCCGGCTGCGGCAAGTCGACGTTGCTGCGGATCGCCTCGGGCCTTCTGGAACCGACCGCTGGCAGCGTCGAGGTCGACCGGGACAGTCTCGGCTACGTGTTCCAGGACGCCACGCTGCTCCCGTGGCGGACGGTGCGCCAGAACGTAGAACTGTTCTCGGAGCTTCACGGCTTCGGCTCCGACGAGCGCCGGAGCCTGTCGACGGCCGCGATCGAGTTGGTCGGGCTGACCGGCTTCGAGGACCACTACCCGAAGTCGCTGTCGGGCGGCATGAGGATGCGGACCTCGCTGGCCCGCACCCTCACGTTGAAGCCGCCCGTGTTCCTCTTCGACGAGCCCTTCGGCGCGGTGGACGAGATCACCCGCGAGCACCTCAACGAGGAGACTCAGCGGCTGTTCCAGTCGGAGGGGTTCGCCGGGCTGTTCATCACCCACTCGATCGGCGAGGCGGTGTTCATGAGCACCAAGGTGTATGTCATGTCGGCTCGACCGGGACGGATCGTTGCCGGCTTCGACGTGCCGTTCGACTACCCGCGCAAGCCCGGACTGCGGTTCGATCCCGAGTTCGCCCTTCTGAGCGGCGAGGTCTCCCTAGCCCTGCGAGGTTCCTCATCATGACCACGATCCCCGACGTGACTCGCCCGGCAGGTGAGGAGCTGGACGGTCGCCCCGGATCGGACGGGCAGTCGCCGGACCTCGCGCCGGAGGAGGACGCCCTGGTTCACACTCCCGGGCCGCTGCCCGGCGCCTCCCGGCCGAAGACCCTGGCCCGGCTGGCCCTGCCGCCCGTGGTTCTGGGGGGCGCCCTCATGGGCCTGTGGTACCTGATCTCGTACGTGCTGCTGGAACCGCACCGCCGGTTCCTACTGCAGCCGCCGCACCAGGTAGCGGAGGTCGGCTTCCTGGACTGGGACAACTACTCGCGGATCCTGAAGGCGCTGTGGAACAGCACGCAGGTGGCGCTGATCGGCTTGGGCATCGCCATCACCATCGGACTCATCCTGGCCACCATGATGAGCCAGGCCAAGATGGTGGAGCGGGCCGTCTTCCCGTTCGCGGTGACCCTGCAGGCCATCCCCATCCTGGCCATCGTGCCGCTGATCGGTTTCTGGTGGGGTTACGGCACCACCGCCCGGGTGATCGTGTGCATCATCATCTCGCTGTTCCCCATCATCATGAACACCCTCTTCGGGCTGCAGTCGGCCGAGCGGGGCATGCACGACCTGTTCACGCTGCACCACGCCAACCGCCTGACCCGGCTCCGAAAGCTGATGTTCCCGTGCGCCCTGCCGGCGGTGTTCGCGGGACTGCGCATCTCGGCCGGCCTGTCGGTGATCGGCGCCATTGTCGGCGACTTCTTCTTCGGCAAGGGCGAGGCCGGCATCGGCCAACTCCTGCGAAGGTACGCGAACCTGCTGGACGGGGAACAGTTGCTGACGGCGGTCATCATGTCGTCGGCCCTCGGCGTTGTCGTGTTCTGGACCTTCGGCTGGATCCAGAAGCTCGTGATCGGCAAGTGGCACGAGACCGAGGTTCTCGGCTGACGAACTCCGGGCGCCCGGCTTGAGCGCCCGCACACGCCTCCTATAAGGTCCGCCGGGTCGGGCCGTCTTCGGCCCGACCCGTCTACAACCCTGCAGGAGGAGACGCAAGGTGAAGAAGAGAACGTTGATGCGCCTTGTCGCGGCGCTGCTGGCCTTCGGGCTGGTGGCCGCGGCGTGCGGCGACGATGGCGACGACGTCACCGACGCCGACACGGCCGCCGACACCGCCGCGGCTGAGGCAGCCGCGGCCGCCGCTGAAGCCGAGGCTGCCGCGGCTGAGGCTGAGGCAGCCGCCGCTCAGGCTGAGGCCGATGCGGCCGCCGCCCGGGCCGAGGAGGCTGCCGCCGCCGCGGCTGAAGCCCAAGCAGCCCTCGACGAGGCCATGGCCGCGGCCGAGGGAACCGTCGACCCCGAGGTGGTCGCCGAACTCGAGGCGGCCCTCGAAGCGGCTGAGGCTGAGGCCGCCGCCGCTCAGGCAGAGGCCGATGAGGCCGCTGCCGCTGCCGCTGCCGCTGCCGCGGCCGCCGCAGAGGCCGCTGCCGCGGCTGAGCCCACCGAGCCCGAGACAGTGGCTGCCGACTTGTCGGGTGTGTGCCCGTCGCCGTTGGTGGTTCAGACGGACTGGTTCCCGGAGTCTGAGCATGGCGCCATGTACGAACTCGTGGGCGACGACTACACCGTTGATGTGGATGCGAAGGTCGTTCGGGGCTCGATGGTGCTCGATGGCCAGGATCTGGGCATCGAGTGGGAGGTCCGCACGGGCGGTCCGGCCATCGGGTTCTCGCCGGTGTCTCAGCACATGGCAGCCGACGATTCGATCCACTTGGGCTATGCGTCCACTGATCAGCAGATCAACCACTGGGACGTGGCTCCTCTGATGTCGGTGGTGGCTCCTCTGGAGCGCAACCCGCAGATGGTGATGTGGGATCCGGAGACCTATCCGGATGTGACTGGTCTGGCTGATCTGGGTGCGCAGGGCATCACGATCAATGTGTTCGGCGGCGGGACGTTCCCTGATGTGTTCATCGCTCAGGGGATCTGGTCGGCTGATCAGGTTGACCCGTCCTATGACGGCAGCCCGGCGCGGTTCGTCGGCGCGGGCGGCTCGATCGCCCAGCAGGGCTTCGCGTCGTCAGAGGTGTACACCTACGAGCACGTCTATGAGGAGTGGGGCAAGCCGGTTGCGTTCCAGCTGCTGCACGACGCCGGGTTCCAGATCTACTCCCAGACCATCGGGGTGCGCCCCGGTGACATGGACGAGCTGCGTCCGTGCCTGGAGAAGCTGGTACCGATCATCCAGCAAGCCGCTGTCGACTTCAATGTCGACCCGCATCGCGCCAACGCGATCATCGTGGACGCGGTGGAGCAGTACCAGGACTTCTGGGTGTATCCGCCTGATCTGGCCGAGTTCTCGCATTCGGCCAAGCGCCAGTTCGGCCTGATCGGCAACGGTCCCGACGACATCGTGGGCAACATGGTGGGAGAGCGCATCGCCAAGGTGCTCGACGACATGCGGGCCGCGGGCATGGACATCGATTCGAGCCTGACCGCTGATCAGCTGTTCACCAACGAGTTCATCGACGAGAGCATCGGCCTCCCCTTCGCGGACATCGACGCAGCCGCGTCGGTGGCTGCCGATTTGTCGGGTGTGTGCCCGTCGCCGTTGGTGGTTCAGACGGACTGGTTCCCGGAGTCTGAGCATGGCGCCATGTACGAACTCGTGGGCGACGACTACACCGTTGATGTGGATGCGAAGGTCGTTCGGGGCTCGATGGTGCTCGGCGGCACTGATCTGGGTATCGAGTGGGAGGTCCGCACCGGCGGTCCGGCCATCGGCTTCTCGCCGGTGTCTCAGCACATGGCAGCCGACGAGGGAATCCATCTGGGCTATGCGTCCACCGATCAGCAGGTCAACCACTGGGACGTGGCTCCTCTGATGTCGGTGGTGGCTCCCCTGGAGCGCAACCCGCAGATGATCATGTGGGATCCCGAGACCTATCCCGACGTGACCGGCATCGCCGATCTGGGTGCCCAGGGCATCACGATCAACGTGTTCGGCGGCGGGACCTTCTCCGAGGTGTTCATCGCTCAGGGGATCTGGTCGGCTGATCAGGTTGACCCGTCCTATGACG
>VXWX01000050.1 GCA_009835735.1 Acidimicrobiaceae bacterium
ACACCGCGACCGGGCCGATGTCGGCCGCCGCGTCGCCCAGGCGGCCCAGCGGGGTGCGGGCGACGAGGCGGGTCTCGAGATCAGGATTGGCGGCCACTGCCGCTTCCATGGCCGGGGTGAGGGCCACCGGGGCGATGGCGTTGACCCGCACGCCGTCGGGACCCCACTCCCGGGCCAGGCTCTTGACGATGCCGCGCTGGGTCGCCTTCACCGTCGCGTAGATCGGCAGGTTGGCCGACCCCTCCACACCGGCTGGCGAAGTGAGCAGGATCAGCGTGCCCGGCCGCCGCCGCAGGTGGGGCAGCGACGCCCGGGCGCACAGGAAGCTTGCGGTGGTGGCGGTGGCGATCTGGGGCCGGATCATGTCGCTGCGGGTGAACTGCACCCCTCCGGGCCGTCCCGCGTGGGCCACCGCGTTGTGGACCATGATGTCGAGCCGGCCGAAGCGCTTCACGGCTTCATCCACCGTGGCCTCCACATCAGCCGCCTCGGTGACGTCGCAGCGCACGAACACGGCCTCGTGGCCGGCCGCCCGGATCGACTCCGCCGCGGGCTCACCGTTGTCGGCCCTCCGGGCGGCAATCACCACTGCCGCCCCCGCCGCGGCCAGCGCGGTGGCGATCCCCGCTCCGATGCCCTGCCCGGCCCCGGTGATGATCGCCACCTGGCCTTCGAGCACCCGGCCGCCCGTTCGCGGCTCGGCCTCACCTCTCTCAGCCATGCTGTCCCCGGTCATCCAGCCATCCAGGTGCCGCCGTCCATCACCAGCGAGGCGCCGGTCAGGCCACCGGCCGTTCGGCTGTCGGCCAGGGCTTCGATCACGGCGGCGACCTCGGCCGCCGACGGCAGTCGGCCCAACGCGGCGTCGTGCAGAGCGGTGGCGTCGACCGCAGCCGCCGTGTGCTCCGGCGACAGGAACATCGATGGGTGCAGGGTCACGGCATGGGCCCGGATCCCGTCGGATCCCCAGCTGCGGGCCAGAGACCGGGCCAGGACCCGCAACCCTTCGGCCAGCGCCGACAGGGCCACCAGGTTGGCGGCGCCGGCCGCGCCCACCAGCGGCACGCAGACCACCATCGTGCCGCGCCGGGCGGCCAGATGCCGGTGCGCGCCACGGGCTACGCGGATAGCCGCCTCCAGCGGGTCGTCGCAGGCCGCGGCCCAGTCGCCGGCGGTCATCTCGTCGAGGCGGGCCGGGGTGCGGCTCTGCTCGGGAAAGAGGGCGTGCACCACCAGATCGAGACCGTCGATCGGCGTGCCGTCGCCGCGGGTCAGGCCGTCCACGAAGCCGTCGTCGACATCGGCCGGTTCCGGATCCGCCACCAGCACGTCCCCCGAGAGCTCGGTTGTCAGCGCAGCCGCGGGATCGCCTCCACCCACGACCAGAACGTCGCGGCTCATGTCGGCGTCTCTCGCCCGGCGTCGATCCGCCCGCGCAGCTCGACCGCGCCCCATGCACCCACGCCGCCGACGATGATCGCGGCCACCACACACAGCCACCCGCTTAGCGGCGGCACGTCCAACTCGAAGAACTCGCGTAGGAACGGCAGGGCCATGGCCGCACCGTAGGAGGCGGCCATGGCGGCGGCCAGACCCACCTTCCAGGGCCTCAACGGACGGCTGATCAGCAGCAGGATCATCAGGCCGAGGGCCAGCAGCGTCATCGTGGCCGACGTGCGGGCCTCGTCCAGGCTCACGCCGTCGAGGCGGCGCACGACCTCGTACAGCACGAACGTCACCACGCCGGCCACCGCCCCCGCCGGCAGCGAGAAGCGCAGCACACGGCGCAGGAAGCCGGGTTTGACCAGGCGGTGGTTGGGCGCCAAGGCCAGGAAGAAGCCGGGTACGCCGACCGAGAAGGTCCCGATCAGGGTCAAATGGCGGGGCAGGAACGGGAAGGGCGAGCCGGACAGGCCGATCAGCAGGGTCAGCAGCACCGCGTAGGCCGCCTTGGTGATGAACAGGTTGGCCACCCGTTCGATGTTGTTGATCACCCGGCGTCCCTCGGCCAGCACCCGGGGCAAGGTGGCGAAGCGGTTGTCGAGCAAGACGAGCTGGGCCACGGCGCGGGCCGCCGAGGATCCAGTGCCCATGGCGATGCCCATGTCGGCGTCCTTGAGGGCGAGCACGTCGTTCACTCCGTCGCCGGTCATGGCCACCGTGCGTCCTCGGGACTGGAGGGCGTGGACCATGGCCCGCTTCTGGTGGGGGTCGACCCGCCCGAACACAGTGGTGGACTCCAGGGTGTCGGCCAGCTCGCCGGACTCGACGGGAAGCCGGCGGGCGTCGACGGCCGGCGGGTGCAGTCTGCCCGGGACGGCGGCATCGTCGTCCAGGTCGCCGGTGATGCCGGCCCGGTGCGCCACCGCGGCCACGGTGGCCGGATGGTCGCCGGAGATGACCTTGAGATCGACGCCCTGGTCGCGGAAGTAGGCGAAGATCTCCGCCGCGTCGGATCGCAGCGTGTCGCCGAGACGCACCAGGCACAGTGGTTCGCGGTCGGAGGGCAGGGCCTCGCCGGACAGCTCCGCCGCGCCGGAGCGGGTCACCACCAGCACCCGCTCGCCGTCGGCGGAGGCGGCCGCGGCCTTGGCCCGAGCGTCGTCACTGGCGTCGCCCGCTCCCAGCAGCACGTCGGGCGCGCCCAGGTGGAAGGTACCCCGGCCCTCGAAGCTGGCCGCGGCCCACTTGCGGGCCGACGAGAACGGCACGCTGCCGGTCAGCCTCCATCCGGGTGGCGGGTCGCCGACCGCATCGACGATGGCGGCCAGGGTGGCGTTGGGTGCGGGGTCGGCCGAGGCCAGCGCGGCCAGCGCGCCGGTCGCCTCGGCCTCGCTGGCCGCTCCCAGCAGCTCCACCCGCTCGAAGGAGATGTCCCCGGTGGTGATCGTCCCCGTCTTGTCGAGGCACAGGGTGTCGACCCGGGCCAGCAGCTCGACCGACGCCAGCTCCCGGGCCAGCGCCTTCCGGCGGGCCAGCGCGACCACGCCGGTGATGAAAGACAGGCTGGTGAGCAGCACCAGGCCGTCGGGCACCATGGCCACTGCGGCCGCGACCGTGCCCCGCAGCGCCTCCTGCCAGCGGTCCTCGGTGGCCAGCAGCCTCCCCAGCAGCAGAACCGTGGCTAGCGGGATGATCCACGTCAGACGGCGCAGGATCAGGTTGACGCCGCCCTTTAGCTCGCTGCCGGCCAGCTTGAACCGGCGGGCCTCCTCCGACAGGCGCGCCGCGTAGGAGTCGGCACCGATGGCGGTGGCCCGATACCAGCCCGCGCCGGCGTTCACGAACGCCCCCGACATCACGCTGTCGCCTGGGGCTTTGTCGACCGGGTCGCTCTCGCCGGTCAGCAGCGATTCGTCGATCTCCAGGCCACGGGCGGCCACCACCTCGCCGTCCACCACCACCTGGTCGCCGGGCTGGAGTTCCAGGATCTCGTCGGCCACCACCTCGCTGGTGCCGACCTGCTGCGTCCGGCCGTCGCGGACCACCCGGGCCCGGGGGGCCGACAGCACCGCCAGCTTGTGCAGCGTGCGGCGGGCCTTGAGCTCCTGGGCGATGCCGATGACGCTGTTCGACACCACCACCCCGGCGAACAGTGCGTCGGCCGGGAAGCCGGCCACCATGATGAGCACGAACATCGAGCCGATGATGGCGTTGACCGGGGTGAGCACGTTGTTGCGGACGATCTGGCCCACGGTGCGGACCGGGGCGTCGGGCACATCGTTGGTGCGGCCCTCGCGGCGGCGCTGCTCGACCTCTGCGGTGCTTAGTCCCCGAGGCGCGGCGGCTACCTCGGGCATGTCCGGGGTCACACCCGCTCGACGCGCTTGAAGGCCTCGCCATAGGGCAGGCCCGCCCTGCGACCGGCGTCCCGGCACTTCTCGACGACGCGGGCCCGGAACGCCGCCATGCCGGTGCCGTCGTCGTCAGGATTGATGCCGTGGGTGCTCACGAACTGGCTCTCGTGGGCCAGCAGGGCCTGGACCTTGGCCTCGATCTGGGCCGGGGCCACCTGCTCGACGTGATCGGGAGCCTCGCACTCGAACAGCAGCAGCTCGACAGGGCGGTGGTGACCAATGCCGTGCTCTTTGAAGAAGTGCGGGTCGCGGGCGGCCACCAGCGCGTCCATGCACAGGAACCCGGCAGCCCGGTGGTCGGGGTGGAGGCGCCAGCGCTTGAACGGGTCGTGGCCCAGCACCACGTCGGGGCGCAGCTCCCGGATGACCTTGGCCATTCGGCTGCGCAGGGCCATGGTCACCTCCAGTTCCCCGTCCACCTCGCCCAGGAAGCGCACCTCGCCCAGCGCGCCGAGCCGGCGGGCCGCCTCGGACTGCTCCCGTCGGCGGCGGGCCACCAGGGCCGCGATGTCGGCGCCGGCATCCCAGGTCCCCTTCGAGCCGTCGGTGCACACCAGCAGGCTCGCCTCGCAGCCGGCCTCGGCCCACTTGGCCAGCGTTCCCCCGCAGCCGAATTCGATGTCGTCGGGGTGGGCCCCGATGGCGAGCGCCCGTGCCGGCACGGCCACGTCGACGGTTGTCACGGGCTCACCGCCAACGAGTCGACACCCAGAGCGAGCCGATCCTGTGCGGGCAGCGCCAGCAGATCCTCGGGGTGGTCGATGTCGTAGGCAAGGTCATCGTCCTGAACCACCGTTACGGACAGCTGAAGCCGCTCGGCCTCGGCCACATGGCGGGCGAACGAACCCGGCCCGTAGGCGAAGCGGAACCCGCAGCCGGTGGGGACGCACACCACGTTGGAGCCGTCGCGGCGCCCGTCCGGCACGATCACCAGTCCCGGGCCCGCCGCCGGCCGCAGCGTCCGGGCCAGCGCCAGGTCGGCGTGGGCCACCACCGCCCGCTCCACTCCGGCCGCGGCCAGCCGGTCCACGGCCACCGATACCGCTATGTTCAGGCCGGGCCGCCCCACCGCCACGACGTCCGCCCCCAGGTTCGTGGCCCAGGCCGCCACCTCAGCGTCGTCGGTGGCCACATGAACCGGCAGGCCGTCGGCCGCGGCCACCACCCGGCCCGCCATCCTGCGCATCAGATCGCGGCAGCCGGAGCGGCCGAGGACGTGCTCCAGCCGCGACAGGGCGCCCTCGAAGGAGCGGATCGGCACGACCACCGCCGTGACGGGCTCCTCAGACACTGGCGGCGATGCCACTGGGCGCCTGCGCGCCGGTACTCATGAAGCGCTCCCTATCCGCTCGGCCTCGGGGTCGAGTCTAGGGTTACGGCTGTGAACCTTCGGGTCGGGGTGATCGGCGCAGGCTCGTGGGGGACCACCGTCGCCCATCTCTGCGCCCACAACGCCTCCACCGTGCTCTACGCCCGCGATCCCGCGATCGCAGGCGTGCTCAACTCGACCGGCGAGAACCCCCGCTACCTGCCCGGCCGGGCACTGCACCCCGAGCTGCGGGCCACCGCGGACATCGGCGAGGCGGCCGGCGGCGCCGACGCGGTCGTGATGGCCGTGCCCTCCCACGGATTCCGCGACACCCTGCGGTTGCTGCCCCCGCATGTGGGCGACGGCACGCCGGTGGTGTCGCTCACCAAGGGCCTGGAGAGGCGCACCCGCAAGCGGATGACCGAGGTGATAGAGGACGAGTTGCCCGGGCGCCCCGCCGGGGTGCTGACCGGGCCGAACCTGGCCAAGGAGATCCTCACCGGGCGAGCCGCGGCGGCCGTGCTGGCCATGGCGCCCGCCGACGCCCCGCTGGCCGAGAGGTTGCGGGACGTGCTCTGCGCCGGTGACTTCCGGGTGTACACCAACACCGACATCGTGGGGGCCGAGATCGCGGGCGCCACCAAGAACGTGATCGCCCTGGCCGCCGGCATATCCGACGGCCTCGAAGCCGGCGACAACACCCGGGCCGCGCTCATAACCCGGGGCCTGGCCGAGGTGACCCGCTTGGGAGTGGCCCTCGGCGGTGAGCCGGCCACCTTCGCGGGCTTGGCTGGGATCGGCGACATCGTGGCCACCTGCGTCAGCCCTCAGAGCCGCAACCGCCACGTGGGCGAGCGTCTGGGCCGGGGCGAGGCGATCACCGAGATCGTGGCGTCCATGGACCAGGTGGCCGAGGGCGTCAAGTCCACGCCGGTGGTGGCCGCGCTGGCCCGCTCGCGGGGTGTGGACATGCCGATCACCGAGGAGGTGCGGGCGGTGATCGAGGACGGCCGTCCCGCCGCCGAGGCCTACCGGGCGCTCCTCGACCGGCCCCCCACCAGCGAAACCCGCCGGTGAAGTCCCGGAGGGGCAGTGCCTGAGCGTCCGGCTGGAGAGTTCGTCGGCGACCTTGAGGGACCCGTCGCCACCGTCGGCGCCGACGGCACTGTCGAACCCTTGGGATCGCCGTGGCGAGTGGGCTGGGCCGTCGGGGCTGAGGACCGCTGGCATGTCGCCGCCCAGGAGGCCGCGGTCCGCACCCGTCTGGTCGACGACATGCCCGTCGTGGCCACGGCCATGAAGGTTCCCGGCGGCGACGTAGTGCAGCAGGTCGCCGCGGTCACCGCTGGGGCCCGCCGGGGGGTGGTTGTGGAGTTCGTCAACGAGACGCCGGTACCGGTGAGTCTGGCCCTCGCCGTGACCGGGTCCGCCAAGCGGGCCGGGGTTCGTGGCTCCCAGCTGCTGGTTGGCGACCTGACTGCGGTCGAGTTGGGACGGGTCCCGGGCGGCGCGGCGGCGGTCTCTGACGGCCAGGTTTGGAATGAGGTCCGGTCCGGACCACCGCCGGGCGACTGTCAGGCATCCAGCCGTGCGGGACTCGCCGCGGCCGTCGCGGTTCTTCCGCTTGCACGCAATGTGCCGCTGCGGGTCTGCCTGCCGGCGGACGGGGGAGCCTCCGTCCTCGGCTCGCCCGGACAGGTCGCGGCTGGTTGGCAGGCGATGGTGGCCGGGGCCGCTTCGGCGGAGCTGCCTGACGCCACGGCGGTTCGCGCATGGCGACGAGGCATCCCGGCATCGATCCTGGCCGCAGGCGGCGCCGAGCCGGAGGCTGCGGCCCGGGCCGCAATTGTGCTCGATCAGGTGGGCCTGCCCGACGAGGCCGACAGAGCTAGAGCGGTGGTCGCTGACGCAGTCGAGCGCTCACGACCTCAACCGGAGGTGGCGGTGGTCGTGTTGCGGGCCCTGGCGTCGCGGCGGCTGCGGGCCGGCCGGGACTCGGGATTGGCGGAGTGTGCCGGTCCATTGGTCGCGGCCGCCGGCGACCGCCTCGACCGGCTCACGCTGGAGCAGGCCGCCGCCGTCCTGGGGGTCGAGGCACCGGCCGTAGCCCGCGACGCGCACCGCCTGCTCATTGAGACTCCTCGGGATTCAGCCCCCGGGACGGCGACCGGCGACGGTCTTGCCGCCGCGGTCCGCGACAGCATCACTTTCGGTGGGGACGGCCTGGCTGGCATCGAGGCCGCGCTGGATTGCCTGGCGGCCGAAGCCCCCGATCACCTCGTCGTCCTGCCCGCGCTGCCCGGCGACTGGAAGGGCGCGCCGCTCGACGTGCGGGGTCTGGCCACCCGCCACGGCCTGCTGTCGTTCTCGGTGCGCTGGCACGGGAGTCGTCCAGCGCTTCTCTGGGAGCGGGTGCCGCCAACGCACCGACCCTTGTCGCCCGTTCCCCTGCGCTGCGGGCTCGACCAATCTTGGCAGTCAGAAGCCCCGGCCGGCGAGGCCCTGCTGGGGCCGGGGAACGTCGCCTAGACGAACCGGCGGGAGGGGCGGCGTTTGGTGGCGCGACGCGGCGTGTGCCACACTGCGCCCATGGAATCGCACGCCCTGCCCATACCCGCACCGGCCCTTCCCGATGTCGATGTGCCGGTGTGGGCCTGGGCGCTCGTCGCGCTCGCCGCGGTGGTCTCTTACTTTGTCATGCTTGAGAACGGCGTCGTGCTCAGCCAAGCCGCCGAGACTCTCCACGAGTTCTTCCACGACGGCCGCCACTTCTTGGGCGTGCCCTGCCACTGAGCATTCGGCTGGCCACATGAGGCGGATCCTCGGGATCGGCTGCCTGGCCGGTCTGGCCGCGGGCGTCGCAGCGGCCCTGTTCGCAGCAACCGCCGGCCGGGGGCCGATACGCGACGCCATCGCCCTCGAGGACAGCGTCAGCCACGCCACCGGCGGCGCCCATCACGAGGATCTCTTCAGCCGGGGAGTGCAGGAGATCGGCGGAGCGATCGGGCTGATCGTGTTCGGCTTGGCCCTGGGCGTCATCTTCGCGGTCGTGCTCGCCGCGGTCGGACCCCGGCTGGTCGCGTCCACCCCTCTGACCGCCTCTATCCGACTCGGGTTCTTCGGGTTCGTGGCCGTGGTCCTGGTGCCGTTCCTGAAGTATCCGGCCAACCCGCCGGCGGTCGGCGACCCCGACACCGTCAACGAGCGCACGGTCTTGTACTTCGCCGTGCTGGGTCTTTCGATCCTGCTCACCTGGGCCGTGTGGCGGTTCCATCGAGGGGTCTCCCTGTCTCCGGTGGCCAAGGCCTGGGCGACGGCCGCGCTCTACGGCGCGGGGCTCCTCGTGATCTTCCTGGCCCTGCCCGGGAACCCCGATGCCATCGACGCGCCCACCGACCTCGTGTGGCGGTTCCGCCTCGCCTCGCTGGGCGGTCTAGCCGCGGCCTGGGCGACGCTGGCCCTGGTCACCGGCACGCTGCTGTCGCGGCCGGGCCGGGCGGGGGAGTCCTCGGGGACTCAGGCCCCGGCGTAGACCTCGGCGTACAGCTCTATGTGGCGCCGGGCCGTGCTGGTCCATGAGTAGCGGTCCGCCGTAGCGGCTCCAGCGGATCGCAGCCGGAGGACCAGCTCCGGGTCGTCTCGCACCTGGGCCATGCCGGCCGCCAGCGACGAGGGGTTGGCTGCCTCGGTCAACACGGCGTCGGTGTCGTGGGTGAGGAACTCTCTGAATACCGCGATGTCGGAGGCGACCACCGGCAGCCCCGCGGCCAGCGCCTCGAGGACGACCAGGCCCCAGCCCTCGCTGATCGACGGGAACACGAAGCTGTCGGCGGCGCCGAACCAGCCGGGCAGCTCCCCGTCGGGCACCGTGCCCACCAGCACCACGTCGTCTCCGAGGCGCAAGCCGTGGGAGTCCAGCGACCCCAGTACCTCGTCCCGGTAGGCCTGGTAGTCCTGGAAAGAGTGGCCGCCCACCACGGCCAGCATCGGGCGCGGGCCCGGCATGGCCTTCAACAGGCCCAGCGCCTCGACCAGGTAGCGCGAGCCCTTGCGGGGCTCGATGCCTCCCACCGTCAGGTACACGTGGCGTTCACCGGCGTTGATCCTGGACCGCAGGGCGTCGCGCCCACCCGGTGACCGCGCTGCGCCTGCAAACCGCTCGACCCGCACGCCGTTGGTGACCACGGCGGCCTTCACGCCGTAGTCGTCGAGCAGGCGCCGCCTCCACGGCTCGCTGACCACCAGCACCCGGTCGGGCTCGGTGATGGCCGCGTCCTGGCACTCGACCAGCGCCGGGGTGGTGAAGTCATCTATGTGGTGGACCGTGCGGAACAGGACGAACCCGGCTCCCCGGTAGCGAACCCGGGCCGCGGCTCGGGCCGAGATGCAGTCCTGGGTGTGCACGATGTCGAAGCGGTCCGCGAGGTCAGTGCCAAAGCTGGCTTCGAGGGCATCGATGTGGGAGAACACTCGCTCGGTCAGGGTGCCCGTCCGGGGCGGCGCCTCGACGATTCGCACCGGCACCGAAGTGGGCCGGAAGAACCCCTCGGCCGGGTCACCCAGGGCGACCAGCGTCACGTCGACACCCTCGGCGGCCAGAGCCTCGGCCAGCTCCACGCTGTGCACCGCCCCGCCCCGGGGCCTCACCGAGTAGGTGGCGATGGCGACACGCGCCGGCAGGTTCACGCCCGGAGATTGGTGGCTAGATCGTGATGGACTAGCGCGGGGTCGCGGTTCACGAGCGCGGCCGCGGCCAGAGCGGCCCGGGCATTGGTCTCAGCCACGACGCAGCCCGCTTCCCGCATGATCGAACGCTGCTGCTCGAAGCCCTGGGGATCCCGGTCGGTACCCAGCACGTAAGCCACGACAGCCGCCCCCGACTCCACTATCTCCGCCGCGGCCGGGGCGAGCATGGAGGCCGGGTCCGGATGGGAGCCGTCGCCGATGACCACGTCGAGCAGCACCGCCGCCACCGTCGGATCCGAGACCTGGTCGCGCAGCCATTCGAGCCTTGCCTCGGGATCGATCATGGGGTGGGGGCGTCCCACCGTGAACTCCTCCTCGCCCAGATCCAGGCACACGTGGCCGTCGGGCGGACCGGGCAGCCCCCATTCAGGGTCGAGCGGCGTGTTGGAGAACACCGGGCCGATGTGGCGGCTGGCGATGGTCATCGCCTCGTAGGCCAGCGTGCCCCCGCTGAACAGTCCCACCATCCGTCCCCGGCGCTGGTCGAGGGAGGTGGAGAGCCGGGCGGTCTCGGCGTCGATCGTGCCGATCGGGTCGGCGCCGGTGTGGCCGAGGCGATCCAGGGACTCCACCACGCCCTGTTCGAGCGTGCTGCACACCGCTACTCCAGGCGCCACAGCCACGGGCCGGTCCAGACCGATCAGAGCAGCCACGATCGGCTTGTTGGTGTCCTTGGTCAGCAGACGCTCGGCCACAGCCGGAGCCGGCGGCTTGGAGACCAGCAGGATCAGCTCCGTTCCGTCGTGACGGTCGAACGCCTCCACCGCGGCTTCGGCCATAAGCCCGCCGACGTCTTCAGACAGGTCGCGGCCCCCCACGCCGATTACATGTGAGACACCGGATCCCCAGCGGTCGAGCAGCGTCATGGCCTCCTGGGCACCCGTGCCCGCGGCCGCGACCACTCCCACCGGCCCCGGCGCCACCCGGTTGGAGAAGCCGAGCCCAACCCCGCCCAATGCGGCCGTGCCCGCTCCGGGGCCCATGACCAGCCGGCCTAGCGAACGGGCCCGTCGCTTCAAGTCGATCTCGTCGGCCAGGGGGACGTTGTCACTGAACAGCAGCACGTCGAGGCCGCGGGTCAGGGCCTTGTGAGCCTCCAGGGCCGCGTAAGGGCCCGGTACGGAGAGGATGGCGACGTTGGCCTCGGGTGCCGAGACCAGAGCCTCGTCCAGATCGGCGGGGCGTGTGTCGGCAGGCGGGGCGCCGGTGCCGGTTGACCCGCTCTCCTCGAATAGCACCGCCCAGGCTCTCAACAGGGCTGCCGGCAAGTGCTCGTCGGTGCCCCTGATCGCAAGAACGAGATCGTTGGCCGCGGCCCCGTCGAGCCCTTCGGTCACTCCCTCGTCAAGCAGGACCTCCAGGTTGGCCGGCGTGGCCATGAGCGCCCAGGCCCAGTCGACGCCGGGAGCCTCCAGCATGGCGCGAGTCGCCTCGAGCAGTCGCACGCTGTCGACGTAGCAGTCTGCGACAACCTTGGCTCTGGCGGTCATGGCATGGATCCGTCAGGAGATCGGCGCAGGCACGGGGTCGGGCACGATCCGTGTGCCCCGGGGACCCTCAATCACGCCGGCGGGCTCATCGAGAGTCGCGTAAACGAGTTCGGGCGTGGTTATCGCCGAGATCCGCCCCGCGGCCTCCACGAACTCAATGGCGGCCTCCACCTTGGGTCCCATGCTGCCGGGAGGGAACTGGCCGTCGGCCAGGTGGCGACGGGCGACCGATGCGGTCATCTCGGTGACGGGCTGCTCCTGGGAGGTGCCGAAGTTGAGGCGCACCGCGTCCACACCGGTCACCATAACCAGGGCCTGGGCGCCCACGGAATCGGCGATCCTCTCCGCGGCGAAGTCCTTGTCGATGACCGCGTCCACCCCCCGGTAGGCGCCGTCGGCCGAGCGTGACACCGGGATCCCGCCGCCTCCGCCGGCCACGACTATGTATCCGAGGTCGACCAGCGTCGATATGGCCGGAGCCTCGATAGGGGCCATCGGCCGCGGCGACGGGACCACCCGCCGGTAGCCCCGGCCCGAATCCTCGACCATGGTCCACCCCCGTACCGATGTCAGCGCGTCCGCCTCGGTCTGGTCGAAGAATGGGCCGATGGGCTTGGTGGGGTGCGACAGGGCAGGATCGCAGGGGTCGACCTCGACATGCGTGATGACGGACACCGCGCCGGTGATCTCGCGCTTGCAGACCTCGTTGAGAGCGAGGCAGATGAGGCTTCCCAGCTGGCCCTGGGTCATGGCTCCCAGAGTGAACAACGGCAGCGCGGGCACCAGGTCGGTCGAGCCCTCGTGCTGGATGGCCAGGTTGCCGACCTGGGGGCCGTTGCCGTGCACGATCACCACGTTCCATCCCTTACGGATCAGAGACCGCACCGAGTGGGCCATGGCCAGGGCGTTGGTGTACTGCTCCTCGAGGGTGCCGCGCTGGTCCTCGCGAATGAGTGCATTGCCTCCGAGAGCGAGAATTGCGGTCTCGGTCAAGGCTCACTCCTCTCGCCAGACCCCGCCGGGTCCGTCGGATCCGAAACGGAACCCTCAAGTCTGCCGATAGCAGAACCGACTTTCTTATAGTAGATGAGAGGCGAGGGGCCATGCCAAGCCTCGGGTCCACCGGGGCGGGCGCCGCACACGACAAGGAGCGACGACGATGCCGAGCGGTGCGAGTGACGCAGACCCCACCGCTGTGCTGGCCGCCCACTGGAACGAGAGCGAGCGCCGCCTCTATCCGACGGCCACCACCAACCCCGACGCCTACCAGTCCGCCGTGAAGCTGGTCCGGGCCGTGGCCGACGCCCTTGTTGATGTCTCCGATCTCGAGGAGCTGGTCCAGCGGTGGGAGTATCGCTCCGCCGTCCTGGACGCAGCGGTCAGCGCCACAGGCGAAACGATCGCCTACGGCCTCACAGAGGCGACCGCTGGCTGCGGGTTCGCCATCCGCCGCCGCGAGCTGCTGAACGAGCGGGCCGAGCGTCAGCGCCGCGAGAGCATCAACGCGGCACGCCAGGCGGGCCAGGTGTGGGCGGTTATCCACGAGCAGGGCGACCTGGCGTCCGGCCTCGCCGATCCCTACCAGTGCATGGAGATGCACTTGCCGACCGGGCTGGCCGTCGTGAGCATGGTCGAGCCCGACCCGTCGACCATGACCCCCGTTTACGTGGTGACGGTGACCGATACGGGGGAGCCCGGCGGGGGCGCGCCCGGCATCGACGCTGGGTCCTTCGAGGATCTGGAGACAGCCGATCTGGAGCTGTTCGAGGAGAACCGGCGGGCCATGAGAAGTCGCGTCGAGACGGCGGGAGCTTGAGTTGGCCCTGCCTCTAGCTCCACAGTCCGGTGATGGGCTCGCTCTTGAGGTCGAACACCTCGCGGCTCGCGTCCCCGTCTCGCATCGTGAGCACGCCGCTGCCGGTGATGGTGCCGACCACCGCAGCGGCAAGCCCGGCCGAGCGGAACAGGTCCACGCAGCGGCCGGGCCGGTCGGTGGTGAGCCAGAACGCATAGGTCGGGAAGCAGACGAGCCAGCGATCCAGGCTCACCCCGGCCGGTGCCGGCAGCTCGCCCAGGTCGATCTCGGCTCCCAGTTCGCCAGGCTCGAGAAGCATCGCCAGCGAGCCGATCGAGCCAGCCATGCTCACGTCCTTGGCTGCATGGGCCAGGCCGTCGCGGGCGGCCTCGGCCAGCAGGCGCACATCCCGGGCCAGGCGGGGTCCCTGATGGGCGAGCGTGGTGAAGAAGGGGAAGTCGGCCCGCATTCGGCCCTCCAGGCAGGTGGCGAACACGAGATCTTGGCCGGGCCGGGCGCGGCTAACCGACAGGACCCGATCGGCGTCGCCCACCGCGAAGGCCGACAGCGCCGGTTCGCCCTCGTGCTCGCTGATGTGCCCGCCCACGATCGCCACGTCGTAGAGGGCGGCCGCCTCGGCCATGCCCTCGAGCGCCTCGGCCGCGACCGAGGCGGGCGCCACCACCGTGTTGACGATGCCCCTGGGCACCGCGCCCATGGCCGCCAAGTCGTTGACGTTGGCGAGCACGGCCGCCACCCCGGCCGACCGGGGATCGGCCGCCACGAATGCGGGATGCATCGCCTCGCCGCAAACGATCATGGAGCCGCGGCCGGCCGTCTCGACGACGGCACCGTCGTCGCCCGGTCCGGTCAGCGGATCGGAGGGGTCGATCACCCGGCGGACGGCGCCGATGACCTGCTTGGCCCGCAGGCCCGCATGGTCCCTGACCGCGGCGACCAGGTCGTCCAGCGATGGAGGCTCAGGTGAGGCTGGCTCCCGAGATGGCACGGCCGCACGGTACAGCAGCGGCCGGTCTGCTCTCCGCGGTCTCGGCCGGTCAGGCCGTGCTGGAAGCCGCGTCGGAGGGGTTTTCCGGTCGGGTGGAGGGAGTCTTTCGCGAGGGGTTCTACGTCTCGGGACCCTCCGAGACGCTGTTCGCGGTGCTGGGCCCGCGCGCCTGGCCAGGACCTCTGCACCTCGTCGTCGATGAGCTGCCCGAGCTCGCTAGTCGGCACGACCGGGTAAGCGTCGGCGGAGGAGCGCTCACCGCGGGCCGGCTGATGATCCGCCTCGACGGGTGCGCGCCCTGGGCGCCGAGCCTGCCCGAGCACCTCGGCGCCGACTCACGGGCATGGCAGGACCTGGCTGCGTGTCCAGCTCCGGAACTGGCCGTCGTCTGGGAAGCGGTGACCGGCGATGTCCGCCGCGGCGACCTGGCGGCGGCAACCCGCCGGCTCCAGGGTCGCGGGACCGGGCTCACCCCCAGCGGCGACGATGTACTCGCGGGGATCCTGCTGGTTGGCGCCATCGACCCGGATCGGCGCGGCGCCCTCACCGAACTGGCCGGCAGCGCCCGCACCACGCGGTTGAGCCGAGCCTTCCTGCGCTGGGCCGCGGCCGGGCAGAGCATCCAGCCCGCGCACGCCCTGCTGGACGCAGCTGCGTCCGGTGATCAGCCCGGGATGTGCCGGGCCGCGGCGTCGCTGGCCGGGGTGGGCGCCACGTCAGGCCGGGCGCTCGTGGCCGGCGTCGCGCTGGCCGCCACCGGACTCGCTCCGGCAAGCACACGTAGAATGGACTCCCGGCCCAACGATGTGTGGCGCCGGTCAGGAGATCGCCCGGATGCCCATCTCTGAGTCTCCCCGGTTCCTTCGAACGGCCGCCCGGACGACCAAGCCGCGCCGACTCGGCATCACCCACGTAATCGACACCGGCACGCCGCTGGCGGGCATCGAAGCAATGGTGGAGGACCACGGTGCGTTCGTGGATGTCTGGAAGTTCGGTTTCGGCACCGCCTATCTCGACACTGCGATCGCATCCAAGATCGAGTTGCTCCGAACCCACGACATCAAGGCTTGCCCCGGGGGCACGCTGCTGGAGGCCGCTTGGCGGCAGGGCCGCAGCGAGGAGTTCTTCAGTTGGGCCCGGGACCTGGGATTCGATTGCGTGGAGGTCTCGAGGGGCGCGAGCGGGATGCCCCCGAGTGCCAAACTGGTACTGATCGCCGCGGCCCGCGACCACACCTTCGAGGTGTTCGCCGAAGTGGGGAGCAAGGATCCCGGCGAGCCGGCCCGACCGGAGCAGTGGCTCGAAGAGGCACGCCGCGACATCGACAGCGGAGCGTGCTGGCTGGTGGCCGAGGGTCGAGAGAGCGGGACTGTGGGCCTCTACACCGCCGACGGGCTCGTAAGGGCCGACCTCGTGGACGCTCTCGAGGGCGTCGGAACCGATGCCCCGGTGGTGTACGAGGCCCCCCGACGCGAACAGCAGGCGTGGCTCGTGAACCACTTGGGGGCGAACGTCAACCTGGCGAACATCTCGCCCGACGAGATTCTCGCAGTGGAGGCCCTCCGGCGCGGGTTGCGATCCGACACCCTCCGAACCCGTCTTGCTGCCGCATGTTCGACCTAGACCCCGCCTCGCCCAACATCATGCCGTCGCGGTACGGGCAGGTGTCGGTGGCCGCGGTCCCGAGCCTGGCGCCGGATGATCTGGTGGCCCGGTTCACCGGACGGGAGGCCTACTTCCGGACCAGGTTCGTGGTGGCCCGCCTCGACGGCGATCCCGACCGCTGCGCGCTGGTGGAGCTGGCCCGCGACGGCAGCGACGAGCTCTTCTCGCCCGCGGTGGCTGCCCGGGTGCTGGCCACCGCCGAGGAGTGCGCCTACGTACACGACGACGGCGCCGACCTCGGTATCGCAACCCACCTGGCTCGGGCCGCGCTGCGCTGCCCGGACCGGCGCTGCGTCGTGGTGGAGGGCCGGTACCGCCATGTCTGCTTCCTCCTCAATGCCGAGCCGGTGCGGATCACGGTGGTGGACGTGGTGCCGCCCGAGCCCTCGAAGCTCGCCGACCAGGTGGCCAGGGTCCTGGACTTCGCCGAGGATCTGCCCCCCATCGCCGTGCAGGAGAGGATCGTCGACAGCCGGGCCCTCGTGACCGAGCCGTTGCCCGAGGGGCTGATCGTCCCCTGCCGGGGCGCCGGCATCGACATCGAGGGCGTGGACATCTCGCACCTCGACCTGCGTCCGTCGTTCGCCGGCTCCGCCCTGCTGGGCTGCGAGCGCTCCCAGCAGATCCACCGCTGGTTCTACGGCACCGAGCCGGCCCGGACCATCGACTGGTGCCCCCGCCGCCTGATCGGCGCCGACGAGTCCCTCCACGGGCTCGTGCTGAGCCGCTGCTGCATGCTGGACGAGGGCTTCGAACAAGAAGCACGCACGGTGATGGTGCCTTGGGGGGCCTCGCTCACCGAGGTGCACGAGGGCCTCCGCACGCTGGCCGGTTCCGGAGACGGTACGTGGACGCGCACCTGATCGACTCGGCTGTCTACGGACATGGCTGGTCGACCGCGGAATCGATAGCCATCTTCAGCGAGCGGGCCCGCTTGGAGAGATGGGTGCACGTGCTGAAGGCCCTCGCAGCCGCCCAGGCCGACCTGCAGATCATTCCCGCGACATCGGCGCAGGCCATCAACGGTCTCGACGCCCGGAGCCTCGATCCGGCTGCATTGGGCGCCGAGACCCGGCGGACCTCGCACTCCACCATCGGGCTGGTGCGTGAGCTCCAGTCCTGCCTGCCTGAGCACGCCCGCGAGCACGTCTACTACGGCGCCACCGTGCAGGACGTGTCCGACACCGCCGCCGCGCTGGAGATGCGAGACGTCGGCGGGATCGTGTGGCGCGACCTGCGGGCTGTGGAGGGCTCGCTGCTCGATCTGGCCGTACGCCATCGCGACACGCCCATGCTGGGCCGCACCCACGGCCAGCCCGGAGCCCCGGTGACCTTCGGTCTCAAGGCCGCGTCGTGGGCCGATGAGACGGCCCGGCACCTGGAGAGATGGCACCAGAGCCGACCCCGCCTGGTGGTGGGACAGCTGGCCGGCGCGGTCGGGGCCCTGGGCTTCTACGGCGAACTCGGTCCCGAGTTGCGCAGACGGTTCTGTGAGCGCCTCGGTCTGGGCGAGCCGACCATCTCGTGGCTGACGGCACGGGACCGGATCGCAGAGTTCGCCAGCAACGCGGCTCTGGTGTCGGCCACGATGGCCCGCATGGCCAACGAGGTGTACAACCTCCAGCGGCGCGAGATCGGCGAAGTGGCCGAGGCCGCTTCGGAGGCCACGATGGGCAGCATCACCATGCCCCACAAGCGCAACCCCGAGCGCAGCGAGCAGATGGTCACGCTGAGCAGGCTGGTGCGATCAGCGGCGGGGGTGCTGACCGAAACCATGGTCGGCGACCACGAGCGCGACGGCCGCACCTGGAAGACCGAGTGGGTGCTGCTGCCGGAGACTGGCCACTACCTGCTGGCCCAACTGGGCCTGGCCCGCGACCTCGCGGCGAGCATCGAGGTGGATGCGGGCGTGATGGCGGCCAACCTGGAGACCATGGGCGACTTCGGGTCCCAGGAACTGCTGAAGCGCCTGTCGGCCCGCCTGGGCAAGCACCGGGCCAACGACGAGCTCCAGGAGGCGTATCGGACCGCCCGGCTGAGCGGTCGCCCGCTGACGGAGGTCCTGGAGCAAGTGGCGTCGCCCGCCGAATTGGAAGGACTGGACCGGCCCGAGACCGGCGCAGCCCCGGCGATGGTCGATGCTGTCGTGACTGCCGCCACCGACCGTCGATCCGCCGAGACCGATGAGTGGGGATAGCCGGTGAGCGGGGACTCGAGGGGATCCAACCCGGCGCCGCGGCTCGCCGGGCCGTCGTCGGAGGCGCCCGCCCGGGAACTGGTCGACGCCGGGTTCGCTTGGGAGATCGCCGACGCGCCGCTGCTGCACCACGGCCTGAACCTGGCCGACCTGGGCCACGTGCTCGATCTTCGGGCCCGGAGCCTTATTCCCGAGCCGGCCGCGGCTGACCTGCTGGGCGTGCTGCTGGAAGCCCACCGCACCGACCCCGCCGACTTCCCCTACGACGCCGCCTCCGGGGAGGTCTACAACTCGCGGGAGCGCCACTTCGTGCAACGCATCGGCGACTCTGCCGGGTGGCTCCACGCCGGTCGTCCCCGGCGGGAGGCCGCCCGAGTCGCGCTGAGGCTGCTGCTGCGGTCCCAGACGGCGCACCTCATCGAGGTCGGGGCCGACTTCGCGACGGCGGCCGCCGCGGTGGCGGCCGAGCATGCCGAGACCTTCATGGGCGACCAGACCTACCTCCAGCAGGCCCAGCCGTCCACCTTCGGCCACTACCTCCTCGCCTTCGTCCCGCCCGCCCTGCGGGACGGAGAGCGGTTCTCGGCCGCTCTCGAGCAGGTCAACACCAGCCCCGGAGGCGCGGGCTGCGTCAACGGCAGCCGGCTGCTCGACGACAGGGGCGCCATCGCGGACGCACTCGGGTTCGACGGTGTGATCGTCCATACCCGCGACGCCATGTGGCAGACCGACGTGTTCATCGACCTTCTGGCCACTTCGGCCAGCATGATCGCCAACCAGGCCAAGCTGGCCGAGGACCTCGAGATCTGGTCCAGCCAGGAGTTCGACTACGTCGACCTGGCCGGGCCGTTCACCCGGGCATCGGTGCTGATGCCGCAGAAGCGCAACCCCTACGCACTGTCGATCATCCGGGGAGCCAGCGGGGTGCTGATCGGCCGGATGAGCGGCTTCCTGGCCGTGGTCAAGAGCCCGTCGGCCCGCAGCGACAACCTGATCTTCGCCTACGGCGAGATCCCCAGGGCCCTCGACTTCACCATCCGGGTGAGCGCCCTCACCACCGGAGTGGTGAGAACCCTGAGCGTCAACGCCGAGCGCATGTGGTCTGAACTGGAGCGCGGCTTCGCCCAGGCCACCGACCTCGCCGAGTACGTGATGGTGGCCGGCGGCGTCGACTACCGCACGGCCTACAACGTGGTGGGAAGGACGGTGCGAGCAGCCAGCCGCCAGGGGCTCACCGGCCTCGACATCACACCGCAGATGCTGGACGACGCGGCCTCCGAGGTCTGCGGTCGGCGGCTCGGGCTCGACCCGGCCGCCCTGGCCGACGCCCTGGACCCGCGCCGTATCGTGGCCACCCGCAGGGCGACCGGCGGAGCGTCCCCCGGCGAGGTCAAGTCGATGGCCGAGGAGTTCACCGCCCGGGCTGCCCAGCTGCGGGCCCGGGCCGTCGAGGAGCAGGAGCGCTACGCCCACGCCGAGGAGGCGCTGCTGGCGCAGGCCCGAACTCTCGCCGGATTGGCGTAAGGGGCGCTCGCGTTTCTCTTGCGACGAGTCGCTGTCTTATAGTTGACACGCCGGGTCAGCGACCGAGGAATCCAGCAAACGGGAGGCTCCGATGGACGGCATCCACGACATGGGGGGAATGCAGGGCTGGGGCACGGTGGCCATCGACCCCGACGAGCCGGTCTTCCGGGAGCCCTGGCACGGCCGGGCCTTCGCCATGGGCGCCATGTCGATGGGTCTGTCGGGCACCAATCTCGACGCCTTCCGCCACGGCCTGGAACGCCTGCATCCCTACGACTACCTGGTCGACGGCTACTACGGGCGCTGGCTGGCCTGCGCCGAGACGCTGCTGGTCGACAGCGGCGTGCTCGCGCCCGGAGCGGTGGAGGCCAGGGCCCGGAACCTGACGGGGGAGACGGTCGACGAGCCCGCCGACGTCGAGGAGAACAAGCCCACCTACGAGCGAGGCGGCGCCGGCTCGCTGCGCGAGATCGACGAAGTGCCCGCCTTCTCGCCCGGTGACCGCGTGCGGGCCAAGGACATGCGAACCGGCGGCCACACCCGGATGCCCGGATACATCCGTGGTCGCACCGGCACCGTCTACGCCCTGCGCCCCGCCGCGCTGCTGCCCGACACCAACGCCCACTTCTTGGGCGAGAATCCCCAGCACGTGTACACGGTGGAGTTCGACTCCACCGAGCTGTGGGGCCCGGACGCGGAGGCGGCCGCGCTGCGCATTGACCTGTTCGAGAGCTACCTGGAGGCGACCTAGATGGCTGACACCAACACCACCGACCGGCTCCCGCCCGCGGTGCGGGCCGAGGCGCTGGAGTCCCTGCTGACCGAGCGCGGCCTGGTCAAGTCCGAGGTCCTCGACGGCTTCATCAACCGCTTCGTGAACGACGTCGGCCCCATGAACGGCGCCAAGGTGGTGGCCAAGGCATGGACCGACCCCGACTACCGCCAGCACCTGCTGGCCGACGGCACCGGTGCCATCTCCGAGCTGGGCTTCGCCGGACCCCAGGGCGAGCACATCGTGGTGGTCGAGAACTCCGACGACGTGCACAACGTGGTGGTGTGCACGCTGTGCTCGTGCTACCCGTGGCCGGTGCTGGGCCTGCCGCCGGAGTGGTACAAGGACCCGGCCTACCGCAGCCGTATGGTGCGCGAGCCCCGCACGTTGCTGAGCGAGATGGGTCTGGACCTCGACGACGGCGTGGAGGTACGGGTGTGGGACTCCAGCGCCGAGAACCGCTACCTGGTCCTTCCCCAGCGGCCGGAGGGCACCGACGGCCTCTCCGAGGAGGAGCTGGCCGCCCTGGTCACCCGGGACGCGATGGTCGGGGTGGCCAAGGTCGGCGCCACCTAGCCGGACGCTCGTGTCTCTGACGCTCGACATCGAGGGGCCGGCCGCCCCTCCCCGGCTCAACGGCGAGTTGGTGTTCGACGAGCCCTGGGAGGGCCGCAGCTTCGCCATGGTCGCGGCTCTGGCCGAGGGGGGCCACTTCAGCTGGGACGAGTTCCGTGACCACTTGATCGCGGCCATCGCCCGCTGGGAAGCGGACCCCTCCGGCGAGTACCGGTACTACGAGCGCTGGCAGGAGGCCCTCGAGTCGATCGTCGCCGAACGCGAGATCGTGGCGGGACCCGAGATGGACGAGTTGGCCGCGGCCTACGCAGCCCGCCCGCCCGGCCACGATCACGGCGAGAACGACCATCACCACCACGACCACGACCACAGTTGAGGGCGGATTTGACTGACCCTGGTTGAGGGGTTTAGGTTATGAAATAAGTATGTCTCATCCGAAATGTCGGGTGAGGCCAGCGAAAGGCTTGTCATGCCTCCCATAACCATCGTGTTCATTGCCACCGGCTTGATCGTGTGGCTGAATGCCCTCTTCTTCCTCGGCGTAGGAGCCGACCAGAAGGAAGGGGGTTCGAATCCGCTCGTCAGCATCGGCAATGCGACCCTGGTCGTGGGCCTGCTGAACCTGGTCCAGGCCGTCTACATCATGTGGGCCCGTCCCCTGGACGACGCGTCGGTCGTCCTCGCCGGGCTCGTCACGTTCTACGGCCTCTTCTTCGTGGTCCTCGGCAAGAGCGAGGTCAACGGATGGGACCTGCGGGTAGTGGGGAACCTCGCCGTGCCGACCGCCATCCTCCCGCTGTTCTGGTGGGACTTCTTCTCGGGAAGCTGGATGTTCCAGTCGATCCTGATCGTCTGGTTGGTTGCCTTCGGTTCGGTGGCCCTCACCACCTACGGCAAGTTCGAGGCCAAGCTCCTTGGCCTGATTCTCGCCGGAACCGCGATCTACACGTTCTGGGTCCCGGCCCTGATCCTGGCCACCGGCAACGAGATCCCCTAACCGCGCCGGCTGAGCCGGGTCGCTCCGGGCCCGACCCGGCGGCGGCCCGGTGACCCGCGGCCGGCCAGCCGCCTTCATGGACCGACCCCCGTCGTGATAGGAATGGCCCAGTGTCGCTGGCCGAGCTCATCATCGACCTCCAGTTCAAGGGTCTGAGGATCAACGCTCCCTTCGAGCGCCGGCCCGGCGGGGCCG
>VXWX01000103.1 GCA_009835735.1 Acidimicrobiaceae bacterium
GTTGTGATCCGCACGATGGGGCCGTCGAGATCCCAGAACGCTTCCTCGGAGACGATCGAGCAGATCTCGGCGCCCCAGCCGCACAGGCGGGGGTTCTCCTCCACGGTGAACAGCCGGCTGGTCTCCGCCACCGATCGGAGGATCGTGGCGGTGTCCAGCGGGACCAGGCTGCGCAGGTCGATGACGGTCAAGTGGATGCCCTCGGCCGCGAGACGATCGGCCGCCTCCAGCGCCCGCGGCACCATCAGGGCCAGAGCCACCACCGTGGCGTCCGTTCCCTCCCGCAGCACGCGGGCCTTGCCCAGCTCGTCGACGATCTCGCCCTCGGGGACCTCGCCCTTCGACGCGTAGAGGGCCTTGTGCTCGAACAGCAGAACGGGGTCGGGATCGCGGACCGAGGCGGCCATCAGCCCGATCAGGTCCCTCGGAGTGGACGGCGCGACCACCTTGACGCCGGGGACGGCCATAGCCCAGTTCTCGATGCTCTGCGAGTGCTGGGCCCCGAAGCGCAAACCCGCGCCGTTGCCGGACCGGATCACCAGCGGGCAGCCGACCATGCCGTCGGTCATGTAGCGCGATTTGGCGATCTCGTTGGCGACGAAGTCCCAGCACACTGCGAAGAAGTCCGAGAACATGATCTCGGCGATGGGCCGCAGCCCCGTCATCGCCGCTCCCATGGCTGCACCGAGAATGGCCTGCTCGGATATGGGCGTGTCAACGACCCGGTCGGGTCCGAACTCCTCCAGCAGTCCGGCCGTGGTCTTGAAGACGCCACCGGCGCCGCCCACGTCCTCGCCGAGGAACACGACGCAGGGGTCTCGGCGCATCTCCTGGGCGATGCCGGCCGCCACCGCCTCCCGGTAGGTCAGTTCCGCCACTGGGAGCCCCCGTCCGCCCACACGTTGGTCCATAGCGCCTCGGGAGCAGGCTCGGGCGCGTTCTTGGCCGCCTCGGCGGCCCGGTCGATCTCGGCGGCGACCTCACCGATGATGGCCGTGAGGCGGTCCTCGCCGACACCGAGATCGAGTAGACGCTGGTGGTACATCGGGATGGGATCGTGCTCCAACCACGCTTCGACTTCGGGGTCGGGGCGGTACTTGCCCGGATCGGCGCGGCTGTGGCCACCGTGGCGGTAGGTCTTGGCCTCGATGATCGACGGCCCGCCGCCCGTTCGGGCCCGCTCGATGGCGTCCTGAGCCGCGAGGTAGACCGCGTCGGCGTCGTTGCCGTCGACGATGGCGGCGTCCAGCCCGTAGGCCGGGGCGCGGTCGGCCGCCGGATGCCTCACCGGGGTCACCTCGGCGATCGGCGTGTACTCCATGTAGAGGTTGTTCTCGCACACGAAGATGGTTCCGAGCCGGTAGTTGGCCGCGTAATTGACGGCCTCGTGGAACGCCCCGATGTTGGTGGCCCCGTCGCCGAAGAATGCCACTGCCACCTGGTCGGTGCCCCGCAGCTTGGCCGACCACGCCGCACCGTTGGCGATGCACAGGTGGGCGCCGATGATGGCGTAGCTGCCCATCATCCCGTGCTCCACCGAGGTCAGGTGCATGGACCCGCCCTTGCCTCCCACCAATCCGGTCGCCTTGCCCAGCAGCTCGGCGATGATCGGCTCCGGTCCGACGCCCCGGGCGACGGTGTGGCCGTGGCCGCGGTAGGTGTTGAAGCTGTAGTCGTCGGGGCGGAGCGCCACACCGAATGCTGCGCTGGTGGCTTCCATGCCCATGGACTGGTGGCTGGTGCCCCGCACCAGCCCCTCCAGGAACAGGGCGTACAGCCGTTTCTCGAGCTGCCGGATCTGGTGCTGCTTGCGGAACATCTCGATCCGGATCTCGAGATCGATGGGAGCGTCCTTCAGCGACTCGTCGAAAGGCTCCGGCAGGACGATCTGGTGCTCGCCGTACGGCGCTCCACTCAGTGGCATCGGCTCAGGCTAGAGCGTCATTCAGATCGGACGGAATCGGGCTGTCACCGGCGGCGAGGGGCCTCAGGCACGAGGGGCCTAGTGGTAGAAGGCGCCCCCGTTGACCACGATGTTCTGGCCGGTCAGGAAGTCGGAGCCACGGCCCGCCAGATAGAGGATCGTTCCGACCATGTCCTCCGGAACCTGGGTGCGCTTGATGGAGCGCCCGGCCACCACGAACTCGTCGCTGGCGGTGTCGGAGGGACGCAGCAACGGATTGGGTATCAGGTCGGGGGTGACCGTGTTGACCGTTATGCCGTCGGGCCCGAGTTCTTCGGCCAGGCAACGGGTCAATCCGATAAGGGCGGTCTTGCTCACTACGTAGTGGGGGAAGCCGACCGTGCCCTTGAAGCAGGTGGTGGACGAGATGTTGATGATCTTCCCCGACCCCTGCTTCTTCATGTAGGGGTAGACCGCGCAGCATGTGAGCCAGGCGCCCCGCACGTTGACCTCGAAGGCCCGGTCCCATTCCTGTAGCGAGACCTCGTAGAACGGGCTGCGGGTGATCTGGGAGTAGTAGGCGGCGTTGTTGATCAGCACGTCGATGGTGCCGAACGCGCCGGCTGCGGCCGCAGCCAGAGCCTCGGTGTCGGCCGCGGAGCTGATGTCGGTGTGGCAGCCGATGGCCCGGCCGCCACCGGCCTCGATCTCGTCGACGGCCTCGGTGGTGTCGAGCACGTCGGCCACGACGATGTCGAACCCCTCGCCGGCCAGGGCCGCGCAGTAGACCCGGCCCAGTCCTCTCGCTCCTCCGGTGACGATGGCTGTAGGCACCTGGTTGCTCCCTTCGTGGGTGCGGACGGGGGGATTCGAACCCCCACACCCTTGCGGGTACTGGGACCTAAACCCAGCGCGTCTGCCTGATTCCGCCACGTCCGCGGGCCCGCTCAGGGTAGCCCTCTTCACATGGGCATCAGGTCGGGCTCATGAGGTTCTGCACGCGTGCGGCACCGGTAGCCTCGTCACCATGAGTTCGCATCCAGTTCCTCCCCAACTTCGTCCCGAGCCCGACGAGGTGGGATTCGAGACACCGACCACTGTCGCCAACCGCCAGAGCGAGGTGTACAACCGGCTGCTTCAGGATCGCATCGTGGTGCTCGGCTCCGACGTCAACGACGACGTGGCCAACTTCATCATGGCCCAACTGCTGTACCTGGAGGGCCAGGACACCAACAAGCCCATCTGGCTGTACATCAACAGCCCCGGCGGCTCGGTCACGTCAGGCATGGCGATCTACGACACCATGCAGTTCATCCAGCCCGACGTCGGCACCATCTGCATCGGCCTGGGCGCGTCGATGGGGCAGTTCCTGCTGTGCGCCGGGGCTCCCGGCAAGCGCTACGCCCTGCCCCACGCCCGGATCATGATGCACCAGCCCCTCGGAGGGGTCCGGGGCCAGGCCACCGACATCGCCATCCAGGCCGAGCAGATGGCCTACACCAAGAAGCTCCTGCAGGAGCGCATCGCCCACCACACCGGCCAGACCGTCGAGCAGATCGAGGCCGACTCCGACCGCGACCGGTGGTTCACCGCGTCGGAGGCCATGGACTACGGCATCATCGACCACGTCATCGTCAAGCGCGGCGAGATGCT
>VXWX01000067.1 GCA_009835735.1 Acidimicrobiaceae bacterium
TTCGGCGCGTCGGTATGAATATGCAGGAGTCCAATCACGGACAGGCTCACCTGCTTGTCGGGCCGCAGTTCGGTACCGAGCCGGTACAGGGTACCGGTGGCCAAGCGCGTCGTGCCCATCACCGATCGCAGGACGCCCTGTTTCAAGGGCACTCCGTAGGCGGTCTCCATGTCCATCCGGTGCAGGTTTGCGCCAGTGGGCGTTACCTCCTGGATGGTTTGCGGATGGTGCAGCATGCCACTGTGTTGCGGTCCCCATGCCGGGCGGACCGAGACCATCAGTCCCTCGGGGCCGTCCCCGAGTTGCACCAGTCCCGACAGCCCCCATTCGGTAAATCCGTCTGCGCTGTGGATCACGATGCCCTGCGTACGCACCTCTGCTTTCAATCGCCACGCCGGGTACGCGAGACGGACGCCGCCGCCGAGTTCCAGTCCCGTGCCGGTCTCGGCGCTTCCGCCATCCTGCCGCACATTCACCTCCGCATACGGGCGGATCACCGGACTCACGCGCACGTCTGCTTCCAGGCCGGCCCGGACCCGGTAGACCTGCGCGCTCACCGCATGCTCGTCCACATCAGCGCCCGCCACCAGCACATCGGCGTGCGCGGTCAAGCCCATCAATGAATTGGATGCCCATACGCTGCGCACGCCCGCCGCCCCAAACGCCGAGGCCAGATCGCCCTGCAGGTCCAGGACTTCGGCCCGGCCCCGCCCATATCCCAGGGCCATCCATGCGCCCCAGTCCGTTTTCTGGATGGACACATACGGAACCAGTCCGGTGAGGTGGGCCCGCGCCGTGCCGAGCGGATCCACCGCGCCGTCTGCCCGACTGTGGGCCACCAGAACCCCCGCCAGCCATCCGCTGGCCCAGTGATGGTCCGCTGCCAGCATGGCTGCGGTCACATCGGATTGCATGGTCCGCTCGCCCCGGCCATGGAACCGCGTGAAGGCGCCCTGTCCCCACACGCGAACCACTCCGCGCCCGGTCGGCTGTTGTTGCGCAATGCGACAGCCCGCCAGAAGTTCTCCCGGAGACGGCGTCCAGTCGGTGGCCACTCCCCACACCTGCATCAGCGCCGCGCGCTGCCCCGCCGAACACGATGAACCTTCCGAGCGCAGCCGCTGGCGCAGTGCCTCCACAATCTGCCCGGTCGAGGTCCGCACGAACCGCGCCGTGTACGCCTTCATGACCGAGACCGGCCCCGAATCCTTCTCCCGGATCGTGGCCCGCGCCACGGCTTTCTCCATGCGCACCTCCCCAACGCTCTGCAAATGCACCGAAAACGTCTTGTCGGCCCAGTCCGCCCCATCCGCCAACAGTTCGACTACAATCTCCTGTTCGACCTCCCCCGGCGCAAACATGAGCACGCCGCGGACCGCCACATAGTCCTCGCCCGCCGTGGCCGTCCCGTTTTCGGTCCGATAGCCCACCGCGATCGACTGCCGACCCGGCCGCGATAAATGGACCGTAAACCGAATTCGCCCCTCCTCCTCATACCCGACCTCATCGGCAATCCAGACCCGGGGCGCCCGGTCATGATCCACAATCGTCACCCGAGCGACCGATCGCTCAATCTCCGCATTCCGTGCACGGCTGAGCTCCACCGTGAACGTCTCCTCCGCCTCGACAATCTCATCCTGCAGAATCTCCATGCGGATCTTCCCGCTTCTCGATCCCGGTTCAAAAATCACAATCCCCCGGGAGTCCACATAGTCCGATCCGGCCGTCGCCGTGCCCGCCACCGCCGTATACAGCACCGTGACCGGCTGCGCGCTCGGCCGGCTGAGCGCCACCCGCAGATCCACCTCCCCCGCCTGCTCGCTCCCCCGCGCATCGTAGATCGAAATCGTCAGCGGATCCTCCCCCTTGTCCGTGATCCGCACCGTAAGCGTCGCGCGCACACCGTCATAGCCTCCACCGGACGCCACGTGAACCAACTCGACCGTTTCATCCTCGTGGTCCGAATCATCCAGTGCCTGAACCGTCACCGTCCGGGGGATATTCCAGTCCGAGGAACCAAAGACCAGCGAGGCGGGAGTCACGCGGACCTTTTCCGCTGCGCCCGCGATCGTGACCGTGGTGCTGGATTCCGGCGCAGCGGCAAGCGCCACCGTATAGGTGCCGGCCACGCCCCCTTCCGTCAGATCCAGTGAGGACGGGCTCAGTACAATCTTTTTCTCATCGTTGTCCGTGACCGACACCGTCACAATCCCGGTCTGCCCGCTGTACTCGGCGCCGCTCGCCGTCAGTGTCAACGTCTCCGGGGCCTCATCCTCCGCATCCGCATCCTCCTTTGCCGATACCGTCACCGGCTGCGGACGGTCCCAGTCCAAGGGCGTAAAGGTCAGGGCCTCGGGATTCCGGGTCAGCTCCGGATTTGTAAACGCATCCATCGCGACCCTCACCGGCGCGGAAGGCTCCGTGGCCAGCGCCACCGTAAACTCCCCAACGCCTTCTTCCTCGACCGTGAGTTCCAGTGGCTGAATCACCAGCCCTGGCGCACCGGCGTCCAGCACCTCGACGGGCAAAACGGCCAACTCCCCGCTGTAGCCCGGATCCGCACTGATCGCCGTATGGGTCAACGACACCGATTCGGGAGTCGTATTCTCATCCCGGGCCGCCGCCACCCGCACCGGCTGCGCATTATCCCAGTCCGATGCCATGAACGTGAGCAGAGGGGGATCCAACCGGACGCGTCCGGTCGATTCGGCGATCTGCACGATCACACTCGAGGCCGGCTCGGATGAAAGGCGGACCGTGTACTCATCCCACGACCCCTCCCGCACCGTCAGCGAGGATGGCGACAACGAAATCCCCGCGCCATCATTATCGATGATCCCGACCTCCTGACGAAATGGCGTGCCCCGGAGCAGGCCCGAGGGCAGAACTGCCCCCAGAGACACCGTGAACCGCTCCACGCTGGCCTCGTCCATCTGATCATTCACCAATTTAATATCGGCAGACCCGGACCGCGCTCCGGCGGCAATCAGCACCGTGCGCGGACACACATAATCCACGGGATCGGCCGTAGCGGGGGTGCAGACCAGAGCAACCGAGACCGGGTCGGAGGGCGCCACCGAGAGGGCTACCATCACCCTCACCCGGTCTCCCTCTTCGGCGGACGCCTGAGAGACCGACAGCGTGACCACCGGCGTGGCGTCTTGAATCGTCACCGTCGCCTCGAGAGGGCCTTCCGCAGTGACCGCCGACGGCACGGCGCCAAAGCCCACCGTCAACTCCTCGTCGTCCGGGTCCATGTCCACGACCGTCCCAAGATCCACCGAGCCAAACCTCTCTTTTGCGGCAATCACTACCGCGCGCGGACAGACATAATCCCCGGACTCCGCCGTAATGCTCTCACACACCAGAGGAATCCGTACAGGGGCATTCAGCGCCCGCGCCAGACGGGCCCCCACCTGCACCGATTCTCCCTCGGTCACCGAAACCGGATCCACCACCAGACGAACCCCGGCCGGAGGCGGCACATCCACAATCGTGATCCGCTCCGAGGCGGGCGACCCGCGCTCCACCTCAGGCGGAAGAG
>VXWX01000115.1 GCA_009835735.1 Acidimicrobiaceae bacterium
AGCGACCCCACGGCACGGCTCCGCCCTCCCCCACCGTCACTACATTGGCATGACCGAGGAAGCGGGCGACGGCCGCATGGCGGGGATCATGCCAGATCTCGGCGGGCGTACCGATCCTGGCTATCTGCCCCGACTGCATCACCGCGACCCGGTCGGCCACCGCGAAGGCCTCGTCGTGGTCGTGGGTGACGTGCAGGACGGTGACGCCGATGCCGCGCAGCAGGACCCTGAGCTCCTCCGTGAGTTCCTCGCGACGTGGCCTGTCGAGAGAGCCGAGAGGCTCGTCCAGCATCAGCAGGCGGGGTTCCGGCGCCAGCGAGCGAGCCAGCGCCACCCGCTGAGCCTCGCCGCCCGACAGTGTGGCGATCGTCCGTTCCTGGTAGCCGGCCAGCCCCACCAACCCGAGCACCTCACGCACCCGCCGGCCCCGGTCGGCGGCGTCCATCTTCTGCATCCGCAGACCGAAGGCCACGTTGGCGGCCACGTCCCGATGCGAGAACAGTGCGTGCTCCTGGAACATCAGCCCGAAGTCGCGGCGATGCACGGGAAGACCGGCCAGGTCCTCGCCGTCCCAGCGGACGTCTCCGGCGTCAAGGGGCTGCAATCCGGCCACCGCCCGCAGCAGCGTGCTCTTGCCGCACCCGCTCGGGCCCAGGATGGCGACGACCTCGCCCGTCGCTACCTCCAGATCTACTCCGTCGAGGGCCTTGACCCGGCCGAACGTGACCGTGGCGCTCCTCACCGTCAACATCAGAAGGCCCCCCTGCGCGTGTCGCCCCAAAGGTCCATGACGAAGACTGCCACAGCGGTGAGCACCATGAGCGAGACCGCCAGAGCCATGGCCTGGCCTCGCAGGGCATCCCCGGGGGTACCCAGCAGCCGGAACAGGGCCAGCGGGGCGGTGAGCGTCTCGGGCCGGCGGGGAATGAACGACGTAGCCCCGAACTCGCCCAGCGAAACTGCGAAGGCGAACCCGGCGCCGACTGCGACGCCGCGGGCCGCCACTCGCAGGTCAACCTCGCGGCGCACCCGGCGGGGCGAGGCTCCCAGCACGGCGGCAGCCTCACGGATCCGGGGATTCACGGTGCGCAGCATCGGTACCAGGGTGCGCACGACGAAGGGGATCCCCACCAGCGCGTGGGCGATGGGCACCACGATCACCGAGGTCCGGATGTCGATGGGTGGACGGTCGAGGACCAGCAGGAACCCCAGCCCAATCGTGACCGCGGAAGTGCCCAACGGGAGTGTCAGACCGATGTCGAAGACCCGGCCGAGGCCCCGGGTGCCGCGGGAGACTGACTGCATCACCACCAGGGTGGCCGCCCCGCCTACCAGCAGCGCCAAAGCAGCCGCGGGCACTGCGAAGGTCAGCGAGTTCAGCAGGGCGGCCAGGGCCGTGTCGGGCAGCAGGTTGACGCGCTCGGCCATGGCCGTGTAGTTGCGCACGGTGTAGCCGCCGCCCCGGCCCGCCGTCAGAGAGCGCTCCACCAGCACAGCCAGCGGCAGCCCCAGGATCAGACCCATGACCGTCAGGTTGGCGACTAGGCCGGGGCCTCGGCGTCGGGGCGCGGCTGCAGGCGGCGAAGCCGGCTCGATGGCGGCGCGCCGCCGCTCCAGGGAATTGGACACCGCCACCAACGCGACCACGGCGGCCAGTTGTACGACGGCGAGGGCCGCGGCCGTCGCTAGGTCGAGCCTGACGACGGCGTAGCGGTAGATCTCGGTCTCGATTGTGGCCCGGGCCGGACCTCCAAGTATCAGGACCACTCCGAAGGACGTGAACGAGAACAGGTAGACGATGGCTGAGGCCGCAGCTATCGACGGCGCCAGGCGAGGCAGCACGACTCGGCGGAAGACCTGGGCGCGCGAGGCGCCCAGCACCCGGGCCTGGTCCTCGACCCGGGCGTCGAGGTTGGCCCAATGAGCCCCGACGGTTCGCAGCACGACCGCATAGTTGAAGAACACGTGGGCCAGCAGGATCGCCCAGACCGTGTGGCGCAGGTTGACCCCGCCGCCGCCCGCGAGACCGAACCGGTCGAACAGGCCTTCGAACGCGGCCGCCACCACCACGGTAGGCAGCACGAAGGGCACCGTGGCCAGGGCTCGTACCAGCCGCTGGCCCCGGAAGTGCAGCCGGGCCATGGCTCCCGCCGCGGGCAGGGCCACGGCCACCGTCAGCGCGGTCGAGACGGCGGCCTGCCAGACGGTGAACCAGATCACCGAGCGATGCGATTCCGAGCCGAGAACCTCGCCCAGCGCCGCGGCCGGACCGGCCCCGCCGAGACCGCGGGAGATGACCCCGGCGATGGGCCAGGCAAAGAACAGCACCATGAACCCGCCCACCGCCAGAGCAGGCGCGACGGCTGCCGGACCCCGAACGAGCCGGGCCACGGAGGTCATGGGGCTTGGCCGCTCAGCGCAGGACGATCTCCACCCACCGGTCGGTCCAGTCGTTGCGCTGGGCCTCGACCTCGGCCGGCTCGAGGATGAACGGGTCCTCGGCGATCTCCGCATGGGCGACGAACACGTCAGGGAGGGTGGCGGTGTCGGCGACCGGGAACACGAACATGTTGAGCGGAACGTCGTTCTGGAAGGTCGGGGTGAGCATGAAGTCGATCAGGGCCTGCGCGCCGCCGGGATTGCCGGAACCGGCCAGCACGCCGGCGAACTCGATCTGGCGGTAGCAACTGGCGGTCACCACCCCGGTAGGCGGCTCGTCGACGGGCGGATCGGCGTAGATGACCTCGGCGGGAGGGCTGGATGCGTACGACACCACGATGGGGCGGTCGCCGCCGCCGGCGGTGAACTCACCGTAGTAGGCGTCCTCCCAGCCAGCGGTGACCGCCACGCCGTTGGCCCGCAGCGCGGACCAGTAGTCCTCCCAACCGTCGCCGTAACGGGCGATGGTGGCCAGCAGGAAGGCCAGTCCCGGTGACGACGTCTCCGGGCTCTGCACGACGACCATGCCCTCGTATGTGGGGTCGATCAGATCGTCGAGGGAGGATGGCGGGGGCGGCGACCCGTCGAAGGCATCGATCCAGTAGTTGAGGCATACGTCACCGAAGTCGATGGGGGTGACTCGGTGGTCCGGGTCGAGTTCGAACCGGTCGGGCACGGCCGCGAGACCCGGCGAGGCGTACGGCTCGAACATCCCGCAGTCGAGGCCTCGCTGCAGGAAGGTGTTGTCGATGCCGAACAGCACGTCGCCCAGCGGTTCGCCCGCGGTGAGGCACGCCTGCGCCACCAAGGCCCCGGCGTCGCCCGAGGCGAGATGCTCCACCGTGATGCCGGTCTCGGCCGTGAACGCCTCGAACGTCTCGGGCGAGACGTAGAAGGAGTCGTGAGTGAGCAGCGTCACGGTGGTGCCCGAGAGGTCCGCTGGGTCCTCGGAGCGGTCCCCGCTGCAGGCCGCCGCCACTATGGCGACCACCGCCACGGCGATGGCTGCCGCCCGGATCCTTCGACCCTCCGTGCGACCGGGCGCGCCCGGCTGGATGGGAGTTGGTTGGGGTTGGTGATCCATGGGTCTTCCTCCG
>VXWX01000126.1 GCA_009835735.1 Acidimicrobiaceae bacterium
GCCCCGGTAACCTATACCTATACGGCGACCGATGCAAACCTTGCCATTGACACGCTCACGTTCAGCATTGAAGTTCTGGCCCGTATCCCAACCAGTACGCAGCGCACCGCGCTCCCCGAATCGTTTGCGTTCCACGGCAACTATCCGAATCCATTTGCGGAGGCAACGCATCTGTCGTTTGACCTTCCCTGGGCTGCCCGCGTTGGTGTGGAGGTTCTGGACGTCACCGGTCGGCGCGTGCATGTTCAGTCCCCGGCGGATCTGTCGTCGGGATGGAATCAGTCGATTGCTCTGCGCCTGGCGCTCCCCGCGGGGGTGTATCTCTATCGTCTGACGGCGGACACGCCCGAAGGGCTGCAGGTCCGATCCGGACGCTTCGTGAAGGTGCGGTAACCGGAACTCCAAGCGCATGTCGTACATTTATGGGAATGGGGACTCAGGAAACGCCGGAATTTACTCGAATCGTGGAGCTGTTTCAGGATTCGGGGTTGAAGGTGAACAACGCCGTTGAACTCGCAGAACGCATGAGCAATATCGCATCGCAGAACACGATCGCCCAGTTCGGATCGGAGTTGAGAGCCGGGCTTGAAGGACTTCGTGCGGAGCTGAAGTCGCAGCGAGAATCTCAGGAGGCGCGGATCGACAGCTTGCGAGAATCCCAGGAGACACAGAACTCCAAGTACAACGTGCTGATCTGGATGATTGGATTTGCAACGGCTGTCATCTCTGCGGTCATTTTGTTCAGCAATACCGGAGGCTGATGTGCTGCCGCGGATCCTGGAGCCGCCCCGAAGCCCATTCAGCGATTTTACGGGGATTCCGGGATCAATCCGAGAAGATTATGACACGGTCTGCGCCCAAAGACGGAGGTGACTCATGAGCGATCTGATTTTTCCTGCTGTGGAGATGGTACAATGATGCCAACGCGCGAAGCTATGAGCCTATTGGAGTCACGGCCTATTGACTCAAACCAGGTGGCACACGCGCGAGGCTGATACCACTGGATGAGCGGATCACGCGTGTGCTGGCGCTTTTCGTAGACGGTTACGCGGATAAAAGGGGTTGTTTTGCGCTGGTGCCTTATATTGTGGCACACATTACACGCATGGAGGAGGCAAACCGACACAGAGGAAGGCCTATCCGAGCAATGACAGAACAATACCGATGGCACCGCTGGGTTCTGAGCGTTGAGCTGACTGGGAGAGCTGAACTACGTCAAGCTCAACGATTGATCCTTCTGTACGTGGTTCTGAATGGACGGAGAGAGGGGAGTTTGTTCAGTTGCCGCTGCGGTTCACTTGCAAAGCTGAGCAAGAAAATCGGAATAAGTGTCAAGAGGATTCAAAAGGCAAAAAAGCAACTGGTGGCTGATAGCGTTATCCTGAGTACAGAACGAGCAACAACTCAGATTCAGAAGCAAACGATCACGATCACGCCTACGATCGTTCGCGCGATGGTGGAAGGTCGTCCACCAGGACGCTCACAGGAAGGCACAGGCGAAAAGGTGAGCGACTTGGCGGATCCTGGGCATGATGGCAAGCAAAACACCATCAACGCCGAGAAACTCGAGTCTGAGCGTCCTGCAGCGAACGTGGTGATTGAGAGACTGGATGCGAGCGCCATGGTCGATGAGGTTGAGGAAACACCAACCGATTGGATTGTTCGAGCTGAGAGAAACTATTATTCTGAAATCGTTGGCTACCAGAAACGGCAACCAGGATCCGGCATCTGGGAACGGATAAATGAGGATGAATACCGGCAACTGGCAAACGGTCGATTGATTGGATGGGATAAAGGCGAACCTATAAAGCGGATCCGCAAATGAGCGAAGCGAAAATCACACTGATCACTAACGGCAAAGACGGCCTTCAACGCGTTGAGATTCGCGAACCGTTTGATCCGATGGAGTTGGATGAGTTTTGTGTATCTCTGGCTGAGGCCTGGACGGGAGCGATTGATGATCCTGAGCAGCTGGCTGAGTGCGAGGCACTGGCTGTCAACCTTTACGGCCTGCTTTCAGAGGCAGGCGATTGATGCCGTCGGACACGTCCATTCAGCGGCGGGCGAGCTATTAAAAAGTGGGTCACTTTTAAGCCCGGGGTTGGCGAATAGAGGGGGAGGATTGAGCGCGTGCTGAGCGGATCCATTTCGGTCAATTTTGCAAGGGCCCTTTTTGGATCAAACATATGTGCCTGATCTTTGGCGAATAATTAGTTTCAATAATTGCACTTATTGAAACTAATTACATTCCGTGTCGTATATTGGTCTCAACGAAAATGCCTGGAGGGCTGTATCCATGACACAGAATCAATTGCAAACAACGGCGAGACCTGCCACCGAAGGTCTCACCAAAGAATCCATTCAACTCATGTCCAGGGCGATCAGCAAAAACACGCGGACCGCGTATGGCCGGGCGTACCGGAAATTCAACGAGTTCCGCGAAGATCGACCGGTCACGGATCCGCTGATCTGCGAATGGCTGCAGGAAATGGATTCCAGAGGGTTGGCGCCCTCGACGATCCAGCTCATGCTAGCCGGCGTGGTGTGGGCCTATCGGCAGCAGGGGGTGCTCGTGGACACGACCCGGTCCAGCCTGGTCATGAAGGGCATCAAGCGGGGAGACGAAGCCCAGCAGAGAGGGCGAGGACAGCAGCGCGGGATCCGGCGCGCGGAGGTGGAACTGCTGAGGCGCAAGCTGAACACCGGCAAACTGCGCGACCTGCGCGACCGCGCGATCGTTGGGCTGATGTCGGATGGACTCCTTCGCGGGTCCGAACTGATCCGTCTGCGCGCCCGGGACGTCCTGCATGTCCAGCCCGGGGGCACGGCGAGGATCAACCTGCGCCGGTCCAAGTCTGACCAGGACGGAGAGGGAGCGATCCTGTTTGTGGGCAAGCCGGTCGCGGACGATGTCAAGGCGTACGTCCGGGAGGGAGAGATCCAGCCGGGCGATCCGCTCATCCAGGGAATCAGCCGGGGCGGGAACCTGTCGGGGCGCACCATGACCATCCAGGGACTGAATGTCACGGTCAAGCGACTGGCGAACGCGCACCTGGAGATTGCCGAGGGCGTGAGCTCGCATTCGTTCCGCATTGGCACCGCCCAGAGCCTGGCATCCAGGGGGTCCGGGTTGGTGGAGCTGCAGAATGCGGGACGGTGGAAGTCTGCGGATATGCCCGCGAGATATACCCGAGGCCAGGCGGCATCGCGCGGCGCCGTGGCCAGACTGCTCTACCCCTGACGAGGTTCGCCCGCGCCGTGCTGAGAGCGTCTAAGCCGTACCGGGCTACGGCGAAGCGTCCTGAAGGCGCTCAGATTTGAGTTACAGGAGGGGGATCCTGTCGGATCTGACCCATGAAGGCCCTACAGCGCACTACTGGTGGCTACTCGCTGGATTCATCCTCGGACGGATTCAACTGCATCGACTCGGATGTCTCCGG
>VXWX01000039.1 GCA_009835735.1 Acidimicrobiaceae bacterium
CCCCAGTCCCAAACCCTCGGACACAGCCCCTGGAGTTCAACCCGCTCGCCCCACCGCCCCCCGGTTGAGCCTCCCTACTACCGCCCGGCCGGCTCTCCCCAGCGCTGGAGAACCTGCTGGCGTCGGCCGGTCAAGCCTCCCTGGCACCGCGCAGCCGGCTCTCCCCAGCGCCGGCGAACCTGCTGGCGTCGGCCGGTCGAGCCTCCCTGGCACCGCGCAGCCGGCTCTCCCCAGCGCCGGCGAACCCGCTCGCCGTGTCGCCCCCGAGGCCGGCCCACCGCCCGGCCTCGGCGTGGGCGCCGGCTCCAGCTTGGGTTCTAGTGGCGGGCTGGGCTCCGGTTCCGGCCTCCCCGGTGTGGGCTCCGGTGGCGGGCTGGGCGCCGGCTCCAGCGCCGGCTCTGGCCGCCTGTCCATTGCCGACCGCGACTTGAGTCCTGGTACGCGCCTGGGTTGCTCCTGCGGGCGGGGGTTCGGTGCCAAGGCCCAGCTCTGCATCGTGATGGATCTGGAGTACCTCGCCACCGACGGCGAGCGTGGCCGCTGCGAGATCCCCGGTGTCGGAGCGATGGCCCGCAGCGAGCTGGAACGCCTCGGCTGCGACGCTGACGTGTACGGCCTGATCTTCGACGGGCGGGGTCTGACCCTGTATCACGGCCGCAAGACCAGGAGGGTCTCGCCCCAGCAGTGGCGGGCACTGGTCGCCCGCGACAGGGGATGCGTGATTTGCGGCGCCGCCCCCGGCTGGTGCCAGGCCCACCACGTGAGGTACTGGATCCTGGGCGGGCGCACCGACATCGACAACTTGGCTCTGGTGTGCCACCAGCACCACCGCTGGATCCACGACAACCGGATCACTCTGCGGTGGAGTTCCAAAGGCTGGCGCGCCCCACCAGGCCCTGCTCCGCCTAGCCCGGCCCCGCCGAGTCTCACCACCCGCCGCCCCGGGCCGGCACTCCAACCCGCTTAGATGGTTGTGGCTGCAATGGCGGCATTCTCAGCAAGTGCTCTAGCGGCAGTATTGGCTCAGGTCGCCCATCAGCCGGGTGTTCGAGTCGTGGGCCGCGGGGACCAGTGCCTCGGGGAACCGCAACGACTCCTCGTCGCTCAGTCGCTTGAGCCCTTCCGCCCACAGCTGGTCCCAGTAGACGGGGTCCTTCATGTCGTCTCGCTCGAAGCGGTCTCGGCGCACAGGGATGGCGACCAAACGCGAGTTCAGGTTCGGAATCGTGGCCAACTTGTCGAGCCCATTCGATGCGCCGACGACCAGCACCGCCCTCCGTCGATAGTCGAGCCTGCGCCGCCCGCCGTGCTGGGCCGCCGAGTATCGAAGGGCGCTGCGGTCCAGCATGTGGCGAGGCTTGTCCTGCACGCGGGCGAGGCTGTCGGTCGCGCAGCGGAGAACCTCGCGAGGCTGGCCCAGCAGGTCATCGACCACCGCGAAGACGCGACCCTGCGTACCCCTCATCCTTTCCTTCGCATCCCAGCTGTCGCCGCCGAGGCTGCTCGCCCACAGGCTGTCCACCCACTCCTGAGCGAACGGCTCGGGCGGCAGGAGCGCAGTGGCCAAGCTGCGGTACGACGCCCAGCGGGACCCGACCAGCAGAGGCAGGCGGGACCGGTCCCCCTCGCCGATCGCCGAGTAGTCGCCGCCCCGCCCCTGGAGCTGCCGGGCAATGGCGCCCATCACATAGTGGCGCCCGGCCCAGCCGGCCAACTCAGGGTCACAGCCCGAGTCCACGTCGAGCACCTGATCCAGCATCAGGTCCAGGCGAGGCTGGCCGTCCCACTCGGGAAGGGTCGCCAGCCACTCCCGGAAGGGATTCACCACGCTGACGCTCAGCAACCGGCGCAGGGCCACCCTCCACTGCCACGACGGGCAGCCCGCCGCAACCTGCTTCCGCATATGCCCGAGCAGCACGTTTCGGGGGTACTTGGTGATCTTCTCCCACAGCGGAGACAGCGGATCGTGCCGCGTCGGGCCCTCGGCCCACTCGCCGTCCCCGGTCATCTCGTTGAGCCGCACCGACACATCGGCCTGCTGTAGGAGTTTTCTCAATGTCTTACGGCCAAGCAATACTCTCATGAAGCAACCTCCTGCTATTCCATAAACCACGAACAGGGAGGTATAGATATCACAACATCATGAAGTTATCCGGCATCTTAGCCCAGCATCTGCGTAGCCTGTCAGCGAGATTGAGCGTGATGTGGCGGCTGATCGCGGCTAGCTGCTGTGGGCGGCCAGCGGGCTCAACGAGGTGACGACCACTCCGATCATCACCAGGCAGATCCCGGCCACCAGGGCCACCGTCACCGGCTCGGACAGCACCGTCATGGCCAGAGTCGCCGCCACCGCCGGCTCCAGCAGGCCCACCACCACCGCCACGCTCAGGCTGAGACGCTTCAGGCCGGCCCCCCACAGCGAATGAGCCAGCATCACCGTCACCAGACCCAGATACAGCACCGTCGACGTGGAGGCGACCGAGTCGAACGTGGAGTCCACCGAAGTCACCGTGACCGGCAGCATCAGCACCGAGCCCGCGGTTAACACCGTGGCCATGCTGGTGATCAGCGGCCGGTCCCGCAGCAACTGCTGGGCCGCGAACCCCTGGCACGGGATGCCGCACCCGGCCAGTACCGCCAGGGCCACCCCGCTCCACACCACCTCGGCCGCCCCGCCCGACAGCAGGGCCACACCCGCTACCGCCACCAGCATCCCCGCCAGCCAGCGGCCGTCGGGCAGTTGACGGTACGCCAGCCAGTCGATCAACCCGGCCGCCATCGGGCCGATGCCGATCGCCACCAGGGTCCCCACCGCCACACCGGTGCGAGCCATCGCCTCGAAGAACAGGAGCTGGCTGACCGCCACCCCCACCGCTCCGAGCACCACCCAGCGGACCGGCAGCCGGTAGCGCCACGGCGCCTGCCCCCGCAGCGTCGACAACACCAGCAGCCCGGACGCTCCGATCAGGCCCCGCCACGCCCCGGTGGCGACCGGGTTCATCGAGTCGGGTCCGAGTTCGGCCGCGGTCCCGATCGTCCCGATCAGCGAAGTACCGAGGGCAACGGCCCCGATCCCCCACATGGTCGAGGCCCGAGACCGCTGCGGATCATGCTCGATCAACGCACACCTCGAGACAGCCGGGGGCCACAGCCAAGCGCCCATCGTAGGCCCCCATCAGCCCACGGCGGCGCTCCCCGCGCCCTGGTTGGCTCGGTCCCCCGGCCTGCTACGTTGACGCCCGGTATGAGCCCCGCCGCTGCCTCTCCCTCGAAGCTCGCGCCCATGACCGAGCGGCTCGTTCGTCCCGACTGGGTGCGGCGCATCAACCTCATGGCCGGCTCCGTCGGCGGCCACGCCCGCGACCTGGTTCCCATCGACGCCGCCGACCTCCTCGACACCGCCACCGCCGGCCTCGGCGGCCTGC
>VXWX01000036.1 GCA_009835735.1 Acidimicrobiaceae bacterium
TCGTGGTCGTCGTGGTCGTCTTCGTGGCCGGTCTCGAATCCGTACGGGATGGGGTCCATGCCTGCGGCGATCTCGAACACCGGAGTGCCGGACTCCGCAACCGCGTGAAGAGTGTCCTCCAGAGCCTCCTCCAACAGCAGGCCGTTGGCTACCACCAGCGCCGCGTTCTCCATACGCGCCCGGTCCTGCAGTGAGGGCTCATAGCCGTGCGGATCGCCGCCGACCGGGATGATGGACTCCACCTGAGCCAGTCCGTTACAGGCCACATTGGCAACTACATCGGCCCAGATGCCGGTGGTCGCCAGGATCGTCGGGGTCTCAGCGCCTACGCCCGACGGCTCGGGCGCGGGGTCTCCCGAGCAAGCCGCTGCTCCCAGAGCCGCTACCGCCATCACCGCGGCCAGCTTCAGGCTGCGGGCCCGGAACGATCTTGCGGAGACCCGGCGAGGATGGCCCTGAACTGTCGTCCCTTGTCGCACGGCTACGCTCCCTCAGTGGTGCAAACGACTCCGATGGATCATAATGAGAGTAGGTATCATTCGCACGCTCGTCGAGGGAGGCCATGACAAGCAGCCGTGACACCAAGTCCCCCCTCTCCACCAGCGACCTGCATGCCGCGGTGAGCCTCCGCCTCGCGCACCACGACTACCGGTACACGCGGGGTCGGCGGCGGCTCGTCGAAGCGATCCTGGCGGCCGGCCAGCCGGTGACGCTTCCCGACATCGTGGTGTCCGCGCCCGGTCTGGCTCCTAGTTCGGTCTACCGGAATCTGGACGTGCTGGAGCGGTCCGGAGTTGTGAACCGGATCACGGCAGGCGGCGGCCACGCCTACTTCGAGTTTGCTGAGCCGTTGCTATCGCATCACCACCATCTGGTATGCGTCGATTGCGGCAGCATCGAGGACGTCTTCCTGGACGATGAACTGGAGGCGAGCGTTGATCGGAGCCTGGCCGAGGTTGCTGGGCGGGCGGGCTTCACGCCTCTGCGTCACAGCCTCGACCTGCACGGCCGCTGTGCCGGCTGCGGGTCCGGCTGACACCGCGCTACGCCCCAGCTAGGTCCTCCGAATCGAGCAACGCCGCCGGCACCTCGATCTCGCTGCTGCGGTACCAGACCCCTGCCGCGGCGTCGGTCGGCAGGAAGGCGATGTCAGGGGTGATCACCTCGCCGTCGGCGTCCCTGAAGCTCACCTCCGTACGGCCGGCGGCGACGCGTCTCGCCCTGATCTTCCCGATGGCGTTCCCGTCCACCTCGACATCGCCGCTCATGTGCCAATGGCCGACGGCGGCGTCGGCGGGCAGGAACCGGTTCGGCGGCAGGATCCTCTCGCCGCCGGCCAGCTCGACGCCGTATTCCAACCGCCCGTCGTCTGCTAGCCGGACGATGATCTGCAGCCGGTGGGGCTCGGGCGTCGCCGGGGGCTCGGGCGTCGTCACTGGTGCCGGCGGCGCCAGCCCGAGCATCTCACGAAGCTCGGCGCTGCCGCCGACCGAGAGGCGCTGCAGGAACCGCCAGAGTGCCGCGTCGGCGGCCGCGGCCGCGCACAGCGCCTGGTCGACGGCCATGCCGTGGACGGGCCGCGCCAGCCGCAAGTAGGAGTCAAGCGCAAGGAGTTCGTCGACGTTGTCGGCCCCGGCTGCCTCGAGCGCTTCGCGCAGAGCGTCCTCTCCGGGGCTACAGGTCCACTGCTCCGCCAACATCGCCCAGATGCCGGGATCCTCCCAGCCTCCGTCGGCGCTGCGGGCCGCAGCGATGATGTCACCGGCCGCAACCGCGGGCGCGACGATGCTCTCGGCGTAGGCGACTTGGGAATGGACGGTGACCGCATCCTGGAACGACAGCTCCGGTTGACCTTCGGCCCGGTCCAGCAGCGATCGCCAGCCGGCGGCCATCGAGGCGTAGCGGGAGGACGCGGCGCTGGCCGCGTCGAGCCAGAGTTCCTCGATCGCGGTGGGATTGATCGCCTCCCTGGCGCGCCATCCGTCGATCAGTCCTGATGCGCTCAACGAGGCCGCGTACTGCTGCCCGAACGCGCTGATGAGACTGCTCGATGAGGGGTTCGCCACGTTGACCCGCTCGGGGTCCGAGTCCTCGGACAGCCCGGAGAGAGCGGGCCGCTCGAAGACGCCGTCCAGAATCTGGGTCAGCGCGCCCGCCGTGTAGATGGCCTGCATCTGAACCTGCGGGTCGATGTCCGCATCCGGGTCGGCGATCAGGGCCACTGTCGTCGTGACCTCTCCATCGGCGTCGGCCTCGGCGGTCACCGTGTAGTCGCTTGAGCCGATGGTGATATCGACGGGCTCGAATGCGGGGCCGCTCAGCACCATCAAGTTGTGCCAGAGCCCGTGAAATCCGATCTCCTCGCGGTCGGCATCGGCGTTCGGTCCGGCAGTCTCGTCCGGCGGACCCTGGGTGACCACCCCGACGAACAGCCATGTTGGACCATGTTTGCTGAACGCGAGCTCGAAGGGGGCTACTTCGTCGATGGCGGTGCTCGACGCGCTGGCGGTCTCGTCGCCGGCGTGGTAGGCGACGCCGGCGTCCCATACCCCCGAGACAGGGTCGAGCAGATCGAACACCCGTGGCCCGACGATATAGATGAGGGCGCGGCTGCCGTCGTCGGGCAGCTCGCCGCCGCCAAGGTTGCCGATCCGGTAGTCGACGGTGAACGGGTCGCCCGCGACCACCTCGGCGGGAGTCCTTACCTCTTCGATTTTCAGCCGGGGTTCCTGCTGTTGGGCCGCCTCGTCCACGAGATGGACGGTGAGGGTGAAGTCGGCCTGCAGCGGCTGCCGGTCGCGCTCCAGGTAGGTCGTCGCCTCGATGAAGTACACGCCGGCCTGGAGGTACTGCTCGATGCGGGAGTTGCGGCCTTCGGCGCCGTCGTCGTTGGCTCCGATGATGCCGTGCTCCAGCGACGCCAGCGACAAGACGGGGTCTCCGTTCTCGGATTCGAGGTCGATGCGCACTCTGGCCGACTCGGCCAGAGTGAAGGAGTAGGCGTGGGCCGGGTGCGCCGACACGTAGCGAGAGCCGCACGTCTCGAGCGACCAGGATCCCTCTGCCGTCAGGTCGACGCCTGGCTCGAGCGTGCCCAGATGGACGAAGTCGCAGCCCTCGAGCCGGCTGATCGTGAGGGTGAAGTCGGCCGGGCCCCGTTCGCGCCCGCCGACGGTGGTGGCCTCGACTAGGTAGACGCCGGGTGTGAGGTCACGCTCGACGCGGGCATCGAGGCGCTCTCCATTGTCGTCGTTGTCGGCGATGCGGCTTCCGTCCTCGGTTAGCAGATAGAGGTAGGAGTCGGCCTCAGGGGAGGTCAGGCCGATCCTGACCCGTCCTGCATCCGCGACCTCGAAGCGGTAGGTGTGGGCGTCATTGCCGGCTCGGAAACGCGAGTCGCAGTCCTCGGTCGTCCAGCGGCCCTCCGCCTCCAACGTGCGGTCGAAGAGACTGCCCAGCGTGCCCAGGTCAGTGACCTCGCACTCCGCGGCTTCCTGACCCAACGCGATGCTCGATCCCGCCACGGCGAGCATGCTGGCGATCATCGCGACGGCGACGCCTACCCACGCCAGCCGCGGCGCGCCTGACCTACCTGCCAATGCTCGCTGCATCCTGGTCTCCTTTTTCGGACAGCCGTTCGCGATGGCTCGACTTCGGCTGCTTCGTCAACTTCGACAACGGCCGGGGCGAATATAGCCGCCAGCTCTTGGCCGAGGCGACGCCCACCGACAGCGATCTAGCCGGCTGGGCCGGGTGGCCGCGGTTCCTTCGGGACGCGAGGCGTGGGACGGGTCGCCCCGCCGGCCGTCAGCGGTCCATCATGGGGGTAGTCGGCACGGTGATCTCACTCGTGCGGAACCAGACTCCAGTCGGAGCGCCGGCTGGAACGTAGGCGATGTCGGGCGTGAACTCGGTGCCGTCCGCGCTGATGAATCCCAGCTCGACGCGGCCGTCGGCCAGGGGCCGCGAGCGGATCTTCCCGACCGTGTGCGGCCACACTCTGATCTCCCCGCTGAATTGCCATGCCCCTGCCGGGGCGTCGGCGTCCAGGAACCGCGGTGACGGCAGGATTCGCCTGCCGCTGTCCAACTCCACGGCGTGTTCGATGCGTCCGTCGTCACCGATCCGGGCCAGGATCCGCAGCCGGTGGGTCTCGGGCGCGGGTGCTGTAGTCGCCTCGGGCCTGACCAGCCGGCGGAGCGCCAGGTTGCTGCTGATCGAGAGGCGGCGCAGGAACAGGGAGTTGTCCCGGTCGGCTTCAGTGGCCGCACACAGCGCCGCATCGATTGCCAGGCCGTGGACGGGACTAACGACTCGCATCTCCGCGTCGAGCGCCAGCAGATCGCCGATGTTCGCTACTCCGGCTGCCTCCAGCGCGCCCCGCAGCGCCCCCGATCGGGGATCGCAGCTCGCGTAGTCGTCCATCAGCGCTTTGACCTCAAGATCGTCCCAGCCTCGATCGGCGGCCCGGGCTGCGGTGACGAGTTCTCCGGCGGTGACCGCCGGAAAGATGAGGCGCTCGGTGTAGGCGAGCTGGGAGTGGACCGCGAACGCCTCGTCGAACGACAGCGGCTCGCCCGCGCCCACCCCCTCAAGGAGCGAGGCCCAGGAGTCGGCCATCGAGGCGTACTGCGACAACGCCTCATGAGACATGCTCAGCACCGACTCTTCGACCGTGACGGGGTTGATCGCCTCGCGGCGTGCGAGAGCCCTCCGCAGATCGGCAATGCCGTCGGCGCTCGCGAACCGCTCGCCTATCGCCGACAGCAGGGTCTTGGACGATGGGTCCGGAACGGTGACCGCGTCGGGCTCGGCCGTCCTGGACAGCTCGGCGATCGCCGGCCGCTCGAAGACGCCGTCCAGCAGCTGCGTGCGGACAGCCGCCGCGTAGACCGCTTTGGCCCGGGCATCCCGGTCTATCTCGCCCTCCAGGTTGGAGACTTGGCTCACTGTCGTCGTCACCTCGCCGTCGGAGTCGGCGGACGCCGACACGGTGTAGACGGCACCGTCGACGTCGACATCGACGGGGTCGAAGGCGGGGCCGCTCAGCACCATCAGGTTGTGCCAGATGCCGTGCCAGCCGAGTTCGTTGCCGTCGGCGTCGTCGGCGACGATCCCGACGAAGATCCACGTTGGGCCGTGGTCGCTCAATGTGGCCTCGAAGGCCGTTATCTCGTCTGTTGTGATGCTCGTTGCGCTCGCGGCCTCGTCGCCGGTGTGGTATGCGACGCCAGCATCCCAGATCCCGGTGAGGCTGCTGATCCTGTCGCGCCCGGCGTGCCCGGACAACCAGATCCGGGCGTGACTGCCGTCATCTGGCAGCGTGCCGCCGCCGACGTTGCTGACCCGGTAGTGGACACCGAACGGATCACCGGCCACCACCACTGAGGGCGTTACGACCTCCTCGACCTTCAGCCGGGCTTCCTGCTGCTGGCTCAGCTCGTCCACAAGACGGACGGTGAGGGTGAAGTCAGCCTGGAGGGGCTGGTAGTCGCGGGCGTAGTAGGTCGTCGCCTCGATGAAGTACAGGCCGGGCGGCAGGTACTCGCGGATGAGGGAGTTGCGGCGGTCTCCGCTGTCGTCGTCTGCTGCGACGATCCCGCTCGCCAGTGACGCCAGCGACAGGACCGGGTCGCCGCTCTCGGACTCGAGGTCGATGCGCACTCGCGCCGCCTCGGTCAGGTCGAAGGAGTAGGCATGGGCGGGATGTCTGGACACGAAGCGCGAGCCGCACGTCTCCAGCGACCAGACTCCTGTCGCGGTCAGGTCGACGCCCGGCTCCAGCGTGCCGAGATGGACGAAGTCGCAGCCTTCGACCCGGCTCACGGTGAGCGTGAAATCAGCCGGGCCCCGGGCTCGCCCGGCCACCGTGGTGGCCTCCACCAGGTAGGTGCCGGGTACGAGGTCGCGCTCGACGCGGGCATCTAGGCGGTCCCCGTTGTCGTCGTTGTCGGTGATGCGGCTGCCGTCCTCGGCCAGCAGGTAGAGGTACGAGTCGGCCACGGCGGATGTCAAGCCGATCCTGATCCGCCCTGGCTCTTCGACGTGGAACCGGTAGGTGTGGGCGTCGCTGCCGGGCCGGAAGCGCGAGTCGCAGTCCTCGGTCGTCCAGCGCCCCTGCGCCTCCAGCACGCTGCCGGCCTCGGAGCCCAGCGTCCCGAGGTCTGACACCTCGCAGTCCGCGGCGTCCTGGCCCAGAGCGGAGTTCGATCCTGCCAGAGCCAGTGCAGTGGCGATCAGGGCAACGACTGCCCCCGACATCACCAGCACTCGCAAACGCTTGACGAACAGGAACCGGTGCATGATCAAGACCTCCATCTTCGATCGGACGCCGCACGCGGGTGACTACGCCGCGGGCGAATGCTACGCGCTGTTCCTGTGCCCCGGATGGTTGATAGCAGTCGCTATTACATCAGGGCTGGAACGGGCCGCGGCCCATCTGGTCGCGCACAGTGACAACCGCAGGGTTGGTCATCGAGCGGCGCTGCCAGTTGGCCCCGTCCACCACCAGGGTGTGGCCCGAGATGAACCGCCCGTAGGGCGAGGCCAGGAAGGTGGCGGCCCAGCCCAGCTCCTGGCGCTCCCCCACCCGCAGCGCGGGCTGGCAGGCGTCCTTGGTACTGGTGCGGTCCAGGCTGGAGCGGATGTCGGTGGTCATGTCCTCGTGGGGGAACAGGCCGGGCACCAGGCAGTTCACCTGGATCCCGTAGGGACCCCACTCCACCGCCAGCGACTCGGTGAGGCTCTTGACCCCGGCCTTGGCTGCGGCCGAATGGGCGAAGCCCGGCCCGCCGGTCCAGGCGTAGGAGGCGCCGACATTGATCACCGATCCGGGCGTGCCTGCGGCCAGATGGCGGCGGCCCATCTCCCGGGTGCAGTTGAAGGTGCCGTTGAGCGTGATGTCCACCACGGCGCGCCAGGCGTTGGGCGACATGTCCTCGGCCGGCACGGGGAAGTTGGCGGCCGCGTTGTTGACCAGAACGTCGGGCAGTCCGAAAGCGTCCTCGGCTGCGTCGAAGGCGGCCGCGACGGACTGGGGATCGCGGATATCGCAGACCGCGGTGACCACCGCCGCTCCCAGGTCCTCCATGGCGGCCTGCCCCGCCTCCAAGTGCTCGGCGGAGCGACTGGCGATCACGATCGCGGCCCCCAGCCGGGCGAACTCCGAGGCGATGGCCTTGCCCAGGCCGGTTCCGCCGCCGGTGATGAGAACGGTTTGGCCGTCGAAGGTTCCCGGTCGCAGCGCGGTCTCACCGGCCGGCGGTGGCGAGGGAAGACCGGGGTGCACGGCCTGGTTCAGCTCCCGGTGTAGCGAGGGTCCCGGCCCTCGGCTCGGGCCGCCCTCATCTCTGCGAAGTCGTCGCTGCGGTTGAGGAACGTCTGGAAGATCAGCTCGTCGGCCATGGAGGCCCGCTGCTGGGGCCGGGCCAGTTGCGAGATCACCCGCCGGACCAGCTTCACCGTGACCGCGGGCGCCGCCGCGATGGCCTCAGCCATGGCCCGTGCCTCGGCATCGAGGTCGTGGGGGGCGACCACCCGCGACACGATGCCGTGGGCCAGTGCCTCCTCGGCGGACAGCACACGCCCGGTCAGCACCATGTCGCTGACCAGCCCGTGGCCGCACATCTCGTACAGCACGCTCACGCCCCCGGTATCGGGGATCACCCCGTGGCTCACCTCGGGCAGCCTGAACCGGGCGTTGTCGGCCGCGATGCGGATGTCGCACAGCAAGGCCCGCTGGAACGATCCGCCCATAGCCCAGCCCTGGATGGCCACGATCACGGGAGCCTCAAGCTCCCACAGCCGCTGGATGCCCCGGTGGCCTCGCACCATCAACTCGTGGTGAGTGATATCCGTGACGTTGCCGATGGCCGACACGTCCCGGCCGGAGGACCAGCTGCGGCCCTCCCCCCTCCAGATCACGGCCCGGATCTCGGGCCGGTGGGCCAGCTCCTCGAGGATCCCGAACAGCCTGACGTCCATCTCGTCGTCGAAGGCGTTGTGCTTGGCCGGGTTGTTGTTGGTGATGGTGGCAATGGCGCCGTCGATGTCGAGACGCACCCTGTCGGTCACGCAGCCTCCCTGGTTCAGTTCTTGGGCAGCTCGCTGAAGGGCGTTTCCCGCGGCGGTCCGGGCTCCTTGGGCAGGCCGAGCACCCGTTCGCCGATGATGTTGCGCTGGACCTGGTCCGTGCCGCCGTAGATGGAGGGCGCGGGCGAGAACAGCGTCACCTCGCCGATATGGCCGCCGGTCTGGCTGTCGGAGTCGCCCATGAGCATCCCGTCCGCCCCGACTACCCGCATGCCGATGTCTCGGAAAGACCGGTTCAGCTCGCTCATGGTGAGCTTGGCGATATTCGGTGCAGCCGCGCTGGTCGATCCCGCCTTGGCCCGCTGGATCGACAGCCGGTTGATCTCGATAAGCCCGTACAGGCGCATCAGATCGTCGCGCAGGACTCTGCTGGTGACCCTGCCGTTCTTGCGGGCCAGGTCCACCAGCCACCACCACATGTCGATGCCGAGCGGCGGTACGCCGCCCAGCGCCTCCATCGATCGGGCGACGAAGTTCCCTGCCCGCTCGCCGAGCACGCCGCCCTTGGGGCCGGGAATGAGCTCCGGCGGCTTGCGGCCCGAGGATCCCAGCGATGCCCGCTCCACCATCAGGGTGGTGTTGCCCACCCTCCAGCCGTTGTTGAGGCCGCCGATGAGGGCGCTGTCGGCCACCCGGGCCTCGTCGATGAACACCTCGTTGAACAGGGCCCGGCCCGTCATCTCGGTCAGGGGTCGGACCTCCACCCCCGGCTGGTCCATGTCGAAAGCGAACCATGAGATGCCGGCGTGCTTGGGGAGGTCGGGGTCGGTGCGGGCCAGCAGCATGCCCTTGTCGGAGACTTGGCCCCCTGAGGTCCACACCTTCTGGCCGGTGATCACCCACTCGTCGCCGTCGCGCTCGGCCCGGCACTGCAGGCTGGCAAGGTCGGACCCGGCGTTGGGCTCGCTGAAGAGCTGGCACCATCCCACCCGGCCGTCGAGGATCTCACCGACGTAGCGCTCGATCTGCTCCGGCGTGCCGTGAATGGCGATGGTCGGCGCGGCCAGCATGCGGCCCAGCCCCCCAGGCGGTCCCAGCACGTTGCGCTCGGCCAGCACCAGCGACACCAGCGCGGCCTGGTCCTGCCCGTAGCCGAGCCCGCCTGCGGCCGCTGGCAGCATCGGGTGGGCATAGCCGGCGCCGGCCAGAAGTCTCCACCACTGCTCGACGGTCGCGTCGGGGTCCCAGTTCGTGTCGCAGAAGGCCTCGACCTGGGCTCGTACGGTGGCCGCGTCGACCTCGGCTGCGGGTGGGGCGGAGGCGGTGTCGGTCATGGTCCCAGCTCTAGGTGGGTTGGGGCTGGTTCAGGTAGGCGACGTTGTCGAGCATGATGGAGCGGCGGTCGGCGTCGGAGAAGCCCTTCAGCTCGGCCAGGTAGTCGAGGGGCTCGGGCATGCCCTCGATGTGGGGCCAGTCCGAGCCGAAGATCACCCGGTCGGCGCCCATCAGCTCGGTGACCTCGTTCACGTCGTCCTCCCAGAACGGGTTGACCCAGACGTGGGCCTTGAAGGTGTCGATCGGGTGGTCGTCGAACCATCCGCTGCTCTTCCTGGCCATCTGGGAGAACTTGCGGAACATGGGCGCCAGGAAGTCGGAGCCGTTCTCCACCGAGGCCACCCGCAGGTTCGGGAAGCGGTCGTAGATCTTCTCGAACACCGACTGCATCAGCCAGTCCTGGGCGGCCCGCTCGATGGCGAAGGCCCGCAGGTTCGGAGCGCCCATCAGGCCGCTGCCCAGATTGGCTGAGAACTTGTCCTCTGCGTAGCCCTGGGACGAATAGCCCGAGTCCGAGGCGTGGATCACCACCGTCACGCCGGCGTCGTTGATGAGCTGCCACACCCGGTCGAACATCGTGTGGAACGGCGACACCTGGCCGGTGCGGGTGGTGACCGCGGCCGGGCGCATCACCACGATGCGGGCTCCGAGCCCCAGCACCCGCTCCACCTCAGCGGCCGCAGCGGCGGCGTCGGCCAGCGCGATGTACGGCGCGCCGAAGATGCGCTCGGAGCAGTTGTAACCCCAGTCGTCGTGCAGCCAGCGGTTGAAGCCGCCCATCATGGCCACCACCGCGTCGACGTCCCGGCGGAGCAGCTCCTCGTAGAGCACGCCCAGGGTGGGAAAGAGCCACACGGCCTCCAGGCCCTGAGCGTCCATCACATCGAGCCGGGCCTGCGGGTTCATGTAGTGCCCGGGGAGCGGCTCGCGGTCGCGCAGCAATTCGGCCGGTCTCCGGCCATCGGGGTTGCCCCTGAAGTAGTCGCGCAGCGCTCCGGGCTTGGCGATGGGGTTCCAGGTCGGGTTGGTCACGGCCCGAGCCAGCCGGCCACCCACAAGGTGGTGCTTGCGGCCGTCCATGTCCACCCACTGCACCACCCGGGGCTGCATGCGGGGATCGACGTGGCGGGTGAACGCGTCGAGGGCCTCGTAGTAGTGGTTGTCGGCGTCGAAGGGCCGGTAACCGAGGTCGTCGGCGGTGAGCGGGGGCGACTGGTCGGGCGCAGCGGAGAGGTCGTCGGGTGCCACGGCGTCACGCTACCGTGTGGGCCGATGCCGCCCAAGGTCTTCACCACGTCACAGCTGCAGGCCCGCACTCTCAAGCGGGGCGAGAGGGTGAGGCTCGTGTCGGAGTTGCCCGGCGTTCCCCAGGGCACCGAGGGCAAGGTGGCCATGGCCAACGGGTTCACCTGGAACCGCTACTGGGTGAGATTGGTCGACGGCCGGGTGGTGGGCCACATCGATCACGATGATCTGGTCCGCACCAGGGACTACGAGCGGTACCTGGTCGCCCGCGACCGGGAGGCGGAAGAAGCCGAACTGGCCGCGCTGGTGGCGGCCGAGGCCGCCGATGATCCGTCGGCGGACGCAGCGGCCGAGGCCGAGGCCGGCGAAGGCACCGGCGAGGCGGTCGTCAACGGCGTGCCCGTGCCCGCCTACCTCCTACAGCGCTCAGCCGACGCCAGAACCCGCCTCGGCGCCTGAGCCGAGCGGTGCTACAGTGGGCGTCGGCGAACCGGAGCCGCCGGTCTGGCTCAGTGGTCAAGTGAGGCTCTCAGACCGACGACTCCGGCCAGCCATGAGGATATATGGCGCTCGCTGAGATACAGTGATATTTGCTGTCGATCAGTTCACCCAGCCGAAGCGGACACGGGGCTCCGTGCCTATCCGCCCCACTCCCTGAGCCGGCGCATCGCCTCGGCCATGTCCTCGGTGGCGCCCGCGTAGGAGAACCGGGCGTAGCGGTGGCCTTCCGCCCGGTCGAAGTCGACGCCGGGAGTGACCGCCACGCCGAGCTCGTCCAGCCAGCGCCGGCACAGCGCCTGGCTGTCGGTGGCCAGGTGGTCCACGGCTGCGTAGACGTAGAACGCTCCGTCGCTGGGAGCCAGGCGGTCGATGCCGGCCGCCGGGAGCCCCTCGACCAGCACCGACCGGTTGGCCGCGTAGCGGGCCACGTTCGCTTGAAGCTCCTCGTGGCAGTCGAATGCCGCTACCGCGGCTATCTGCGAGAGCGTGGGCGCCGAGATGAAGAAGTTCTGGGCCAGCCGGCGGACCGGCTCCACCAGGTCGTCGGGGGCGACCACCCAGCCGAGTCGCCAGCCGGTCATGGAGAAGTACTTCGAGAAGCTGTTCACCACCAGCGCGTCGGAGTTGAGGCCCAGCGCGGTGGGGGCTGGATCGCTGAAGGTGATGCCGTGGTAGATCTCGTCGGCCACTAGGCGCACCCCATGGGCTGTGCACCAGTCCGAAACGGCCGCCAGTGCGGGGCCGTCGAGCATGGTTCCCGACGGGTTGGACGGAGAGGCCAGCACCAGTCCGTCGACGGAGCCGGTGCGGCGGACAAGGTCTTCCAGCAGGTCCGGTGATGGCTGGAATCGGGTCTCGGCCGAGGTGGGCAGGGTCACGACCTCCGCGTTGAGGGCTTGCAGGGCGTTGCGGTAGCACGGATAGCCGGGGGAGGACACCACGACCCGGTCGCCGGCGTCGAAAGCGGCCAGGAACGACAGGACGAAGGCCCCCGAGGCGCCGAAGGTCACGACGATGCGGCCGGGGTCGATGTCGACGTCGTACCAGGACTGGTAGTGCTCGGAGATCCGTCTCCTCAATGGCTCCAAGCCTGCGGCGGTGGTGTACCCGAGCACGTCCGATTCGAGCGCGGCCTTGGCGGCCCGGATGACACCCGCGGGCGCGGGGGTGGACGGCTGGCCCACCTCGAGGTGCAGCACCTCGCCCCCTGCAGCTTCGCGTTCCTCGGCAGCCCGCATCACCTCCATCACGTAGAACGGACTGATGTCCGATCGCCTGGACTCCTGCAACGCCACGACGGCCATGATGCCAGCACGACCGGCCGGGTATGGTGTCGGCCCGTGGACGTGTTCGTCTTCGGGATTTGCGGCGGCTCAGGCGCGGGCAAGACGACCCTCACCAGGAGACTGGTCCAGCGCCTCGGCCCGGGTGCGGTGAGTGTCCTCGCCTTCGATGCCTACTACCGCGACCTCGGCCATCTACCCTTCGCTGAGCGGCGACGCCGCAACTTCGACCACCCTGACTCCCTGGACGGCGAGCTCTTCCTTCAGCACCTCGACGCGTTGCGGCAGGGCAGTGATGTGGACGTGCCCGTCTACGACTTCTCCAGCCACACCCACAGCGGCCGCTTCGAGCGAGTGCGAGCCACTCCCCTGCTGCTGGTGGAGGGCATCCTGCTGCTGGCCTTCGAGGAGGCCGCGGGGCGACTCGACTATTCGATCTTCATGGACGTTCCCCAGGAGGTGCGGCTGCGGCGACGCATCCATCGGGACGTGACCGAGCGGGGCCGGCCCGAAGCCCATGTGCGTCGGCAGTTCGCAGCAACAGTCGCCCCCATGCACGACGAATTCGTGCAGCCCAGCGGCCGTCGGGCCGACCGGGTCGTGACCGGTGACGCCTCCGACGAGTTCGTCGACGAGTTGATGGTCATGCTGGCACCCGGCATGGCCGCGACGCCCGCGGGATAGCCGCCGCTAGAGGGCTACGCCCTCCTTGGCTAGCAGCTTGGCTTTCGTCTCAGGGCTGTTGCCGTAGTTGCCCACTCCCCCGCTGCTGGGCACCACCCGGTGGCACGGGACCAGCAGCGGCACCGGATTGCGGGCCATGGCCGTGCCCACGGCGCGGGCAGCCCTGGGCCGGCCCACCACGGCGGCCAGTTCGCCGTAGGTGCGGACCTCGCCCCGGGGGATGCGGGCGGTGGCCCGCAAGACCTCCTGATGGAACGGCGAGCGCGACGACAGGTCGACAGGGACGTCGGTGCGACCAGTCGCCAGGGCCTCGGTCACCCTCGCCACAAGCTTCGGATCAGGATCGGGATCGGGCTCGACGTCTGCGCCCACCTCGTCGAGCATGTAGTCGACGAACCGTCCAGGGTCGGGCTCGCGGCCGCCGGGGGTGATCTGGAGACCGGACACCCAGCCGTTCGAGTGGGCCACGAACACGGTCCCCGCGGGACTGTCGGCCGTGAACCACAGGTGAGTCTGGCCTGCCCTCTCGGGTACTGACTCTGTCGCGTCCATGGTCGTACCGTAGTTGCCGACTACGACAGCCCCGGGATCGCCCAGTCCACCGGCTCGCGGCCGGCTTCTGCCAGGGCCTCGTTGGCCCGGCTGAAGGGCCGGCTGCCGAAGAACCCGCCCGACGCGGACAGCGGCGACGGATGGACCGACTCGATCACCGTGTGGCGGCTGGTGTCCACCAGCGCCTTCTTGCGGCGGGCCGAGCCGCCCCACAGGATGAACACCACCCGCTCATCCTTTTCGTTGACGACTCGTATCACCTCGTCCGTGAAGGTCTCCCAGCCCCTGCGCTGGTGGCTGGCCGCCTGGTGGGCCCGGACGGTGAGGGTGGCGTTGAGCAGCAGCACCCCTTGGCGGGCCCAGTGCTCCAGCGAGCCGTGACTCGGGACAGCAGCGCCGGTGTCGTGGTGCAGCTCGTCGAGAATGTTCACCAGCGACGGCGGCTTGGCCACCCCGGGCCGCACCGAGAAGCAGAGCCCGTGAGCCTGCCGGGGTCCGTGGTAGGGATCCTGGCCCAGGATCAACACCTTCACCGAGGCGCGCGGGGTGAGATGCAGGGCCGCGAAGACTTCGTCATGGGGCGGGAACACCTGGTGCCGGTCCCGCTCTGCCCGCACGAAGTCCTGTAGCTCGCGCCAGTAGGGCTTGTCGAACTCTCCCCGCAGCAACGGGTTCCAGTCGGTCTTGGGCGCCATCGGCGCCACAGTAGATCAGCTTTGGCGGGCGGTGGCGCAACCCCGCGCCGGGGCTCGCTCAAGCGGGGCGTGTGAGCGATCTCGGGCGGAATCCCTCAGGTCGGGCGTGTGCCTACGATGCTGGCCCGCTCCATGATCCGGACGTCGGGGTAGTAGTCGCTGGCCGCATAGTGCTGCACGGAGCGGTTGTCCCAGAACACCACCGTGTCGGGTGCCCAGCGGACCCTGAACTGGTACTCGACCACCTTGGCCTGGCCGGCGAGGTGCCTGATCAGCTCGATGCCCTCGTCGGTGTCCATCCCGTCGATGTGGGAGGTGAAGTAGCAGTTGACGAAGATCAGCTTGCGGCCCGTCTCGGGATGGGTGCACACCACCGGGTGTCGGGCCTGCGGGTAGCGGGCCCGGAACTCCTCTTGCTTGCCGTCGGGGACTTGGTGGGCGAAGGCGAGCATGAAGTCGTGGATGGCGAACAAGCCGTCGATGCGCTCCTTGGTGTCGCCGTCCAGCCCGCCGTAGGCCGCTCCCATGTCGCAGAACAACGTGTCGCCGCCGGTGACCGGGACCTGTATGGCATGCAGGATCGCGCCCATCGACGGAACCTCGCGCCAGGTGACGTCATGGTGCCAGCCGTTCTCGAATCCGCCGGTGTCGACACCCTTCTCGAAGCGGACCAACTCGGGGTGCTCGGCGTTGCCGGTGATGAACGGGTGGATCTCGAGATCCCCGAACCGGCGGGCGAAGCCAACGTGCTGGGCCGGCGTGATGGGCTGGTCGCGGAACACCAGGACCTTGTAGTCGAGCAGCGCCTGCCGGATCTCGGCGATCACCTCGTCGGGCAATTCTGCCCCTAGGTCGACCCCGCCGACTTCGGCGCCCAGCGTTGCGCCCTGGGGCGCGACGCTGATATGGGCGAACGACGGGCGGGCCAGCCGGGATCTCTCCTCAGCGAGGTGCAGCCACGGGCCGAGGTCAAGGCCGTACTGGTCTATGCGGACCCTTCCGGGCGCGATGCCGGCAGCGGGGTCCGAGGTTCCGGCCTGCTCAGGGCCGCCATTGGAAGCCACGTCGCCGTCGCCTTCCATGGTGATCGAGGTGGTGGCGGATGACATGCTGCGAATATACCGTTGGGGCCCGAGGCCGAGCGAATGTGGAGAGGATCCGTGGGCGACGCCGCGATAGTCCGAGCGAGGCCGTGGCCCGAGCGGCCCGTGAGCGAAGCGAACAAGAGCGGGAGACACCGCGCCGCACCGCGAGGCGCCCACACCTGTCAGCGAGCCCGGTGATGGTCAGCGCCGTTGAGGTAGAAGACCTCACCGTCAAGTTCGACGCGGTCACCGCCCTCGACGGAGTGACTCATTCCTTCGAGCCGGGCACGGCCACCGCGGTCATGGGGGTCAACGGTTCGGGCAAGACCACGATGCTGGAATGCCTGGCCGGGTTGCAGAAGCCCACCTCGGGCACCGTCAGCGGCATGTCGGACCACCTGGCCTACGTGTGCCAGCACCTCCCGGCCTGCTGGATGCCCATTACCGCGGGCGAGGTGCTGGCCATGGGCCGCTACGGCAAGCGGGGCCTGCTTGGGCGACTGCGGGGCGAGGATCGGTCCGCCATGCGCCGCGCCGGTGAGCAGCTCGATGTCAACCAGTTCACCAATCGGAGCTTCGGCGACCTCAGCGGAGGCCAGCAGCAGAGGGTGAGAATCGCCCAGGTGCTGGCGGGCGAGCCCGACATTCTCATGCTGGACGAACCGGTGACCGGCCTAGACATTCCCAGCCAGGAGCGGATCCTCGAGGTGATCGATGACTACTCGAGCCGGGGAGCCATCGTGATCATCACCACCCACCACCTGGACGAGGCCCGGCACTGCGATTCGGTCATGCTCCTGGCCAACCGGCTGGTGGCCGCCGGCACCCCCGACGAGATGCTCACCGAGGAGCGGCTGCGGGAGACCTTCGGAGACAGGCTGCTCGGGGACCACGCCGACCACGACCACGATCAGGGCTTCATCGTGCTCGACGACCACGGCCATCACATCCATGGGCACGACCACCACGACCACGCCCACCACGGAACCGGTCACAGGCACGGTCACAGTCACGACCACGACCACAGCCACCGGGACCACAGCCGCGATCACGGCCACCACGGCCATCAGGACCACGGACCCCACGCTCATTAGAGTCAACGCGGCACGATGAGAGCGGTTCAGCGGGATGTGGCCGTCATCGGTGCCGGTCCGGCCGGGGCGGCGGCCGCCATCCGAGCCGCCCATGGCGGTGCCCGGGTGACGGTCTTCGAGAAGGGGTCTCCCGGTCGGGACAAAGTGTGCGGAGACGGCCTCACCCCCAGGGCGGTGGCCGCTCTCGACGAACTCGGCATCACCCTCGACGGCGCGCACCGCATCGACGGACTGAGGATGATCGCAGGCAGCACCCGGCGTGAGCTGCTGTGGCCCTCGAACAACCGGTTCGGCCCCCACGGCGCTGTGTGGCCCCGCCGGGCGCTGGACAAGCACCTCGTCGAGGCGGCTGAGCAGGCCGGCGCCGAGATCGTGTGGAACACCGAGGTGATGCCCACTCTCGCCGACGACGGCACGGTTGTCGGCGTGGAGAGCGCCACCGACGGACGGCGCTGGGTGGCCGACCTGGTGGTGCTGGCTGCTGGCGCACCCGGCGCAGCCGCCCGCGCTCTCGGCGCCGAACGGGTCGACTCGGAGCCCTTCGGTCTCGCCATCCGCACCTACGCCCCCAGCCCCCGTCACGCCGACCGGCACCTCGAGGCTTGTCTCACCCTGCGGGGAGCTGAGGGCGGATGGGTCCCCGGCTACGGCTGGATGTTCCCGGCCGGCGACGGCACGGTGAACATCGGGGCGGGCTCCATGTCGACCATGAAGGGCTTCCGAAAACTCAACCTCAACCAACTGTTGAGCGATTACCGGGAGCAGGTGGCCGAGGAGTGGGAGCTCGGCGACTTCCTGGAGCGGCCCCGGGCCTGGAGGCTGCCCATGAGCACGGTCCGCCGCCACGGACCCGGATGGGCAGCGGTGGGCGATGCGGCCGGACTGATCAATCCGATGAACGGCGAGGGCATCGACTACGGGTTGGAGTCGGGGATGCTCCTGGCCGATCTGTTCCTGGCCGGCCCGGCGGCCGCGCCCGACGCCTACGACCGCATCATCGGCGAGCGCTTCGACGGGTTCCTGCGCACCGGGCGGCGCTTCAGCTTCCTCATCGGCCACCCCTGGATCCTGCGCAACGGCCTGCGCTTGGCCGTCGGCACCCAGGCGGTCGCCAACATCACTCTCCAGGTGATGGGCAACCTCGTCGACGGCGACACGCCGGGGCTTGCGCCCCGTGTCCTTGACGTCGTTGACCGCGGCCTGAGGCTCGCCGATCCGCTGCTGCGCCGCACCCGAGCGGCCGCTTAGAGGCCGAGCGGCAGGACGCACCATGGAACCAGTGCTCGATGGACCGCTCGGTGAACTCGACTCTGCGCTGCGCGGCGACATCCGGCGTATCGGCGCGCAGCTCGGCGACACGCTGGTCCGCCAGCACGGCCCCGGACTGCTCGAACGGGTTGAGCAGGTACGAGGCCTGGCCCGGGGTCTGCGCCGCAGCGATGAGGACAGCACGGCGCTGGCCGAACTGCTGGCCGATGTGGACGTGGCCGAGGCCGGTCTGCTGGCCAGGGCCTTCACCGTCTACTTCCACCTTGCCAACACCGCCGAGCAGGTGCACCGCATCGACGACCTCACCGAGAAGCGAGCGGCCGGCTCCAACCGCTTCGGCGAGATGGTCGGCCGGCTGCGAGAGATGGGCTACGCCGACGACGAGATAGTCGCCACGGTCAACTCGGCCGAGCTGCGACCGGTATTCACCGCCCATCCGACCGAGGCGTCGCGCCGATCGATCCTCGACAAGCTGGCCGAGATCTCCAGCCTGATCGAGCAGCGGGCCCATGCCGGAGCCGACGACACGGCCCGCCGCAGGGTGGACCGCAGGGTGGACGAGTTGATCGACGCCATCTGGCAGACCGACGAGTTGCGCCGGCAGCGTCCCGACCCCGTGGATGAGGCCCGGTCGATCCTCTACTTCCTCACCGAGATCGCGGTGGAGGGTGTGCCCGAACTGCTCGACGACATCGACTCCGTACTCGAGTCTGTGGGCGGGGAACTCGATCCCGACCGGTCGCCCATCCGCTTCGGTTCGTGGGTGGGCGGCGACCGGGACGGCAACCCCAATGTCACCCCGGCCACCACTGTGGAGGTGCTCGAGTTCCAGCGTCACCGGGCTCTGCGTATCCTGGTGGAGGAGATCGAGGGGCTGTCGTCGGAGTTGAGCGTGGGCCTGGCGGTCCGCGGCGTCTCCGAGGAGCTCACCGAGCGGCTCACGGTCGACCACGAGCAGTTTCCCGATGTCACGGCCCGGTTCGACACGCTCAGCGCGGGCGAGCCCTACCGCCAGAGGCTGGCAGTGGTCCACCGGCGCCTGACCGAGGCGGACCAGCCGGCGCCGGGAGCTAGGGCCTACCGCGCGGCGGACGAGCTGGCCCACGATCTGGGGGTGATCGCGCGATCGCTGGACGCCAACCACGGCCGACTGCTGGCCCACGGTCGGCTGGCCCGTGTGCGGCGCATCGTGGCCATGATCGGATTCGACCTCGCCACCCTGGACATCCGCGAACACTCCGAGCGCCACCACCGGGCTCTGGCCCGCCTGTTCGCGCCGCTTGGGATCGACTACGGCGGGCTCTCGGGAGCCGAGCGGGCCGAGCTGCTCGCCGGTGAGCTGGCCGGCCCCCGGCCGCTGGCGCCGCGCGGGCGGTCCCTGGGGGACGGCGTCGAGGATGTGCTGGAGCTGTTCCGGGTACTGCGCCGTCAGATGGACATGCGGGGCGACCAGATCGTGCGCAGCTATATCGTGTCCATGACGCGGGGCGCCGACGACGTTCTGGCGCCGGCCGTCCTGGCCCGGGAGGCCGGGCTCGTCGACCTGACCGCGGGAGTGGCCCGGCTGGGGTTCGTGCCCCTGTTCGAGACCATCGATGACCTGCGATCGGTCGGACCGGTACTGCGGGACCTGCTGGCACTGGAGCCCTACCGGCGCCTCGTCGAGTTGCGGGGCGGCGTCCAGGAAGTGATGGTCGGCTACTCCGACTCCAACAAGGACGGCGGGATCACGACGTCGCAGTGGGAGATCCACAAGGCGCTGAGGGCCATCGCGGAGGTCTCGGACGCCACCGGAGTTCAGATAACGGTGTTCCACGGCCGTGGAGGCACCGTCGGGCGGGGCGGAGGACCCACCCACGCGTCGATCCTGAGCCAGCCGCCCGGTGCGGTGCGCGGCTCGGTCAAGATCACCGAGCAGGGCGAGGTGATAGCCGACAAGTACGGTCTGCCCCGGCTGGCTCATCGCAACCTCGACCTGGCCTTCGCAGCTGTGGTCGAGGCGTCGATGGCCCACCGGTCACCTCGCCACGACCCCGCGGTGACCCGGCGGTGGGACCAGGTGATGGAGGTCGCCTCCGGCGCGGCCTATGACGCCTACCGGGCCTTCCTGCAGGCCCCTGGCCTGGTCGAGTACTTCCAATCGTCCACTCCGGTGGAGGAGCTGGCCGAGATGAACATCGGCTCCCGCCCGGCCCGGCGCAGCCGCGCCGACGAGGGGATCGACGGGCTGCGAGCCATCCCCTGGGTGTTCGGCTGGACCCAGTCCCGTCAGATCGTGCCGGGCTGGTTCGGAGTCGGCGCAGGGTTGGCCGCGGCCCGCTCCGCCGGCATGGGGTCGGAGCTGGCCGACATGTACGAGTCCTGGCAGTTCTTCCGTACGTTCGTGTCCAACGTGGAGATGACCCTGTTCAAGACCGACCTGGCCATCGCCCGCCACTACGTGGCCACACTCGTGGAACCGGCCCTGCACTGCCACTTCGACGCAGTTTGCGCCGAGTACGACCGGACGGTGGCCGAAGTCACCTCGCTTACCGGCCGGGGCCTGCTCGAGGACCTGCCCATCCTGCGCCGCACGCTGGCGGTGCGCGACGCCTATCTCGACCCGATCAACGTGCTGCAGGCCGACCTTCTGGCCCGGCACCGGGCCGGGCGGTCCGGAGGCTCCTCTGAGGACGAACTGCTGCTCCGCACGCTGCTGCTCACCGTCAACGGAGTGGCCGCCGGCATGCGCAACACCGGTTGAGCACTCCTAAATCAGCTCGAAGTCTGCTGGGCTCGGGGCGCGCGTCTGGCGCCAGTAGTCGATCAGCGGCAGCGGCCAGTTCTGGGCGATCCGGCCGCTCGGGCTCTTGTACCAGCTGTTGACCGGCGAGATGCCCCAAGCCATCTGCGAGTTGTGCTCGTCCATCCTTGCGGCGTAACGGTTGTAGGCGTCGGGCCGGCAGTCCATGGCCGCCGCGCCCTGGGAAGCCAGGAGGCGCAGGCACTCGACCACGTAATGGGTCGCGCACTCCGCGAAGTAGATGATGCTGCCGTTGACGACGATGTTGGTGTTGGGTCCGTAGAGGCAGAACAGGTTGGGGAATCCGGGGACGCAGACGCCGTTGTAGGCGCGGGCGTCGCCATTCCACGTCTCGTGCAGGTCGGCTCCTCCTCGCCCCGCCACCCGCATCGGCATCAGGAACTCCGAGGCCCGGAAGCCGGTGCCGAACACGATCACGTCGGCTCGGTGCAGGCGCCCGTCGGTTCCCCTCACTCCCGTCGGCTCGATCCGCTCGATGCCGTCGCTGACCAACTCCACGTTGGGCCGCTTGAGCGTGCTGGCCCAGATGCCGTTGTCGAGCACGACCCTCTTGGACCCCACCGGGTAGTCGGGCACGACCTTCTCGAGCAGGTCGGGGCGGTCGCCGAACTGGGACCTCAAGTAGAGGGTCAGCAGGCGGCGGGTCTCTTCGTTACGTCGGCTCACGGCCTGATCGAGCGGTCCGTCCCAGGCCGGGTCGCGGCGCAGCGCGCCGACGGTGCCCTCGTGGGTGCACCAGAACAGTCGCAGCCGGAACCAGTGGGCGTAGCCGGGGATCAGCCGGAAGAGTTCCAGCAGGCCCTCGGCCAGCGGCTCGTGGTAGACGGGCCGCGGGATCAGCCACGGCGGCGTG
>VXWX01000158.1:0-20308 GCA_009835735.1 Acidimicrobiaceae bacterium
TCCGGGTGTGGCGGGCCGAGCATCCCGATCGGCGCTTCATGCGGATCGTGATGGGAAACACCGCGCCGACGGAGTTCAGCGACCACATGAACGCCGACCTGCTCGGCGAAGCCCTGGAGGCTTGGGAGCGTCAGGCCGTACCGGGCGGCATGATGCACGTCGACGATGTGGGCGCCGCCCTGGCCGAGGCGTTCGCGGTGGCGCTGGATCATCCCGATATCGACTTCCCGGAACTCAAGCTCGACGCCCGCACGGCCTGAGCCCGTTCGGGGTGGGGCGGGAATTGACAGCGGAGAGTGCCGTTTTGGGCGTCCAGCGCTGCCAGTGCGCCTTGTGGGCTGCGGGCCGAGTCAGGCGGTGGCCAGGGGGCGGTCCGGGTCGGACCCCCAGGCGGACCACGATCCCACGAACAGCCGGCCGTCACCCAGCCCTGCATGACGGAGGGCGAGCAGGTCGTGACAGGCCGATACCCCGCTGCCGCAGTAGGCGATCACCGGACGGTCTGCCGCTCCGACCTCGGTGTAGCGGGCTCGCAGGTCGTCGGCAGGCCGGAACCGGCCGAAGTGGAGGTTGTCGCCGACCTGCATGCTCACCGCGCCGGGGATGTGGCCGAAGCGGGGATCGATGGCGTTGGGCTCGCCGCGGTACCGCTCGACGGAGCGGGCGTCGATCACCAGACGGTTCGGGTCGGTGCGGGCCGCGTCGACCTCGTCGATGGTGGCGAAGCGCTCTGCGGGCCAGGGTCGGGCGGTGAACGGCTCCGGCTGCCATGAGGGCTCCGCTGTCTGCAGGGCGCCGGGCCAGGCGTCGAGCCCGCCGTCGAGCACAGCCACGTCACGGCCTACGCAGTCGAGCATCCACCACAGCCGCGATGCGATGACGCCTCCGACGTCGTCGTAGGCCACCACGGCGGTGTCGTCGCCGATGCCGAGCCTGCCCATGGCGGCGGCGAAATCCTCGGGTGATGGCAGTGGATGGCGGCCGCTGCCGGTTGTGGGCGGGCCCGAGAGATCGGTGTCGAGGTCGACGAAGCGCGCCCCACCGATGTGCTCGCGGTTGTAGGCCTGCCGGCCCGAGCGGCCGTCCAGGTACCACCTGACGTCGGCGATCACCACGGCGTCGGCGTGGGCCGCCAGCCATTCGGCGTCGACCAGCGGTCCGAACCCGCCCATCACTGCCTCCCAGCAGTCATGCCGGCCGCCGCGGCCACATCGCGGACCATGCCGGACACCGCATCGGGATGGGTTCTCATCAACCGGTGGCGGCCCTCGTCGACGGTGCGGAGGCGCACATCGGGCAACTTGCGCTCCATGTACTCGTTGGCGCCCACAAAGGCCTTGTCGTTGCTGCCCACCAGCAGGCCCACGGGCACCGCAATCTCGGCCAGACGGTCGATCACCATGGAATCGGTGTGGAGGCTGGTCGTGGTGGCGATCCGGGGGATGGTGAGACGCGGGGCGCTGAGGTGAACCCGATCGTTCCAGTCCTTCATGGCGGCCGCGTCGCGGAAACCGGGACCGGCCGCCACCAGCACCAGCCCCCGGATGACTCCAGGCCTCGTCAGGCAGTGGGTCAGCCCTAGGTAGCCGCCCAGCGAGTGCCCGACGTAGACGGCCGGGCCGGTCCGGGCCAGCACTGCATCGATGGATGCCAGCACGGCCTCGCGCTCGTAAGGGGCTTGCTCGGATGGAGCGGGGGACCGCCCGTGGCCGGGCAAGTCAATGCTTGTGCAGGCAAAGTCCGTTCCCAGAGCCTCCACCGTCCCGGCCCACACCGAGCCGCTGTCGCCCATGCCGTGCACGAGCACGACCGCGGGCCCGGTGCCGGTCGTGGTGGTGTGCAGTTCGGTGATCACGAGCCGCCCAGCCGCTCGGCCTCTATGCCGGGCTCCACGTACATGATGCGGGCAATGGGCACCGCGGCCCTGGTGTTCTCTTCGACCCGGTTGATGGCCTCGATGAGGTCGGCGGTGGTGTAGCCGGGATCGAACGACACCTTGGCCGCCACCAGCAGCTCCTCGGGTCCGATGTGCTGGGTGCGCAGGTGGATCAGGCCTACTACGCCCTCGGTCGATGTAATGGACTTGCGTATGGCGTCGTCGTCCGCCCTGGTGGCCGACTCACCCAGCAGCAGGCTGCGCATCTCCACCGCCAGCACCACCGCGATCAGTCCCAGCAGCACGCCGATCGACAGGGTGCCGATGCCGTCCCACACCGGCGCGTCGAACACGGTGGCAATCGCCAGAGCCCCGAGGGCCAGGACCAGCCCCAGGAGGGCGCCCAGGTCCTCGAGCAGCACCACCGGCAGCTCCGGCGTGCGTGACCGCCTGATGAAGTTCATCCAGGACGCCGAACCCCGGACCCGGTTGGACTCGACCACCGCGGTGCGCATCGAGAAGCTCTCCAGCACGATGCCCACGCTGAGCACCACGAAGGCCCACACCGGCGAGTCGATCTCGTGGGGGTGGCGGATCTTGTCGATTCCCTCGTACAGGGCGTACAGAGACCCGACCGAGAACAGCACCAGAGCCACGACGAACGACCAGAAGTAGCGCTCGCGCCCGTAGCCGAAGGAATGCTGGGTGGTTGCGTCGCGCCGGGCCAGACGGCCTCCGAGCAGCAGCAGGGCCTGATTGCTGGTGTCGGCCACGCTATGGATGGCTTCGGCCAGCATCGACGACGCCCCGGTGAAGACGAAGGCCACGAACTTGGCGATGGCGAGCCCGAGGTTGGCGAAGAGGGCGGCGAGGATCGCCTTCGTTCCGCCGCTGGCCGCCATGGGCGGCAAGGCTAGCTGCGAAGCCCGCGGACGCTGACTTCCCGAGACGGCGAGTACAGGGCGGCCCGAGGGGTCGGCCGCGGGTCCGTGCGGCGCTAGAAGGTCGCTGCGCGAGGCACAGGAATGGTTGACACGCCCGAGGGGTCGGCCGCGGGTCCGTGCGGCGCTAGCGTCTCGGCTCGTGACAACGGTCTTCGCCACCCCCGAGGAGCTGTTGGGCGCCGTTGGCCGGGATCTGGGTCACAGCGACTGGGTGACCGTCGACCAGGCCCGTATCGACATGTTCGCCGAGGCCACCGGCGATCACCAGTGGATCCATGTCGATCCGGAGGCGGCCGCCGCGGGCCCGTTCGGAGCCACCATCGCGCACGGCTATCTCACCCTGGCGCTTACCAATCTGCTGCTGCCTGAGATCGTGCGAGTGGAGGGGATCTCGATGGGGATCAACTACGGAGTCGACCGGGTGCGCTTCCCGCAGCCGGTCCTGGTGGGGTCGCGGCTGCGGGCCTCAGCGAGCCTGACGTCCGCTGAGGAGTTGCCCGGCGGCTCGGGAGTGCAGACGGTGATCACCGTCACCGTTGAGATCGAGGGCCAGACCAAGCCGGCCTGCGTCGTCGAGTCGGTCAGCCGGTTCCTCCGCTGAGCGCCCGGAGTCTCGCTGTGATGCGTCGCCCTGTTGGATGGCGCGTGAGTCGCCGGGTAGCGGCGGCCGTCCTGGCCGCTCTGGTTGCCTGGCCGGCGGTCGCGGTTGCGCAGGACGCCGGCACCGGAGCCGAGTCCGAGCCCGCCACCGGCACCGGAGCCGAGGCCGCAGCCGCCCGGGTTGCGTGCGACGACGCTCCGACGGTGTTCGAGCTGCTGTGCGTCAGCTACCAGATGCTCAAGGACGACTTCGTCGACGAGTTGGCCGACGAGGACCTGGCTTCAGCCGCCGCCGAAGGCGTCCGGGAGGCCGGGCTGGCCGCGCGGGACACCGAAGCCTCCCCGCCGTGTGCGCTGCCCTCGCCCGCGTTCGAGCAGGCCTGCGTGGCGATCGATGCCGTGGGCGACACCGCGGCCGCGGTCTGGGCCGCCTCCAGTGCGATGTTCGCCTCGCTGGGGGATCCCAACACCTTCCTGATGTCGCCCGCCGAGTATGCGCAGATGCAGGCGCGCCTGAACACGGGCGTGCCGTACCCCGGCATCGGCCTGAGGCTGGGCCTGTTGAACGGCACGGTTGCCTGCCGCGCTCTGTCGGAGACGTGCCGGCTGGTTGTGTCCGAGGTGTTCCCGGGCAGTCCGGCCGAGCGGGCCGGCTTGAAGCCCGACGATGTCCTCTTGCTCATTGCTGGTCTGGCTCCGTCGGGCTCGGGCTGCGGATTGCAGGACTTGCCCGCATTCGAGTTGGGCAGCCTCGTGCCGGTCGTCGTCGAGCGGGACGGCCGCAGGAGGTCCTTCCGGATGGAGGCTGCGCCGGTGTTCGCCCCCGCGGTCGCCAGCAGGACCGTGGCGGGCACTATCGGATATCTGCGTCTCGAATCCTTCGGTGCAGGAGCTGATGAGCGTGTCGGCGAGGAACTCGAGACCCTGCTCGACTCTGGTGTGGAGTCCGTTGTCGTAGACCTGCGGGGCAATCCCGGGGGCTACCTGCAGACCGTCGTCAACATCGCCGGGATGTTCCTGGACGACCGCCAGGTCGTGATCCGGGAAGAATCCAGGCTCGACACCCTCCGTCACCTGGTCAGCGGGCACGGAAGCCTGCCGAACCCGGCACTGCTGCCCACCGCAGTGGCAGTGGACGGGTCGTCGGCGTCGGCGTCCGAGGTCCTGACGCTGGCCCTGCGCGATCACGGTCGCGCCACCGTGGTGGGCACGATCACCTACGGGAAGAACACCGGCCAGATCACTTGGCCCGTGGAGTCGCGCAATGGCACACTGCTGGGGGGTGCCCGGGTGACGGTGTTCAGGTGGTTCGGCCCGGACGGCACGAGCGCCGAAGGAGGCATCGAGCCCGACGTGGAGTTGGACCTCTCGGACTGCTGGCATCCGATCGGCTTCACCCGCCTCGCGGCGGCCGCGGCGGGGCTGCCCGGCGCCCTTCCGGCCGACGTCCACATGGATGGCGAGTTGTTCGACGCGGTGGCCGCCCTGGCGGAAGACGGCGTGCTCGCCGGCACCGGGTGCGGGCCGGGCCTCTTCTGTCCCGGCGATCCGATCCCGAGGTGGCTGACGGCGGTGTGGCTGGTGCGCACCGTCGACGGCCAGGATCCGGAGCCGGTCAGCACGTCCCGGTTCGCCGACGTTGATGCCGGCCATTGGTGGGCCGCGCATGCGGAGCGGCTGGCCGAGTTGGGGATCACCGTCGGATGCGGCGCGGAACCGGCCCGGTACTGTCCCGACGATCCGGTCACCCGCGCTCAGATGGCGAGCTTCCTCATGAGAGCATTCCGGCTTGACCCCGCTCCGCCGGCGGGGTTCACCGACACGCACGGCAACTACCACGCGGCCGCCATCGGTGCCCTGCACGCGGCGGGGATCACCAAGGGCTGTTCGGCCGAGGTGCTGGAGTATTGCCCGGACCGGGCCACTACGCGGATCCAGATGGCCCTCTTCCTCGAGCGGGCCCGCAACCGCCCGAGCTAGCGGCAGGCGGACCGGTCCGAGGCCCGGACGGACAACCGGGGGCGTTCGGTCGGAGGCGGGCCCGTCGGGTTCGGGGCCTCTAGCCTGTGAAGTGATGGCGAAGCGCAAGCGTCGGGTTCCCGCCGGTGTGGGTGCGAGCAGCATCCCGGCGTCGCATCCGCCGGTGCGGCCGGGGCTCGTGAGCTCCCAGCGCCGCGTGCCGGCCGGCATCGAACGCCCGCCCTACGCATCGCTGCCCGGTGGGGAGCCCCATCCTCCGACGTCGTCGCCGGCCCGCGCTCCGGGTGAGCTGGAGGCCATGCGCCGCACCGGGGCACTCGCGGCCGAAGTGCTGATCGCGGCGTGCGAGCACGTTCGGGCTGGGATGACGACCGACGCCATCGACCGGTTCGTGCACGACACCGCCGTGGCCGCAGGCGCCTATCCGAGCCCGCTCGGCTACCGGGGCTATCCCAAGTCGGTTTGCACCTCAGTCAACGAGGTGATCTGCCACGGGATCCCCGACTCGCGGCGGCTGGTGGAGGGCGACATCGTCAACATCGACGTGACCGTGTACCGGGAGGGGGTCCACGGCGACACCTCGGTGACGCTGATGATCGGCGAGGTGGACGAGCACTCCCGGCGTCTGGTGGCCGAGACCCGCGTCGCGCTCTACGAGGGGATCGGGGCCGTGCGGGCCGGCGCGGCCGTGTCCGACATCGGCCGGGCCATCCAGAATCACGCCTGGAGGCACAGCCTCGGCGTGGTGCGGGAATTCATCGGCCACGGTGTGGGCACGGAGTTCCACTCCGGGCTCCAGGTGCCCCACTACTACGACCGCCGGCACTCGACGGCCCTGGGCGAAGGGATGACCTTCACCATCGAGCCGATGCTCACGCTGGGCTCGCCCGAGGCCTCGATGTGGGACGACGGGTGGACCGCGGTCACCGTCGACGGTCGCCGCACCGCCCAGTTCGAGCACACCCTGGCCTGCACCGCCGACGGCGCGGAGATCCTGACCCGCACACCGTCGGGCGAGTGCGCCCACGACCTGTTCACCGGGCCGGTCGGCTAGCGGTCGCCGGCCGACCGGCCCCGGCACGAGGTCGCTGCGCCTCCTACGTTGCGCTACTGCTCGGCGAGTACGTAGGCCGGGTCGGTGAGGAGGGATGGCTCGCGGTGCTCTGCCTGGCCGGAGCGCACGCTGCCGGCGTGGGCAAGAACCGTCAGGAGCGCAGCCACGAGCAGCACCGCGAGCCATCCCAGGAGACCGAGACTCACATCGGATCCGGCGGGCGCGGCCCGTCGGATGCTCGGTCTTCGGTGCGTGAAGGCAGCATCGCCTTCACCAGGTTGGGCCGCGTCCACGTCCGGCATGCCTTGGGGGCGGGGCATGCCTGGGGGTCCGGGCCCGGTCTTGCCGCGTGGGCCGTGGGGTCCTCCCCGAAGCCGGACCTCGTTGTGTTCTTGTAGCAGCATGTCGCTGGACAGCAAGGAGGTCGCGGGCGGTTGTCAGATGCTGCGGTGGCTGCGGCGGTACCGCGGGATCCCCAGCGCGGCGGCCGCGGTCGCCGCCGCGGCTAGGGCGAGCCAGCTCTTGGTGCCGAAGCGCCGGTGGGCCGTGGCGTAGCTGCTGGTGGAGTCGGACATGGGAATCTCCTCCCTTGTTGGCCGGCCCCGAGCTCTCGGGCGATGGCCGGCGGCTGTCTTGACAGCCCGATCTTGGCACCTTCGGGACGGGCCGCGTCTGCCAAACTCTGCCAGATTCGGCCGATTCTTGGCAGATGTCTGCCAAATTGCTGGCAGACATCTGCCAAGTGCTCTATAACGGGTCGCTCTTGCAACGTCGGCGGGGCCTCGGTCCGCCGCCTGGCGTCGCCCGGCACCTCCGGAGCCGGTGCGTTAGGCTCGCGTCCGTGGGCGGTGACGAGAACGAGGGCTTGGCCTATGCGCGGGTCCGCCTCGCTTGCGGTCGCATGATCGGAGGCGCCGACGCCATGTTGGAGGCCTATCGCTTCGGGGTGGCCGAGGGTCCCCACCGCGAGCCTTGGGCGGCCGATTACGCCCGCGAGGCGGTGCATGTGTACGCCGAGTCCCTGCCGCCGCTGTATCAGAGCGACATAGCGCACCTTTTCCGCGACAGCCAGGTAGCGATGGCGGGGCGCCTGATCCCGTCGGATCTGGCCGCCGACTGGGCCATCGTCACCTCCTACTTGAGTGAGGCCGCTCGATCCATCGAGGAGTGGCTCTCGTCCCGCGGGCCGATGCCGCGCCGGTCGGGTTCGGAGCGGACTGCCGAACTCCGGCCCGGCGTGCCGAGGGTCGTCCATTTCGACGCCCTGGCTGCGCTGACCACCCGCGACGGCGTTCAAAGGCTGAAGCTCGCCGCGGCCGCGGTGCGGCGGCATTTCGATGCCGGTGCGCCTCCGTCCCTCGCTCCCGCCGAGCAGATGGTGCTGCGGAGGCTCGCGTCCGGCGCGCCGATCGCGGTCGTGGCGACCGAGCTGGGCTTCTCGGAGCGCTCGATGTACCGGGAACTGTCGAAGCTCTGGGAGAAGCTGGGCGTGTCGGGCCGGGCCGCCGGGGTGCACAAGGCGACCGCCGAGGGCCTGATCGACTGAGATCGCCGCTGAAGCGGGCAGCGTGCAGGGCGTTCCTGCAAGGTGTCATCTGTCGTCGCTGGCAGTCGGGTATGCCAGTCGTTGCTGGCCCTCGGCGCCGGTCGGGGACGGGGCGGGCTCGGGCCGCGCCGACGGGGGAGGGGTCAGGCCTCGACGGGCGTAGGTGCCGACCGCGAAGCCCGGGTCGCGGCGCAGGGCTTGGACGAGCCCGATGCGGCGGGGGTCGGTGGCGTCGGCGACGATGGACTCCGACACCTCGGTGATCCCGTGCACCGCGGCCACATCCTCGGCCGCGATCAGCGAGCAGCGCCGGGCGGCCTCGATCATGTCGTGGGCGAACTCGGGTGTGACCTTGGACAGGCTGGCTGCCGAACTCTTGGCACCCGTGTATGTGCCGGCCACTCGCCACGGCGAGATGTCCTCGGGATCGAGGGGCGACATGGCGCTGCGGAAGCGCTGCCGGTCGTTCGGGGGCAGGCATTCGAGCAGGTGTTGGATGTGGTGGCCGTACTCGCCCCGCTCGGGGTACTGGTTGAGCACCCCGCGGGTGTAGGCCTTGAGTGCGGTCTCGACCGCGGCGTGCGAGTCCTCGCATATCTCGATCATCCGCCGGAAGCGGCTGCGGTCCCAGCGGTCGGCTTGGCCGTAGAGGAGCGCGTCGAGCTCGTCGGGGCGGGGGTGCAGGGCGTTGAACGCCTTCAGGAGGGCGTCCTCGACCGCGCCGAGGTCCTCGTAGGCCTCGTCGGCGTCGGTGGTGGGCATCGGCGTGTCCTTGTCCCAGTCGATTTCCTGGTTCGGGGGCCGGTCCACCAGCGCGACGGCGCAGCGGTGTATGCCTGCTTCGAACGATGCGCGCATCCGGGTGCGCTTGCGCCATTCGGGACGGTCGGTGACGAACACGTCGGTGAAGCGTCCCGAGGCCTCCCGGGCGGCTGTCTGGGCCTTGTACTTCAGGCGGTCGCGCTGGGAGTAGTCGCCGAGGTCGTCGAACACCGCGACGAGGTCGATGTCCGACGACGGGGTGGCCGTGCCGTCGGCCACCGAGCCGAACAGAAGCACCTGCGCCGCATCCATCCGCACGAGGGCCTGGGCGGCCCGCTCGGCATCGCTACGGGTAGGTGCAATCCTGCTCGACATATCAGCAGAATACACGACAAATCCCGACAATCTTGAGCTCGATGTCGGAGATGTCCTCAGTCCGGCAAGATGGCGACCGAGATATCTGCAATCCATCCATCACATATTCTGCAGTACGTCTATTGGTTTGTCTGCAATCCATCGGATGCCGGGGTTCGGACGCTAGGCTTCTGGGCCTCCCCGATCCGATGCCACATCGACCGGCATGACACACGAGAGTGCTGGCAGGCCACCGCGTCCTTGAAGTGGTGCGGTCCTTCTATCGAGGCTCTGCGGCATCTGTCCATGCGCCATCACAGAATCGCGATCAGAAGTCTAACATTACCGCGATTGAAATTGTCATATTATCGCGATTGAACTGTCCACATAATCGCGATTGGCGTGGTCTTTCGTTCTAGACTGACCTGGTGAGGCTGTCAGCATGACCGATCTGCTCACTCCGCCCGGATACATGGCCCGCATCACGGATCGCGAGGTGAGCGCGGCGCTGAGCGCCTCGCCGGCGGTGGTCGTCGAGGGTCCCCGGGCCTGCGGCAAGACGTGGACTGGCAGGCGCCACTCCCGAAGCGAGGTGCCCTTCGATGATGTGTTCGAACATCGGCTGGCCGCGCGGATCGCTCCGAGGGAGCTTCTCGACGGCCCGGTGCCCCGCCTGCTCGATGAATGGCAGCTCGCCCCGGGCGTGTGGGACGCCATGCGGCGCGTCTGTGATGACCGGGGCCGCAAGGGCCAGTTCATCCTGACGGGCTCGGCCACCCCGCCCGACGACACCACCCGGCACACGGGAACCGGGCGGATCATCCGCGTTCGGATGCGGCCGATGAGCCTCTACGAGAGCGGCGAGTCGAGCGGACGGATCTCCCTGGCCGGCCTGCTCGCGTCCGATCGGGTTTCTTCGCCCGCATCCCGGCACACTCTGCGCGAGATCGTGGAGTTGACATGCCGCGGGGGATGGCCGGGCCTGCTCGGCGATTCGCCGGAGGCGGCGCAGAGGCAGCTGCGGGCCAACCTCGAAGAGATCAGCCGTACCGACATCTCCCGGGTCGACGGCACGGCCCGCGACCCGGCGGGCGTGCGCCGGCTGCTGGCCTCGTTGGCCAGGAACGTCTCGACGCAGGCGACCTTCAAGACGCTCGGCACCGACCTCGGAGGCGGCGACACGCTGCACCCGCAGACGGTCAAGAGCTATCTCGACGCGCTGGCCCGGCTGTTCGTGGCCGAGGAACTGCCCGCGTGGAGGCCCCACCTGCGCTCGCGCTCGGAGTTGCGCCGAGCGCCCAAGCGGTACTTCACGGACCCGTCGCTGGCCGTCGCCGCGCTGCGGACCAACCCGGATCGACTGATGGGCGAGCTGAGCTATTTCGGACTGCTGTTCGAGTCGCTCGTCCTGCGCGACCTGAGCGTCTACGCCCGGGCCGGCGGGTGGGAGATGTCCCACTACCGCGACGGCTCCGGCCTGGAGGTGGACGTGATCCTCACCAGTCTGGACTACAGCCGATGGGCGGCCGCCGAGGTGAAGCTGGGCGGAGATGAACCGGTCGAGCAGGCGATGCGGTCTCTGCGGCGCCTGCGAGACCGGGTGGACCTGGCCCGCATGGGCGAGCCGAGCAAGCTCATGGTCATCACCGCAAGTGGCTACGGCTTCGAGGACACCGACGGAATAGCAGTCGTTCCCATCACCGCGCTCGGCCCGTAACGGACGCCCCGCGAACGTGCTGAGGGCGTGCATCGAGCAGGCTGGTCGTTCCCATCACCGCGCTCGGCCCGTAACGGACGCCTCTCTGCAGAACCATCACCGCCGCCACCTGGCACCCAGGCACCGAAGGACGTCTCCGCCCCGACGGAAATAAGTCCTCAACGGCACCGGCCGAGGCTTCCACTACCTGCGAGAGCCTGGCTAGTCGACGCGGCGGGCCGGTAGCGTCAGAGCCAGCTTCAGCCGCTTCCCCCGGTTCGCGAAGCGGACCTAGAGGATCCAGACCTCGCCGACCTCTCGGCTGCTGCCACTCCCCAGAACCGTCTTCGAGGCTGAGATCGGCTTCGCGAACCGATAGATGTGAACCGAGTCCTGCTGTGGATCGATCAACCGTTCGAGTTCGAATCGGAGCGAGGCGAAAGCCGTTGGGGTAAGCCGGCACTCGAAGACCGAGAGTTGCACCCGCTGCCCGTACGCGCAGCAAAGATCGTGAACCTGCCGGAGTCGCTTGGCGCCGGCCCCCTGCGTGTCGGCGATGTCGTACGCGACCAGGAGATCCACAGGCCGAAGCTAGGTTGTCCACAGGAGGCGCGCCTATGCGAGCACAAACGGCGGGTACTCGGCCAAGTCTCCTCGAAGGTGGCGTGCCAGGAGCGTCGCCTGGACCGTCGGCAGTGCCCACCTGTCGACGGGCCGGCGGAGGACCCGATGGGGCACTCGCGTCTCCTTGTGCGCCTCCCAGAACTTGACGACGGCCTCTCGGCCCTCATCCGACAGGTACACGCCGCCGCCGGGAGTGCTGACGAAGTGCTCCGGACCGAGTTGGCGCCGCTTCAGCATCGAGACGGCGAAACGGTCAGCGAGCGGTCGAAGCTCCTCGGCCAAGTCCAAGGCCAGCGATGGGCGGCCCGAACGCGGCCTGTGCAGGAACCCCAGCTGGTGGTCGAGCCCGATGGCGTTGATCGCCCCCTCGATCTCGGTGGTGAGCAGCCCGTAACCGAAGCTCAGCAGCGCATTGACAGGATCGCGCGGCGGCCTGCGGGTTCTGGTGCCGAAGCGCATGCCGACGTCATCGAGGTGCTGGGCCATTCCGCGGAAGTAGATCCGCGCTCCATCGCCCTCGATACCGCGGACATGGTCGCCGGAGCCAGAGTTCGCCACCCGCGAGATGCGATCGGCGATCATGTCAGCTCGCTGGCTCAGGCGCTGCCTGCTGCGAGCATTTGGCGCGTCACGAGACCAACGGAGCAGCATTCGTCGGCTGCTCTGCAGCTTGGCTGCAACGATCGCCCGAGAGATGCGAAGGGAATGGTCTGTGCTGAGCACAGCGGCATGCTGGGCCATCCGCAGGTGCACGTTGCCAGACATGGGTCCGCCGACCACGAACCTGACGGCCCCGTTGCGGCGAAGCGACGCGATCCGGATTCCGCGCTTCACGCAGGCGGCGATCGCCTCGGAGGTCACCTGTCCCGACCCGAGGAGGACGACCCCGTCGATCGCTTCTAGGGGAATACGGGTCGCTCGCGAATCCTGCGTAACCAGGAGGGAGCCGCGTCGATGCCCGACCTTCGCGCCATGGTCCCGGACGTAGACCGTGCTCAGGTATCGCACGAGAGGACTTCGGAGTGCAGGTAGCGACTGACCCGATCCTTTCCGTCGCTCAGTTCCGGGAGGCAGTGATGCAGCAGCTGGCATTCCGTGCAGCGCTCGTCGTTGGGCGCTACCGGGAGACTGCCGGAGATCATCTGAAGCCGGATCGACTTGATGGCCGCGAGCACATCGCTTCGAAGAGCCTCATCGAAGTCGACTCGCGTGCGTCGCCGCGTCGCGCCGTGCCATACGTACCCGTGCGTGACGGCGAGGCACAGCATCTCCTCCAGGCAGAGCGCCTGTGCGCACACCTGAAGGTCGGCGGTACGCCCGTGTCGCCCGCCGGCCTTGTACTCCACTGGGATCACCGATCCATCTCGCACCTCCACGGCGTCGGCGCGGCCAGCCAGGCCGTAGGACTCTGAGAAGAGCGGGATGGAGCGCAGGACGAGCGCGCCGCGCTCGTGACGGTGGGCACCCGAGTCGACTCTCCGGTGCGCATGGGCTCCCCTAACCGTGTGTCGATTGTCGGCCCAGACACCGTCGACATGGATCAGTGCACACTGCCGGGGGCAGTACTCGTAGTGCTCGATCGCGGCGATGGGCACTACAGGCTCGGGCCCGAGGCTCATCAGGGGAAGATCTCCTCCGACGCGAACCCCCGCGTCGTGTCACTGGAGCCCTTCCATTGGTAGGCGACCGTGCGCCACCCGGCGTGAATCCGGAGTCGCTTCAGGGCTGCTCGTGAAAGGCGCCGAGCGTCACTGGATGCAGCGACGATGCGTGACCAGGAGTCGAGCAGCGCGTCGACTCCCCACAGATCCAGCGGGTGCGACCACGCCGGCCAGTGCATGCGCTGTCCGCGGTTGGTGCCTTCTCGCGGCGTCTGCCAGCAGCGCTGCCGCGAGGCGTCTGGGTCGGCTCGCTCGGTCGCGGCAACCTCGATGCCTGTTCCGCGGGCCGGAAGCAGTCTCAAGCCGAAGAAGGCGAGCACCTCGATGACGGGGTCGGTGAGGGGAGTCGAGTCGTCCGCCGGGCCAGCGATGCGCCGCGCATCGAATCCGAGGCCGTTCGCGGCGACGCGCCGCCCGGTGCCCGCGAGACTTGCGGGGAGCATCTCGTCGGGGGTCGTTACAAGGCGGTAGGTCCGTACAAGTCGGTCGTGCAGTGTCCCGGCCGGTCCGCTGCTGCTCGGATCGAGAGGTGCATGCCAGAGAGTGCCGTCCCTGCGGTCGACTCGGAGATCGGTCAGTGTCGACGACAGTGTCCAGCCGTCGGAATGGTCTCTCGCGAGTTCGGCGCGGGCCCTGAAATCTTCCACGCTGACTTTGCGATCCAGCCGAGGAATGCCGTTGCGCTCAATCGGCATTCGATCCAGCCGATCAGCATCGGGCCACGCGCCAAGCGCCAGAGACAGCGGTTCGGACTCGGCGCAGATGATGACAGCCGCGGGACTAACTCCCTCGGTCCACCTCAGGCGCAGGCGAGGCTCGAGGACCAGGAGACCGACGGCGGCGAGCCAGCCGTTCAGCCACTCCGCTGCGAAGCCTGGACACTCCAGCTCGCGCATCATGCGAAATCATCTCCCGGGTCGCCCCTCACCGCCGACGACACCTGGTGATCGGCCTGCCGAACGATCGCCTCGAGCAGTGCCAATCCCCAGGGCCCGAATCGCTCGTTGAGGCGCCTGAACCTCGACGGCTGACTCCAGTCGGTGCACGAGAGATCAGCTTCTACCGTCACCGCGGCACCGTCCTGGAAGGTCCAAGTGACCGGCTGAGCAGGGCCGTCGGCGACAGGCGCGATCATAGGCCTGCCCTTGCCGTGATGACTCATCACGAGGTGCGTCAGCAGGTCGCACTCCTCGGCGTCTAGCCCATGACCGCCTTGCGCGAGCCATGCCTTGACCAGGCGGCCGGACAGCTCCTCGTGACGGCCACCAAACGGCCATCCCGAGGCTCGGCGCGCCGCCGACCACCGGGACCTGGGCGTGACGGACTTCGCTAGCGGCACCGTGCTGCTGGCCAGTCTCGATGCCGCCGGGTCGAGCCAGCACTGGAACCTCTCGTCCGCCTTGCCAATGTCGTGGAGGGTGCCGGCCGAGCGGATCACGTCAGCCAGCCGGGCCGGTAGCCCGAGTGCTGTACCGGCTCGCTCGGCGACCTGGCCGACGGCGTTGCCGTGCGCAAGAAGCTCCCTGGCCTCCGCGGGGAGGGAGACGCCGATCGAGCCCTCATCGAACTCGTCAATTCGCGGGGTGCCATCGCCCCGTCGCATTGCGAGCCGGAACACTTCGTTGGGTGGCCGGGCGGGAGCGGCGTCGATGCCATCGAGGAATGCGTGCCATTGCGGCTGGTCGAACCCGGGTACGTCGCGCTGTAGCCGCAGGGCTGCGATGAGCGATTCACCAGCCTCGATGGCATCGGAGTCATCCAGGCTCTCCTCGTCGTCATCCAACAGAACATCCAGTAGCCGGTCGATGTCCGGGGCGAGGACCCCTGAGCCATCGTTCAGGATTCGGCGTAGGGCACCAACGTTCAGAGGTAGCCCGGAGCGCCGGATCGATACGTCGATCACCGGCTCGCGCTCCTCTGGCGCCCATCCGAAGTCGTCGCACAATCCGGCGTCGCTGAGCAGTACCACTACATGGCCGGGGCGAATTGACGTGCGGTGAACCGACTCCCAGGACTGGCCATCAGACGAGACCAGAACCATGTCGATTCCGCGCTCTTCAAGGGCGTCCCGCGCTTCCCACACGGGGATGTCGATTGTCTCATCAGCGGCGATTCGGGGCCACAGGCGATACGAAGGTGTGGTGTCAGTCCGGCGGTCCTGGACATCGCCACTCCCCGACGACTGCAGTTCGGTCTCCGATGGCACGAAGGCTCGCCATAGCACGGCGACAGTCCGCTGCGTCTCCCCGACGCCGGCGAAGTAGGGCTCAACCGGTGCCTCCCCGTGCGGCGGCGTGGTGGTCTTGATCCACTCCCATAGCAGGTCTGGCAGAATCTCGGGCGCCCGGCCGGGGGCGTCGCGCGGCTTGCCGAGGACGCACGCGACCTCCCTTGGACTGAGGTTCACTGTGACGACTCCGTTACGAGTCAGCCGATCAAGCACCTCGTTGGGCTCTGTGCCGTAGACGGGCCATCCGTCTTGCTTCGGGCTTGACCTGCTGTGCTTCGGCGGGCGGTGGACGTACACCGCTTCCGCATGCGGGAACCGTCCTAGCCGGTTCAGCCGTCCAAGGCGCTGTGTGAGCGCCCTTACGCCGCATTGCTCTGTGACCAGAAACTCGAAGTCGAGATCAGCTCCGACTTCGAGCGTTTGCGTGGCTATAACCAGGAGCGATCGCTGTCGGCGAGGCCGGTCGCCACTGAGCGCCGGAGCCCCCTCGATCGGCGACATCAGCCTCAACCGGAGCCTGTCGGCGTCCGCCTGACGCGTACGGCCGGTGACGAGCACGATCTCGAAGTCACATGCACGACGATCGCCCTTGGCGTGGTTGAAGACGTCGCGGGCGGTGGCCGGTGTGTTGCAGAACACCACGCATGAAGACTCAGTCTCGGCGTTGTCCAACAGTTCTAGGGCCGACGCGCAGAGGGCTCTTGCGGGATCGCCCTTCTCCGCGCTGTCGATCCTGATCGGCTTGGGAGCGTCCAAGCGCTGGCGCACGACTGGGTTGCCGCGGTCGGCCTCGTCAAGGTCAAAACGGCCGCAAGAGGCTTGATCGCCTGTCGCCGTAAGCGAGACGACCTGGGGAGATCTCCTCCGACCAGGCAGAACATCTGAGACGGACGGGTCGATGCACTCTGCGAGCTTCGGAATGAGTTCGCGCAGATGCGTCGCCAGGTGCGCCTCGTCGACGAGGACCAGGCTGTCGGTTCCGGCGAGGGCGGCGTCGATTGGGCGCATCGACCGCGACGACCCGTACCCACGGAACAGCAGCCGCGACCCGTACATGGGGATTGTCGAGACGATGACGGCCGGCTGTGCGGGCCCGGTAGGCCGTCTCAGGGTCAGCCCGCCCCGCATAGGGATCACCTGTAGCGGCCGCTCGGACAGCGATCCCCCGACGCTCAGGAGCCTGGTCGCCACGGCGCTCAAGTCCGCCGCTGTCGACTCGGAGCGACCATCGTCTGCGGGATCGTCGAGCATCGCGCTCATCAACTGGGCGTGCTCGCTGGCCGCATCGACTAGGAGCCGCCGGTTGACGACCCACCAGATGCGCGTGGGCGCTGTCCGTTCGGATGGTGCGAGGTCTGCCTGTGACGCCAGCCACCAGACCGCGATATCGAGGCAAGCCGTCTTGCCGAGGCCGGTCGGCACGCCGATCTCGCTCGGCCATGCCTGTTCATCGGCTACGTGGCGGGCGAGTCGGGTCTGCCAGGGGAACGGTGCGCGCCCGTTGACAGCCTCATAGAAGTCGTGGAACGAGGGCATCGGCGGAAGGTGTGCCCCGCCAGCGTGAGGCAAGGCGAGCCCCACCGTCGGGCTTGTCACTGCGACCGCCCCTTCCCGCTCGCTGCGAGCCGGCCATGAGTGTCGTCGACGGGCACGCAAAGGCCGAATCCCCTGGAGCGTCCGCCTCCGATGACGACGGGTCCTCTGACAGGATCGGCGAATCGCAGCACGAGATGCGAGTACGGCTTGGTCGTGCGGCTGCGCTCGCTCGGCGAGCGGTGCACCTCGGCGGGGTGGAGGTTCAGCGCTCCTTTGACCGTCGGGACGCGGGTGCTGCGGTACCACTGGGGCTCGGGCAGTCCTGCATGCACGCACCAGCGACGAAGTTCGTCGGCGTTGAGCTTGCCGAATCGCTCGTGTATGGCTGGAACAGCCGTGGCCCACGAGCGCGACCGGCCCAGCCAGCGCCGGGGATTGGCGGCCGCCGGCTTGGACTCGCCCTCCCAGGGGGACACCTGTGCACGAATGCCGCTGCCGTGCAGCAGGTCGATCGAGCGCGCCGTCGCCCGGGCGCGATCCATGACTTCGCCGTGGCAGGTCTTGGGCATCCACACTGCGAGGCCGTGGATTCGACCGTCCGAGTGGTCGAACCCCACGTTGGGGAGCGCCAGATACCGCGCGATCTCGTAGCCCGTGCCGTCGAAGCCGTGACCGTGAAGTTCACGTGGCGGCGTGATCCCGAAGAGCCGCTCGTAGCGGGACATCATCGCGAACCGGAGCGCAGCCGTAATGTCGGCGATGCGACGGCCCGGGAGGCTCGGGCGGAGTCTCAGCCAGGCCACTACATGCCCGGGGTCTTCGGGCCCGGTCCGGTCGTCGGGCCCGGAGTAGGCCACAAGATTGCGAAGCATCGGGAACTGGGACCTGTTCGTGGACGGTCCGTTCTCGCGCCAGGACTCATAGGCGGCACTCAGGGCCTCGAGGTGTTCGCCCGCTCGGGGCACCGATATGAAGGTTGTGCCGTCTTGGTCGGGACGGAAGGCATGCACGCTGGCCGCGTCGTCGGCCGCGTCAATGCCGACCCGTACCCGCACAGGCGAGTCGGCGCATCCGAGATAGCCGATGCGTGCCGCTCGCATCCTCAGCGCTCGGAGGTGACGATCGGGAGCGTGAGCATCCCACGAGAAGACGACCTGAGGGTGCCGAAGGCTGACCCGTACGCCTGGCCGGACTTCGGCGCCCTTGCGCGCCGGGTACTCCTGATGCCCCGCGGGGTAATCCTTCCCCTCCTTCTTGACGGAGCGGGCTGCGCGAACGACGAAGCGCGGCTTCAGCACTTGATGCTCAGGCGCGGCCTCCGCGTGGATCACAGGAGCGCCGAGGCCTTCCAAGAAGCGCAGTTCTGTGCCGTCGGTTACGCGGCACTCGCCGCCCATCCCGTCGGCTGCGACGAACGCCGCGAGCAGGCGAGTGACAGCGGGTGGCCATTCCCCGAACTCTGCGCGCCCGGTGATAGCGCCGCCGTCCGGGTCGGCCCGGTAGGTGCTGTGCAGGAACTCCACGGTGATCGCGAGCATCAGGTGTCCTGAGAGAGCGGCCAGGAAGCAGCAATCGCCTTCTCGAGATTCGCCTTGGGGAGCAGCACCAAGGGCTCCCTGTCCCATCCCTCGAGAGAGACTCCCACGTCACGCGAGTGGGATTTGGCCTCTTGGAGGAGCGATTCCGTCGTGCTCGCGTCGAGTTCAGCCAGCGTCTCATCGGCGTTGCCGAGCCATGTGGCGGAGCTGCGCAGCACCCTGAGGTCTGCACCGGAGCGCAGAGAGAACCCGCGTCCGAACGCGAGCACATGTGCGTGAAGGCCCATCGCCACCAGCAGCGCCCGAGCCGCGGTGGCGGCCGAGTCGTCGAGTTCCGTTCCGAGCCCTATCCGTCGCAGCTGCGCGAACGAGACCGTCGCTCGCTGGGTGATCAGGCGGAACGACACCCCCGCAGGGGTCTCGCCGCCGAACGGAACCTGGCCATGGCCGATCTCGGAGAGCTTCTTCTTCGTCTCCCCCTTCTCGGCCTTGCTTCCCAAGTGCCACCCGGTGTGGTCGCGGTCGTCGTAGATGGCGTCCTCCTCGATGCTGAGATTCAGTGGATCGCCCTTGAGTCCGTGGATCCTCGTGTCTTGAGCAGCGGGCTGCCAGCCGATGATCTCCGATGTCCAGGCGCGGGCGTGCTTGGCCTGGCTGCGCTTCTTGCCGAGATGCGATTGCCAGAAGCCGTAGAGCAGGGCCTGTGGCCACCACGACACCAATGCTGCGGCAGAGGAGGTGGTCGCGGCGAAGAGGTCGCGGCCGACCGGCTGGCGAGAGAAGTCGGTGCCCTCCTCATCGGTCGCATCACGTAAATACGCGTCGGCATTGCGGTGCGGGAAGTGCCAGCTCGAGATTCGGCGGAGCAGGTGCGCTGGAAGGCCGTCCAGCCCGGTCAAGTCCAGGATCATCTCCGGCACGCCCGTGGCCGGGCGGCTGGCCCGGAGCGCCTCTTCGAGCCGGTTGGCCTGCGACGGCACGTTGTCGATTACGAAGACTGCCTGCGGCTCACCATCGGAAGCGGCCTCGCTCGCCGGGGGCCAGCGCTTGTCAGCCTGATACTGTCCGCCGGGGTAGATCGCGGGCTTCACGGTGCCACCGGGCCCGGTGAGCGGTTCGAGCACTGCGTCAAGCATGATGCCGTCATCGAAGGAGTCGGCTGCGGTTCCCGCCAGCAGCCTGCCGAGGGTGAGTTCCATCGCGTGGATCCTCTCTGGTCGGTTGCGTGTGCGCCAGGAGTAGCGCAAGCAAGCACAGTAGGGCAAGGGTGGGACAAGATGCGACAACAGGCGTCACTCCGCAAACGCTCGGCCGTTCAATGAAGGGCGGGGCCATGGCCCCGCCAATGCTCGCCCTCGTGTGCTCGGCTCAGCGCAAGGGAGTCGAGCGTCGCCCTGCGATCAGTGAGACAACCTGTTGGCCACGCTGGGCAGTTCCGTTGGCCACCTACGGGCAGTTCTGCTGTCCGCCACCAACTGGGTAGATCCCACTGGCCATTGAGCACTCTGGCGAGTTGTTGGCTACCTAGTGGTATGTCTTGGGTTTGGTTGCTGGGTTGGTAGTGTGGGGGTATGAGCATGTGTGCGCCGCCGTTGGCGGTGAGCGACGAGGATCGCAAGGAGTTGGAGAGGCTGTCGCGTTCGGTGTCGGAGCCGGTGCGGGTTGTGCGCCAGGCGCGGGCGCTGCTTTTGGCCGCGGCGGGCACGGCCAACGAGGAGACGGCCCGGCGGGTGGGGGTGGCGCCGAACACGGTGCGGGCGTGGCGGCGCGGGTTCGCCGGGGGCGGGATCGGCTGGCTGGGCACGGTCGCGGCGGGCGTCGGCCCGCCGCCGCCCCAGGGGCCCGCCCAATAGGCCCACATTCTGGGGGACACGCATTAAGCCCAGGCCCCCCCCGGGGGGGCGGGG
>VXWX01000158.1:20318-21362 GCA_009835735.1 Acidimicrobiaceae bacterium
GTCGCGCCGGGCCGGGGCCCGGCGCGGCCGCTGGGCGCGGCGCAAGAGGCCGAGATCGTGTCTGACACGCTTTGCGCCGAGCCGCCCGCGGGGGCGGCGTGCTGGTCGACGCGCGCGATGGCGGCCCGCCACGGGGTGGGCAAAGACATCGTGGCGCGGGTGTGGCGCGAGCGGGGGCTGCGCCCGTGGCGCTGCGACGTGTTCAAGCTGTCCGCGGACCCCGACTTCGAGGCCAAGCTCAACGACGTGGTGGGCCTGTACCTCAAGCCCCCCGAGCGGGCGGCTGTGTTCAGCTTCGACGAGAAGACCCAGATACAGGCCATCGACCGCACCCAGCCGTCGCTGCCGATGCGCCCGGGCCGCAACCGCACCCTCACCCACGACTACCGCCGCAACGGCACCACGGACCTCTTCGCCGCCCTCAACGTCGCCACCGGAGAGGTGCTGCACCAGACACGCCGCCGCCACACCGGCGACGACGTGCTCGCGTTCTTCAAGCAGATCGACCGGCACACCCCCGGCGAACTCGACATCCACGTCATATTGGACAACGTCTCAGCCCACAAGTCCGAGCCTGTGCGCAAATGGCTGTCGAACCCCCGGCGCGAGCGCTGGCACCTGCACTTCACCCCCACCAGCACCAGCTGGGCCAACCTCGTCGAATGCTGGTTCTCGATCCTCGCCCGCAAAGCCCCCAAGAACCGAGCCTTCAGCTCCGTCGCCGAACTGCAACACGCCATCGAACACTGGATCGCGCACTGGAACAGCGACCCCCGACCCCTGCGCTGGACCAAACAAGCCCAACCCGTCATCGACAAAGTCAAACGAGCCCGCGCCGCCCTAGACCGCGCAACCAAACCCGCGACACACCACTAGTCGAGGTTGGGCGACTATCCTGATGTCTGCGGACCGCCGATGATCCTTGATAATCGGACCTGTAGCGATCGACTGGCAGTTGATCGTCCCGTCAGAATGGCGTCAGACTTGCCATGAATATAGGTGAGACGGCGTTGCGGGGGTTCGAACCCCCGCCTTCATTGAGCG
>VXWX01000009.1 GCA_009835735.1 Acidimicrobiaceae bacterium
AGCCACCGCCTCCTCACCGCCAGGACCCTGAGTCCTAGGCGCCTCAGCCACAGGCTCGGGCGCAGGCTCGTCGGTGGGTTCCGGCGCGGCGTCGGGCGCCGCCGTCGTGGCCGGCGGCGCCGCTTCGTCCTCATCGTCGGCACATGCCGCGGCCACCACCGCGAACACTGCAAGCAGCGACACGATCAGCAGCCACTTCGGCTTCTTCCTATTGATTGTCATGGCCCCTCCCTATGGGTCCGGTTTATGGATCGTGAGCGCCGCACCATTGGGCGATGAAATGAGCGAGCGTGCGGGTGGCCGTCACCAGTTCGTCGATGGCGAGGCGCTCGAACGGGGTGTGGCAGTTGGAGATGTCGCCCGGCGCGAAGTACACGCCGGGGATCTCCAGGTCCCTCAGGAACGGCTTCTCCGACCAGTACGGCGCTCCTTCGATGCGGGCCGGTTCGCCGGTCACCGCCTCGATCGACCGCGCCAGCGCTACCACGCCCGGCTGGTCGGCGGCGACCTCGTCGGGTGTGCCCCCGAACCGGTGGTCGCGTGGCGCGCTGAACTCGACGGTGCACTCGACGCCGTGTTCGTCGGCAATCTCGGCGGCAATGGACTGGATGCTGGTGGCCGCGGTATCGAGGCCTTCGCCCGGCAGGATCTTGCGAATCAGTGACAGCTCGAAGCGGCCTGGCACCGCGATGTTGCCGCCCGAAGTGACCGACGTGACCAGCAGGAAGGCCTCGCCCAGCAGCTCGTGGGCGGGCACCGACTCCCGCAGGCGGTCGGAGTGCTCCCACAGGCGGTCGAGCAGACGGTGCCCGGCTCGCAGGGCGTCGACGCCGAGTTCGGGCCGGCCGAAGTAGGCCGAGACGCCTGTATAGGCGATGTCGGCAATGAGGAAGCCCATCTGGGCGGTGTAGATCGCAGAGGTGGTCGGCTCGGTGTAGATCGCGAAGTCCGCATCGGGCCGCGGCCCGGCCCGGCCCTCGACCGACGCCCGGATCCCGGCCGAGACGCCGCTACCGGGCTGGCCCGACTCCTCGTCGCACACGAACAGGGTCGACACCCTTCCGGCGGGTCTTAGCCCGACTCGACCGAAGGCCCGGACCGCCTCGATGATGGCGCAGATGCCGGCCTTCTGGTCGGCGACTCCCCGGCCCCATAGCTCACCGTCGATTACGTGGGCACCGAAGGGATCCTCCCGGTCGGTTCCTGCCCAGTGCTGGGACCAGTCTTCGACGGCCACCGTGTCTAGGTGTCCGGCCAGCAGCAGCGACCGTCCTGCGCCGTCCCCGGCCGTGCCGCAGACATTGGGCCGGCCCGGCTCGCACTCGAAGAGCTCGGCCGAGTCGAAGGCATCCGACTCGGACATCTGGCGGCAAGCCCAACGTGCGAACTCCTCCTCATTGGGGGTGACGCTCGGAATGCGAGTGGCCTCGCGGACCAGTTCGGTGACCGCCTCGCCGTCGACCGCCGACGCGACCCGCACCGCCACGCTCGTCACCGCTGGTCCCCCAGGATCTCGGGCACCAGGGACTCGTGGATGAAGCGCAACGACATGGACACCGCGCCCACCAGGGCCGCCTGCCGCCCCAATGTCGACGCCGCGAGTTCCGGCGGCGCAGCTACAAGACGGGACAGGTGGCCCCGGACGGCCTCCACGAACACGGGGTTGGCCCCGACCCCACCGCCGAATACGACCCGGGTCGGGTCGGCGATCAGGCACAGGTGCGACACAGCCAGAGCCATGGCGGCCGCTACCTCGTCCAGCACGGCCGCAGCGGCGGCGTCACCGGTGGCCGCGGCCGCGAATATGTCGGGAACGTCGGCGCTTGCGTCGAGTCCCGAGCGGTGGCCGTCCTCGATGGCCCGACCGAACCGCTTTCGTATGGACGGCGCGGAGGCGACATCCTCAAGGGTCACCGGCGCCTCGCCCGGATCGGGCGGCGACAGCAGAAGAGATCCGAGCTCACCCGCCGATCCGGTGCCACCCCGGTAGAGGTCGCCGCCGACCACCATTCCCAGGCCGATGCCCGTGCCGACGGAGATGGCGGCAAAGTCGCCGTCAGCCTGCTCGTCGCCCATCTGGGTCAACTCGCCGAGGGCGGCCAGGTTTACGTCGTTCTCCACATGGACACGAGCGTCGAACCTCTCCGAGAGGTAGGCGCCCAGGGCCAGATTGTCGAAGCCGGGGAGGTTGAGGGCCTGCTCGACGCGATCGTGGTCGGGCCGGTAGATCCCAGGAACACCGACGCACATCGCGTGGCATCCTCCGTCGATACTGCGCAACATCTCCGACGCGACTGTGGTGACACTCTCCAGAGCGGCGCGGGCGTCGGGGCCGGTGGTGAGCTCCTGTTCGGCGACCAGGTTGCCGAACAGGTCGGCGACCCCCACGAGGATCTTGGTCGCACCGATGTCGGCCACCACCGAGTGGCGAGCGGTGGGAACCAGCTCGTACAGGGCGGCCGGGCGGCCGATCGACCCCGAGCTGGGGCTTTCGTCAGAGATCCGCACCAGACCTGCCGATTCCATGTCGGCGATGAGCGCTGACACGGTGGGCTTGGACAGTCCGGTGGCACGGGCGATGCCGGCCCGCGACATCCGGGTCGGGTGGGCCGAGAACAGCGCGTCGACTATCCGCTGCCCGTTGAGCAGCCTCAGGACGCCCGAGCCAGAGCCCTCTCCCATATTGTTAGTAACATTACCTTACAAACTGTGGGTGTCAACCGGCTTCCTTGGAAACGCCCCGACACCAATGCGCGCACGGACCCGCCGGGCCCGAGCGGTTATCGGTCCTCTTCGAAATCCTCTTCCGGCCTCGGAGCGTGCTGCTCCTCGTGGAGCGCCCGGAAGGCGGCCTGCTCAGCCTCGGACAGCGTGGTGGCCGAATGCCCGCTGTCGTCACGCAACCATGTGGTCTGCTGCGGGAACGGGATCTCGATGCCGGCCGCGTCGAAGGCCTCCTTGAGGCGCAGGCGGATCTCGCGCTCCACGGACCACTGCATCGACGGCTCGGTCTTGACCGCCAACCTGAGGCCGACACCCGATGCGCCCAGGCTCTGAATGCCGAAGACCGTCGGCGCCTCGGAGAGTTCGTCGCCGCCCCACTCCGGATCGTCCCAGAGCTCGTTGGCCACCTGCTGCATGATCCCCATGGCCACACGGACGTCCGTGCCGTAGCCCACCTCGATGTCGACCACGGCCTTGGACCAGAGCTGCGAGTAGTTGCCCACCCGGGCGATCTCGCCGTTGGGGACGTGCCACACCGTGCC
>VXWX01000153.1 GCA_009835735.1 Acidimicrobiaceae bacterium
AAGAAGCTCTTGGTTATGGCGTTGAGGCGCGCCGCCTCCTGGGGTTCACCCCCGGGGATTTGACTGGTCTCTGGCTCTGCCGTCGAGGCTGCCGGTGTGGAGTCGCCGTTCACCTATCAGAGTCGCCGTTCGGCCTGTCAGCCAGCGGGAATCTCTCCGATGACGCCTTCGATCAGCCACTGGCAGCACAGGGTGCGCTCTTCCCAAGGGACCGTCGCGCCCTCGGCGATGACCACGTTGCCCTGGTTGTCGGTGATCGGACCGGCGAAGTAGTCGAACGTCCCGTCGACGATCTCCTGCCGCCGCTGCTCGACCAGTGCGATGGTCTCCGCGGTCACAGCATCGCCGAACGGGGACATCCCGACCACGCCGTCGCGGAGCCCGCCGTAGCTCAGGGCCGGCTCCCACGTGCCGTCGGCCAGCGCCTGCGCCTGGGACAGGTAGTACGGGCCCCAGTTGAAGGTGAAGCCGGACAGCCAGGAGTTGGGCGCCAACCCCGAACCGTCGATCCCGTAGTGGATGTAGCCGATGCCGGACGCCTCAGCCACGCTGGCCACCGCGGGGGCGTTCACCTCGGCGGCGAGAAGGTCGGCGCCGGCGTCGACGAGCGCCTGGGCTGCCTGCTGCTCAGCCGCCGGGTCGTACCAGCTGTTGACCCAGACAACTTGGGTCTCGATGTCGGGGTTGATCTCCCGGGCGCCGATCATGAAGGCGTTGACGCCCCGCACGACCTCCTCGATGGCGAACCCGCCCACGTATCCGATGAGCTCCACACCGGGCTGCGATCCAGCTACCAGACCGTCGAGGTAGCGGCCGTCCTCGGTGGCGCCGTCGAAGTGACCGACGTTGGGGGCCGTCTGGTACCCGCCCCACGAGAGGTAGACGGTGTCCGGGTAGTTGGGAGCGACCACCAGGACGTCGTCCTGGCACCAGGTGGTGCAGATCACCAGGTCGTATCCCTGGGAACCGAAGTCCTCGAAGGCGGCCTGGAACTCCGAGCCCGGCGACAGGTTCTCCACGAAGGTGGTCTCGATGCCGTCCATGTTGGCGATCAGGTACTGGCGGCCGTTCTCATGAGCCTCGTTCCATCCGCCGTCATCGATCTCGCCGTCGTACATGAAGGCGATGCGCAAGGGCTCTGCCGGCGCCTCGGTGGTAGGGGCTGCGGTCGTGGCCGGTGCGGCGGTGGTAGTGGCAGCTACCTCCTCTTCGGCCTCGTCGTCGCCGCAGGCTGCCGCGACTAGCGCAAAGGCGATGAGCACTACAAGTCCTAGTCGAATCTTTCGCATCCCCGGCCCTCCTTGTTAGAACCATTGCTGGGTACGCGTGAGCCTAGTATCGCCCGCCTGATGGGTCGTAATCGTGGGGCTAGTGTCGGCCCTGATGACCGACTCGATGACTGAACTCAGCGCACAGGACGAACGCCTTCTCCGGCGGTCCATCGAGGTGTCGGCCTCGGCGGTGGCCAACGGGAACATGCCCTTCGGCGCGATCATGGCCGACCCCGACGGCAACGTGCTGCTGGAAGCCGAGAACACCGGCATCACCGGCCGCAACGACCTCAACCACGCCGAGACCGTCCTCATGAACATGGCGGTCACCACCCTCACCCCGGAGCAGATCGCTACCGCCACCCTGTACACGAGCTGTGAGCCGTGTGCCATGTGCGCCGGCGCCATGTACTGGGGCGGGCTGAACCGGATGGTCTACGGGATGAGCGAGATCGACCTCCTGGAGATCACCAGCGCCGATCCCGACGACCAGAACATGCGGGGCGTGGGCTGCCGCAACATCTTCGACACCGGCCAGCGCTATATCGAGGTGAGCGGCCCCCATCTCGTCGAAGAGGCCTCGGCCGTGCACATCGCCTTCTGGGCTGCCGGCGGTCCGCAGGATCCCACCCTCGAGTTGAGCCCCCACGACGAGGCGCTGCTGCGGCGGGCCATCGACGTCGCCACCCGGTCGGTGGCCAACGGGAACCTGCCCTTCGGCGCGCTGCTGGCCGATCCCGACGGCAACGTGCTGCTGGAGGCAGAGAACTCCGACATCACCGGCAAGAGCACGCTCAACCATGCCGAGACCAACCTCATGAGGTTGGCCGTGTCCAATCTCACGGCGGAGCAGATCGCCACCGCCACCCTGTACACGAGTTGTGAGCCGTGCGCCATGTGCAGCGGTTCCATGTATTGGGGCGGGTTGAACCGGATGGTCTACGGGATGAGCGAGCACCACCTTCTCGAAATCACGGGAGCTCACCATCTGAACCCGACTATGCGGGGCGTCGGCTGCCGCAACGTCCTCCACAGCGGCCAGCGCCGTATCGAAGTGAGCGGCCCCCACCTGATCGAGGAGGCCTCCCAGATCCACCACCACTACTGGGGCACCCACACCTAGAACCCGCTCGGGCCACGGCCTCGCCCGTATGGGCGGGATTGCTCGCCTACTTCTCGGCCTCTAGACCGATCCCCGGTCCCGGGCCAGCCGGGTGATGATCAGGACGGCGGCGAGCCCGGCGGCGGCGGCCACGGTGGGGGCCAGCCACTCGTCGGCGGCAGGCCAGTCCAGACCGGTGCCGGAGATGATCTCGTCCTCGTGGCGGCTGATCACACCCACGCCGTTGGGCCAGGGCCACAGCACCCGCAGCGACCCGACCATCAGGCCCACCATCACCGCCATAACCGGGTTGCGGGCCCGGTCCAGCAGCCGGCCCAGCACGGTTGAGAACAGGGCCAGCCCCACCGCCGCGCCCGCCAGGAACACGACCGCGTCGATGTAGCGGAGATCGGTCACCACGTTGATGACCGCGCCGTACATGCCCAGCATCAGCAGCAGGAACGCGCCGGAAATACCGGGGAGGATCATGGCGCATATTGCTATGGCCCCGGCCCCGGCCAGCACCAGCAGCGACGGGTCGGCCACCGGCCCCGACTGCAGGCCCAGGATTTTTTTTTTTTATTCGGCGTCCACCGAGATCTACACGATCTGGACGGCGCCCCGCCACTCGAACAGCCGGCACGCCGACACCGCCGATGCGAGCACCAGACCGCAGAACAGGCCGGCCATCGTCTCGGGGCGCTCCTCCAGCTGGGTCTCGATCACCCCGGCCAGCAGCACGATGGTCGCCAGGATGCCGACCAGCAGCGGCACGATCAGCC
>VXWX01000145.1 GCA_009835735.1 Acidimicrobiaceae bacterium
ACAGCACGTCGGCTATCCGCACCGGCGCTCCTGTGGTGATCGACCGGCTCCCGGCCACGCCCATGGCCACCGCCAGCAGCCCCGCCGACACGCTGGCCTGCGACGACGCCCGCCGGCCCTCTGCGTCGAGCGAGTTGATCGCATCGAGGAAGTGCTGATGCTCGACGTAGCTGGAGCCGTGATGGAGGCCCTCATAGGCGGCCGTGCTCGGCGCGGTGACGGTTCGAACGTTGCCGATCCCGTGGGTCCCCTTGATCCCGATCCGCACGACATCGGAGGGCACGCAAGCCTCGATCTTGCCCCCGTCGCCCATCACCGCGAACTCCTGCTGGTCATGGGTGGCCTCGGCGAACATGCACAGGTCGAGCAGGGCGCGGGCGCCGTCGTCGTAGTCGACGACCACGTATGCGCTGTCGATGATGTCGGGAGTGCTCCCGTTGTAGCGCTCGTCGAGGTGGTTGACCATCTGGCTGCCCGAGGCGTAGACCCGCTCGGGCCGGCCCGCCATGACCTGGTTCATGAGGTCGAAGAAGTGGCAGCACTTCTCCACCAGCGTGCCGCCGGTGTTGGCCGAGAAGCGGTTCCAGTCCCCGACCTTCTCCAAGAACGGATTGCGGTGCTCGCGCAGCGACACCATGTGCACCCGGCCCGCGGTGCCGGCCCGCGCCTCGTCGATGAGGCGCGCGAACGGCGCCATGTAGCGGTACTCCAGACCGACCCAGACCAGCCCTCGATGACCGTCGACGGCGTCGAGAACCCTCTGGCAGTCGGCCACGGTGGTGCAGAGGGGCTTCTCGACCAGCACATGCAGACCGGTGCCGAGAACGTCGTCGAGCACCGCCGCGTGGGTCATATTGGGCGTGGCGATCACCAGCGCGTCGCAGAGGCCGGCATCGATGAGGTCGCCATGGCCGCTGAACCGCGCCGCCGACGGCACCAGCGAGGCGGCCGCGTCGAGCGAGGCCGGATGAGGGTCAGCGAGCGCCGTCACCCGGGCTCCGGGCAGGTGCGAGAGGTTGGCGACGTGCTCGCGGCCCATCATGCCGGTGCCGATCACGCCGTAGCGCAGCTCAGACGCGCTCATCTGACTTTCCTATCCCAGCCGTGGCTTGGCCCGGAACTTCCGGTGTCGCGGCTCTCGCAGATGGAGTGATCGAGTGACATCAAGACTCACAGACCCTAATCGTCGCCCGCTCGGTCGGGATTTCCAAGTGGGGCCCCTCGGCGTCGGCTGCTGGCGGCTGCTCGCCCGGCCCGACGACGAGTTGAGGGCGGTGGTCGAGACCGGGCTGGACCTGGGCATGAACCTGGTCGACACGGCCGACATCTACGGGCTCGGATGGGGCGGCAAGGCCTTCGGCGAGGCCGAGGAGAACCTGGGGCGGATCCTCGCCGGTGCTCCACACCTGCGCGACCGGATGGTGCTGGCCACCAAGGGAGGCATCATCCCAGGAGTCCCGTACAACTCGGGCCGCGACGCGATCACCGCGGCCTGCGAGGCGTCGCTGCGCCGCCTGGGCACCGACGTCATCGACCTGTACCAGATCCATCGCCCGGACATGCTGACACACCCTGGAGAACTGGCCGGGTCGCTCGACGACCTTCGGGCCGCGGGCAAGATCCGCGAGGTGGGCGTCTCGAACTTCACGCCGAGCCAGCACGAGGCTCTGGCCGCCCATCTGCCGTTCCCACTGGCCAGCTCCCAGCCCGAGTACTCCGCCGCGCACCTGGCGCCCCTGCGTGACGGCACGTTCGACCTGTGCATGCGAGACGGGGTGCTGCCGCTGGCATGGAGCCCCCTGGGCGGAGGCCGGTTGGCCGACGGTTCGGGCGTGCGGGCCGAGCTGCTGGCCGTGCTCGACCGCCTCGCCGAGCGCGAGGGCGTCGACCGGGCCACGCTGGCGGTGGCGTTTGTGCTGGCCCATCCGTCCAGGCCGGTGGCCCTGCTGGGCACCCAGCGCCCCGGCCGGCTCGCCCAGCTGGCCGGTGCTACGGGCGTTCATCTCGACCGCAGCGACGTCTACGACGTGATCGAGGCCTCCGAGGGGGCGCGGTTGCCATGAACGGGGACGGGACGAACGGAGCCGAACCGGCGGAGGTCGCCTGGTTCGGAGCCCTGTGCGACGACGACTACCGGCATCTGGGCGTGTCCGACCCGGACCTGGCCAGCACCTGGGAGCACTGTCGCGACATCACCCTCGCGGCCGAGCGCAACGGCTTCGACAACATCCTGCTGCCGTCGGGCTACACGCTCGGGATAGACGCCACCGCCTTCGCGGCCGGGATCGCGCCCCTCACCGAGCGCATGCGGCTACTCCTGGCGGTGCGGATGGGGGAGCTGTGGCTGCCCCAGCTCGCCCGGCAGATCGCCACCATCGACCGGATGCTCGGCGGGCGGCTCACCGTGAACATCATCTCCAGCGACATGCCCGGCGAATCCCTGGAGTCGGCCCCGAGATACCGCCGCACGCTGGAATGGATGCACGTGCTCCGCACACTGCTCGACGGCCGGCCGGTGGACTTCCACGGCGAGTTCGTCGACCTGACCCTCGATCCGCCCAGGGCCACCACCGTGTCGGGCCGCTGCCCGCTGTTCTACTTCGGCGGGTTCTCCGAGGCGGCCAAGGAGACCGCGGCCGAGGGGTGCGACGTCTTCCTCACCTGGCCGGACACGGTGGCGGGCGTCGCCGGCACGGTCGCCGACATGAAGTCCAGGGCTGCCCGCTACGGCCGGACACTCCGCTTCGGCCTGCGCAGCCACGTGATCGTGCGGGAGTCGTCGGAGGCTGCCCGGGCCGCGGCCGCAGAGCTCGTCAGCCGTCTCGACGACTCGGTCGGCGCGGCCATCAGGGGCCGGTCCCTCGATGCAGCCTCGGTAGGCGTGCGCCGGCAGGCCGAGCTGCGGGACCTCAGCGACGGCGACGGCTACGTCGAGGCCAATCTGTGGACCGGGATCGGCCGGGCGCGCTCGGGCGCGGGCGCGGCCATCGTCGGCGATCCCGACGAGGTGGTGGCCAAGCTGGAGCAGTACCGCGGCGTCGGGATCGACGCCTTCATCCTCTCCGGGTACCCCCATCTGGACGAGTGCGACCGGGTCGGCCACCACGTCCTGCCCCGCCTCGACCACGGCCATCTCGCAGCCTGATCTCGCAGTCTGAAAGGACTTGGCACGCGTGGGGCGGAGGTCTGTAGAGTGCCGCTTCTGTAAACGTTTGCGGAGGTATTGCGGGTGACGGGCAGCGCGCTGGAAGAGACCACCGTTGGACGTGACCTGGCCGCGCCCTGGTGGCAAGGGGCCGTCGGCTATGAGATCTACGTGCGCTCCTTCGCCGACTCCGACGGCGACGGGGTGGGTGACCTGGCCGGGATCACCGGCCGGCTCGACTATCTGAGCTGGCTGGGAGTCGACGCCGTCTGGCTCACCCCCTTCTACCCGTCGCCGGGCCACGACCACGGCTACGACGTCAGCGACTACTGCGCGGTGTCGCCCCGCCACGGAACGCTCGAGGACTTCGACGTTCTCGTGGACGAGGCCCACCGCCGGGGCCTGCGGGTGATGGTCGACATCGTGCCCAACCACACCTCGATCGAGCACGAGTGGTTCTCCCGGGCCCGGCGCTACCCGGACGGACCCGACCGGGACCGCTACCTCTGGGCCTTCCCGGCATCCGGCGGAGGTCCTCCCAACAACTGGCGCAGCCACTTCGGAGGCCCGGCCTGGACCCTCGACGAGACGTCCGGCCAGTACTGGTGCCATCTCTTCCTTCCCGAGCAGCCCGACCTCAACTGGCGCAACCCCGCCGTCAGGGACGACTTCGACTCGATCCTGGAATGGTGGATGGACCGCGGCGTCGATGGCTTCCGCGTCGACGTGGCCCACGGCCTCGTCAAGGACGCCGAACTGAGAGACAACCCCCAGATCGCGCCGATCACCGAGGGAATGGACCCCTTCGACGCCTTCAATGCCTTCGAGCACCGCCACGACATGGACCAGTCCGAGAACGTCGAGGTCTTCCGTCGCTGGAACCGGGTCTGCGCACCGCGCCACGCGATGCTCCTGGGCGAGGTCAACGCGCCGTGGCCGGACCGCCAGTCCCGCTACGTGGAGCCGGGCGCCCTGGACCAGGTCTTCTTCTTGCAGGCCGCCTTCCTCGACTGGGCGCCGGAGACACTGCTGACGATGGTGCGGGCCATGCACGACGCCGCGCCGCAGGGGATCTCCTGGGTGCTGAGCAACCACGACCGTTCCCGGCCTGTTAGCCGCTTCGGCGGCGGCGAGACCGGCGTCCGGCGATCCTTGGCCGCCTCGACGCTGTTCATGGCTCTCGGGGGTACCCCCTTCCTGTTCCAGGGAGAGGAGCTCGCCCTACCCGACGGGGTGCTGAGCGCCGGCTTCCACGATCCGGTGTCGGTCCGGAACGCGGGCGCAACCAGCGGCCGGGACGGGTGCCGGACGCCGATGCCGTGGGACAGCAGCCCATACAACGGCTTCTCCACCGGCGACCCGTGGATCGATTCCGAGTTCCGCCCGCCGGAGCACACCGTCAAGGGGCAGCAGGCCGATCCGGATGCGCCCCTGCACCGCTACCGCAGCCTGCTGGCCCTACGCCGGGAGCATCCCGACATGTGGCGGGCGCCACTCGAATGGATCGAGACCGCAGATCCGCAGGCCGTCGCCCTGCGACGGGGAACGATCGCCGTGGTCGCCAACTTGTCCGGTCGCCGGGCGAGCGTCAGTCTTGGCTCGCCCGGATGGGAGCCTGTCTTCGCCAGCCATGAAGGCAGCCGACTGGACCGCCCGGCCCATGACGCCGTTTCCGTGCCGGCCGAGTCAACGGTCGTTCTGGCACAGGATCACCGCCGAACATAGAGAGAGTCAGAGGAACTCCTCGGCGCCCACGTCCAGGCAGTGCCGGGTGTGGCGTTGGGCCATGGTCATGAACATCTCGTCGCCCCGAGGGTCGGGACTGCTGAAGGTGGCGCCGAGGACGGTGATGTTGACCCCGTGCATGGCGCTCCGCCGGTAGAGGTCCCAGCACTCGGCCTCGCCCAGCTCGATCCCAGCATCGTCGAACTGGCGGCGGCAACCCGACAGCAGATCGCGCTCCCAGGCCCGGCGGTCGTCGGCTTCGATGCTGCCGCCGATGAAGTACGAGATGTCGGTGAGCGGGCTCGAGAGGCCGACAGTCTGCCAGTCGACGGTGGTGGCGGTATCGCCACCGAACAGGATGTTCTCGCTGCGGAAGTCCCCGTGGGCCAGCGTGGTCGCACCCTCGTAGCCGGCGGCTACCGAGACGTAGTTGGTCACGTAGCGCTCGCCGAAGGCCAGTTGGCCGGCGTCGAGTCCCTGACCGAACCGGTCTACGAAGCCCGGCCAGGCGTCGACGAGCAGCAGCTGCGCGAAGTCGGCGTTCTCGCCGTGAGCCCTGCGGACCACGTGGTCCAGGGCGAGGATGCTGTCGTCGTCGTAGAAGGCGGCGGCCAGCTTCACCGCTTCTCGCAGCACCAGCACGGTGTGCGCATGGGTCTCGCCCACCATCTGTACGCCGGGCTCGGCCGGGGCCATGTCCTCCAGCAGCAGCAGGAACGACAGACGGTCGGTGCTGATCTCGCTGCCATAGGTAGCCGGGACGCGTATCGAGGTCCTCGGAGCCAGCGCCCGGTAGAACATCACCTCGTTGTAGTAGATGCCGGCCGCTCCGGCCAGGGACCGGGCCCGCTCGTCGGCGGCCGGGAACTTGGCGACCAGGGTCAGAGGGGCGCCGCCCGCATCGCCGTCATAGGACAGGAAGAAGCGGGCGTTGTCGCCCATCTTGCCGTGGCCGATGAACTCGAACCGGGCGTCCGTCACCCGACCCCCGGCCAGCACGCCCGCGGCCCGCAGGTAGTCCGTCAGCTCGGCGGGGCCCAGCGCCTCCGGCCGGGTCGGAAAAGCGGTCACAACCTGAGCGCGCCGGGCAGGATCAGGGGCGGGTCCCGAACGCCATGCTCGGATTGTCGGGCAGATCCGCCAGCGGCTCGGCCACTTCGGACACCGTCGGCCCGACCCCCACCTCAGCCAGCGCATCCAGGTCGAGGTGGTACACATCCGCGGCGGTCGCGCCGAACAGCAGCCTCAGATCCTCCGGCGACCAGTCGCAGAACACGTGCCGCAGCGACGCCACCGAGTCGGGGAACGTGCCCTCGGCGTGGGGGTAGTCGCTGCCCCACATGAACCGGTCGACGCCGATCTTCTTGATCGCCTCGGCTTCGTCCCGACCCGGGAAGCTGGCTCCCATGTAGCAGTTGGTGGCGAAGTAGCTGCTCGGCGGGTTGGACAGCTGCGCGGCGTCCGCAGGCATTTCCCCGACATTGCCGCTTCCGGTGAAGAGCCGCCAGAAGGCGTCCATCTTGGAGAGCGCCGCCGGGACCCACCCGACGCGTTGCTCGGTCATCACAAAGCGAAGCTGCGGGAAGCGCTCGAACACGCCGCTCAGGATGAGGTGCCACAGGCTGCGGTTGGCGAAGAAGGGAACCTCCATGATCATGAAGAAGTTGCGGTTGGGCGACTCCTGAAGGTCGGGGATGCCCGCGCCGCCGTGCTGGTTGACGGACAGTCCTGTGTCCTGGCAGGCGGCCCACAGCGGGTCGTAGTAGTCGCTCCAGAGCGGAGGCACCGGCGAGTCGGGCGGGACGGCCGAGAACAGCACACCCCTGAGGCCGTGCGCCGCGCCCCACTCGATCTCGGCCACGGCCGCGTCGATGTCGTTGGGGAACACCTGGACGAGCCCGGCCCGGCGCCCGGGAAGCTCCTGGCACCAGTCGGCCAGCCACCGGTTGTGGGCCTGGAGACCGGCCCACCTCTCCTCGAACTCGGCCGCGGTCGCGGGCGGGCGCGCGACCAGCAGGCCGGAGGGGAAGAACGGCGGGATCGTGTTGGGGAACACGACCTCGGCGACCTGGCCGTCGGCCTCCAAGTCCCGCTGGCGGACCGCGGTGTCCCAGTTCCGCACCCGCTTCGAGTCCCGAAGGTCGTCGAACGGGTTGATGTAGGCCTGCTTCCAGGCGTCGAAGTCGGAATGCCACCTCGATGGCAGGTAGGGCCGGTAGTCGTCGATGTCGCCGCCGGCGTGGCAGTCGGCGGACACGATCGTGTACCGGTCCCCGTTCGTCGCTGCGTTCATCATCACCTCATCTTGGCACCGGTGGGGAGGATCCCCACAGCAGTTCTACTTCTTTGAGGGGCCGAATCGTTGCTGGAGGTCGCGCTTGAGCACCTTGCCGGCCGGGTTGCGGGGGAGCGCGTCGACGATCTCCAGGCGTTCCGGGGTCGCCTGGCGACGCAGGCCGGCGGCCGCCAGCGCGGCGCCCAGCCCCTCCAGCGTGACTCGGGCGCCCCCGGCTGGGACCACCACTGCGCATACCGACTCGCCGGTCCGCTCATCGGGGAGCCCGATCACAGCCGCGTCCGCGATGTCGTCCAACCCGAACAGCAGGTCCTCGACCTCCTTGGCCGAGATGTTCTCGCCGTGGCGGATGATGATGTCCTTGAGGCGTCCGGTGATGGTGACGTAGCCGTCGGCGTCGATGACGCCCAGATCGCCGGTGCGGTAGTAGCCGCCGGCATCGAAGGCTCCTCCGTCAAGCGAGCTGTCCACGTAGCCCAGCATCACCTGGGGGCCCTTGGCCCGGAGTTCGCCCTCGACGCCTGGCTCGCACCGGGTGCCGTCGTCCGCCGCCGCTATCAGGTCCACGCCCGGCAGGGCCCGGCCCTCGGTGTTGGCCAGCTTCCCGTCGGGATCATCGACGGCTCCGTTGGTCAGCACCGGTGCCTCGGTGAGCCCCCACCCGGAGGCCACGCCGACACCGCCGAGCTCCTCGACCACTCGCCTGTGGATCGCCGGAGGGATGGGCGCTCCGCCGCCGGGGCACACCTTGAGATCACCGAACAGCGGGACGTCCAGCCGCTGCTGGGCCGCCAGGTACATGAGGTAGAACGGCGTGCCGGTGCCGGCATGGGTGCATCCCTGCTCGGACAGGAACATGACGGTGGCCTCAGGGTCGACGGTCTCATCGAGCAGGTGGGCGCAACCGCGCTCCAGGGCCATGAACAGCAGCCCGATGCCGCCGATGTGGGGGAACGGGAACACCAGCGAGTAACGGTCGCCGGGCTGCACGTCCAGGCGCTCCGCCATCGGGCCCCCGAACGCGCCCACGGTCTGGTCCGAGTGCATAGCCCCCTTGGGGTCGGCGGTCGTCCCGGACGTGTAGCAGATCCAGCGCACCTCGTCGGGTTCGGGAGCGGCCGCGGCCGGGAGGGCGGTGGGGTCGCCCTGCGGGAACGAGCCCGGACCGGCACTGAGCGTCATGAGTCCATCCAGGTCTCCGGCGATCTCCGCGGCCATGGCCCCGTAGTCGAACCCGGCGAAGATGCCGGGCGAGATCAGGCACTTCGAGCCGGCCTGGCGAGCGCAGAACCCGACCTCGCGATGGCGGTAGATGCCGATGATCGGGTTCTGGACTGCGCCCAGCCGCGACAGCGCGCCGGCCAGCACGACGGTGTCGACCCACGTGGGCAGGATCCACGACACGACATCGCCCCGACCGATGCCCAGACCGGCCAGCCCGCCCGCCATGGCCAGCACGCGCTCGCGATACTGGCCGAAGGTGGCGCCGTCACCCTGGCGCGACACGAGCATCGGCTCCTGGGGCCAACGTTGGGCGGCCTGCTCGATCAGGCTCCACAGCGGCAACGGCTTCCGGTCAGACGACGGAAACACTCCAGTCATGGTGCCTCCAATGCGGTCCAGAGGGTCTGCTTGACCGCTCGCAGCCGCTCGGGATCGTGTTCTGCCAGGCGCAAGGCCAGGGTGCGGGCCCGGTCTCGCAGCTCACCGGCCGCCACCACCTCGGAGACCAGGCCGAGCTGGCGGGCCCGCTCGGCGCCGAGCCGCTCGTGCGCGCCCATCAGAGCCATCCGGGTCACGGACTCCATAGGGACCTTCTTGAGCAGGCCGATGGTCTCGAAGGCCGAAACCTGCCCGACCGACACGTGCGGGTCGAGGAAGGTGGCATCGTCGGCCGCGATGACAATGTCGGCGTCGGCCACGAAGTGCAGTCCGCCGCCGGCGCATGTGCCGTTGACCGCCGCGATCACCGGCTTGGTCACGCCGCAATGCCAGGAGGTCATCCGCAGCGCGAAATCGCGCGTCTGGCGGGAACTGGCCCGCAGCGCCTCGGGGTCGTTGGCGAGCTGCCCCACATCGAGCCCCGTCTGGAAGGACCGCCCGTTGCCGGTGTTGACGATGGCCCTTACTCCCGTGTCGGCCTCCAGCTCGGCCCACGCCGCTTCCAGCTCGACGAACATCCGGGCGTCGACGGCGTTGCCAGCTTCGGGCCGGTTGAACACCAACCACCCCACCGGGCCCTCGGCCTGCACCTCGAGCGTCTCGTAGGTCATGGGCGGCCGGGATCCCTCGCCTGGGCGGTCACAGCCGGTCCGCCAGCTCCCGGCGCAGCACCTTGCCGGTCTCGCTGCGGGGCAGCCGGTCGAGCCATTCGAAGCGCACGGGAACCTTGTAGGGGACCAGATGCTGGCGGCAGACCGCTTCGAGATCGGAGTCGGTGTCCCCGGCGACGAACGCGACCGGCACTTCGCCCAGGCGCTCGTCAGGAGCGCCCACAACTGCGGCCTCGCGTACGCCGGGCGTGGCCACCAGAACCTCTTCAACCTCCTCCGGGTAGACCTTGAGGCCGCCCCGGTTGATCAGGTCGCTCAACCGCCCCTCGAGCCAGACGAAGCCGTCATCGTCCACGCGGGCCAGATCGCCGGTTCGCACGAAGCCGTCAGCGGTCAGGCGGTCCGGGGCCAGATCAACCGCTGTGCTGGGAGGCTTGACCAGAAGTTCACCGACGCGGTCGCCGTCGGGATCGTCGATGCGGATCTCAACGCCGGGATGGGGCCGGCCCACTGCGCCGAGCTTGCCGGGATGCTGCTTGGCGTCGGCCGCGGTCCATCCGATGACCTCGCCGGTCTCGGCCTGGCCGTAGCCATTGAGCACGGTCACCCCGAAACGGGCGGTGAACCGGCGGGCCTGGAACGGGGAGAGCGGCGCGGTGATCGAGCGCACATAGCGCAACGGCGCCAGCGACTCGATGGATGTGTCGTCGCTGAGCATCGCCATCGCGGCCGGTGCCAGCACTGTCGAGCGGATCTGGTGACGCCCGACCAGCGTGGCGAAGTTCGACGTGTCGAATCCGTCCATCATCACCAGCGGGGCGCCGGCCCGAAGGCCGAACAGAGCGTTGTAGATGCCTGCGTTGAGCGCCATCGAAACCGGTATGAGGTTCGGGGACGGAGGTCCGGTCCTGGATCCGGGCTTGGCTCGCAGCGGCTCGAGGACCCGGTCGATGATCTCGAGGTATCCGTCATGAGTGCGCGTCACCGGTTTCGGGCGTCCAGTCGTACCCGAGGTCCACTGCACGATCGCCGACCCCGGAGGCGGGGCGAGGGAGGACATCGATCGTACGGTGTCGTCGATGACGGCCCGGGGCTGGCGAGGGTTGATCGGCACGAAGATCGCACCGGCGCGCCAGCACGCGAACATCGCGATCAGCGCGTCGACGCCGTCGGCGACGATGGGCGCGGGCTGCCCCGCCCCCACGTTCAGTTTCGTGGCCTCGGCCTCGACCCGGTCGACGATCTCTCCCTTGGTCAGCGATGCATCCAGCGTGTGGACCAGTGGATCGCCGTCCTCGAAGGGATGCTCGACGAGCAGCCGCAGCAGGCTCATCGACCCGGCGCGGTCTCCGGCGCAATCACAGAGACTGCCAGTCGGGGTCGCGGCGCTCGGCGAAGGCCAGCGGTCCCTCGGCCTGGTCGGGATGGCCCCACATCGACACCAGATGGCGGGCGCCCTGCTTGCAGGCGTCGGTGAGTCCGGTCTCCAGCGCCCCCCACAGCGCCTTCTTGGTGGCGGCCATGGCCGCGGGGGAGTTCCGGGCGACGATCTCGCCCAGCTCCTGGCCTCGCTCACGTAGCCGTTCGGGCGGGTCGACGATCTCAGAGATCATGCCGAGCTCGTAGGCCCGCTCCGCTCCCACGCGCTCGTGCCTGCCCAAGAAGGCCATGCGCATCACCGCTTCGACCGGCATCTTCTTCATCAGGCCTATGGCCTCGATGGCCACCACCTGGCCCACCGACGTGTGCGGGTCGAAGAATTGGGCGTCGCTGGCCGCGATGACGATGTCGGAGTCGGCCACCCAATGGAACCCGCCGCCGCAGCAGATGCCGTTCACCGCGGTGATGACCGGCTTCCACACGCCCTGGTGCCACGACGTGAAGTGGACGTCGAAGTCCTCCATCGACTGGCGGTACCGCTCCATCCCCACCCCGTCGGACGCGACCTCGCCGACGTCGACACCGGTCTGGAAGTCGCGGCCGTTGCCGGTGTGGACGATGACCCGCACCGCGGGATCGTTGTCGAGTTCGGTCCAGGCCTCAGCGAACTCGTCTCGCATGGCGCTGTTCATGGCGTTGCGCACCTCGGGCCGGTCGTTGATCAGCCATCCCACCGGACCGTGGCGCTCGACGATCAAGTGCTCGTAGCTCATCGGGGGACGTCCTCCCAGTTGATGCCGTGGTACGGGTCGGGCTCTCGCGGCAGGCCCAGAACCTTCTCGCCGATCACATTCTTGTTCACTTCAGTGGTACCGGCCTCGATGGTGTTGGCCCGGCTCCGGAACATGCCGGAGACTTCGAACGGCAGCGCCTCGGACCAGGTTGACGCATCCGGATAGGCCATGGCGGCCGCCCCCAGCATGTCGGTGGCCAGCATCTGTATCGCCTGGTTCAAGGTGCCCTGGTGCACCTTGCCGATCGACGCGGCCGCGCCGGGCGTGCCGCCCGCCTTCACGGTGGCCCGCACCCGGTCGTTGGTCCATTCCCGGATGCGCTCCTCGCCGTAGAGACGCATGAGACGGTCACGCATGATCGGATCGACACCACGCTCGCGGGCGATGCCGAGCAGGCGCGCGGTGCCGCTTCCCCCGATGCGGTCGACGCCACCCGAGCCCGCGCCGGCGACCATCTGGCGCTCCCCGGCCAGCGTGGCGGCCGCCACCCGCCAGCCGTCGCCGATGGGGCCGATTCGGTGGAAATCGGGAACGCGCACCCCGTCCAGCCACACCTCGTTGAAGTCGACCTCGCCACCCATGTGCCGCAGCTCGCGCACCTCGACACCCGGGCTGCGCAGGTCGATCAGGAAATAGGTGATGCCTTTGCGTTTGGGCACGGCCGGATCGCTGCGGGCGAGGCAGATCGCGAAGTCCGAGAGGTGCGCCCAGGTGCTCCACACCTTCTGGCCGGTGAGCACCCACTCGTCGCCGTCGCGTTCGGCCCGCATCGCCAGCGAGGCGAGGTCCGATCCCGCGCCCGGCTCGCTGAACATCTGGCACCAGCGCTCGGTGTTGGCGACCATCGGCGGAAGGAACCTGAGCCGCTGCTCCTCGGTTCCGTGGGCGAACAGCGCGGGCGCGGTGTTGTGCAGCCCGAGGGGGTTGAGTCGCCCGAGGTTGTAGGGCACCAGCCGGTCCTCGGCCAGGCGGGCCTGCCGCAGCGAGAGGTCCAGTCCGCCGTAGGCGACCGGCCAGGTGGCGACCACCAGCCCGGAGGCCGCGAAAGCCGGGTACCACCGGGCGTACTCGTCGCGGCTGCGGACTGCCCGGATCGCTTGCCGGCCGCTGGCTGCGGCCCGGCGCCATACCGGCGGAACGGCAGCCTCGATCCACTCATCGACGGCTGCGACCAGCGCGGCATCGCCGGTGCCGCGCCCGATCGCCAAACGGCCGGCTATGTCCACCCTGCGGCCCCGGGTCGGCGCGGTCCGGGGGAATGTAGGCGGGGTCGCTCAGGCGCGTATGGCCAGGCCGGAGTCCAGGTCGAAGAAATGGGCGTTCTCCACGGTAACCGCCACATCGATGGTGTCGCCGGAGCGCACCCGGGTGGTGGGGTTGAACCGGGCGTGCACCCTGGTCGAGGAGGTCTCGGCCGCGCTGATCTCCTCGTCACTGAGCTCGAGCGCTTCCTTTGAGATGACCGGCTTGGCGTCGACATCGAAGTAGGCGATGATCTCGAAGCCGAGCGCTTCGGTGTGCAGCACCGATGCCCGGAGCCGCTGGTCGGCCGGGTGATCCGATACGACGGCGGCATCCTCGAGGTCCTTGGGCCGCACGCCCACGGCCACGTCCCTGTTGAGGTAGCCCTCCAGGGCCGGGCGGCGCTTCAGGACATCGTCGGGCACAGCCAGAGACTGGTCTCCGAGGGCCAGCTGAAGACCCTGGCCGTTGCGGGTCAGCACCCCTTCCATGATGTTCATGGAGGGCGACCCGATGAAGGCGGCCACAAAGATGTTGTCGGGCTCGTTGAACAGCGTCATCGGGGTGTCGACCTGTTGGAGCAGTCCGGCGCTGATGACTGCGACCCGGTCGGCCATCGTCATGGCCTCGACCTGGTCGTGAGTGACGTAGAAGGTGGTGATGCCCACCTCTCGCTGAAGGCCGGTGATCTCGGCCCTCATCTGCACCCGAAGCTTGGCGTCGAGGTTGGAGAGGGGCTCATCGAGCAGGAACACCCGGGGCCGGCGCACTATGGCCCGACCCATGGCCACCCGCTGGCGCTGACCGCCCGAGAGCTGGGCGGGCCGCTTGTCCAGCTGGCTCTCCAACTCGAGGATGCGGGCCACCTCGCTCACCCTCTCCTTGATCTCGGAGCGGGGGCGGCGGGCCAGCTTGAGCGAGAAGGCAATGTTGTCGAACACGCTCATGTGCGGGTAGAGGGCGTAGTTCTGGAAGACCATGGCGATGTCGCGGTCCTTGGGCGGTAGCTCGTTGACCACCCGCTCGCCGATCTTCAGGGTCCCCGAGGTGATGTCCTCAAGGCCCGCGATCATCCGCAGAGTGGTGGACTTGCCGCACCCCGAGGGACCCACCATCACCAGGAACTCCGCCTCGTTGATCTCCAGGTTCAGATCGGTGACCGCCCTGAACCCGTTGTCGTACTCCTTGTTCACGTCTTCTAGGACAACGTCGGCCACCAGATCGCTCCCGAACCTCGTAAACGCTTGCAACAGCACGATAACACCAACCCGACCTGCCCGACGACGGGCAAGCCCCGCATCAGCGTGCCGTCGCCGTGTCTCCCGCTCCTGTTCGCTCCGCTCACGGGCCGCTCGGGCCCAGGCCGGTCGCGAGTTCGTCGCCGGTATGGGGTAGCTTCGAGGCATGAACATTCCTGAAGACTTGCGCTACTCCACCGACCACGAGTGGGCCGTAGTCGACGGGGACGTTGTCCGCATCGGCATCACCGACTACGCGCAGGACGCCCTCGGCGATGTCGTCTACGTGGAGCTGCCCCAGGTGGGGGACCGGGTCGACCAGGGAGAACCGTTCGGGGAGGTCGAGTCGACCAAGTCGGTGTCGGAGCTGTTCGCCCCGGTGAGCGGGGTGGTGAGCGAGGTCAACGACGAGCTGGCCGGCGCTCCCCAGCGGCTCAACGAGGACCCCTACGAAGATGGATGGATCTGCACGATCACATTCGATGACGCCGCCGAACTCGACAGCCTGCTCGACGCCGACGGCTACAGGGACCTGATAGCGGGGTAGGGAAGTGGCGTCCACGCCGGGCCCGGATGGCCGCAGCAGCCGCCGCCGAGCAGACGCCGACGTGTCCGGCGGGGAGCAGCCGGAGCCCGAGGACGCCACCACCGAGCACCGGGTGGTGGAGCCGGAGGCGTCGCCGGGATCCGTGTTCGTGGACCGGTCCGCTTTCGGCCGGCACGAGGGCCTCTTCGTAGTGAACCACGGTCCCAAGGCCGGCGCCCGCTACGCGCTCGACTCCGACGTGGTGTCGGTGGGGCGCGACCCCGACAGCGACATCTTTCTCGACGACATCACCGTGTCGCGCCACCACGCCGAGGTGGAACGCGATGGGGCCCGGTACTCGATCCGCGACGTGGGCTCGCTGAACGGCACCTACGTCAACCGCCAACTCGTCGATGAAGGCGAGCTCAACGAGGGCGACGAAGTCCAGGTCGGGAAGTTCAAGCTGGTGTTCGTGCACGGGACGTCGGCCCAGTGAGCCGCGCCTACCGGTCCATCGGCGAGGTGCTCTCGCTGCTCGCAGACGAGCACCCTGACCTGACGATCTCCAAGATCCGGTTCCTGGAGAGCCAGGGCCTGATCGACCCGCAGCGAACCCCCTCGGGCTACCGGAAGTTCTTCGAGGCCGACATCGAGCGGCTCAACTGGGTGCTGATCCAGCAGCGCGACCATTTCCTGCCCCTGAAGGAGATCAAGCGCCGACTGGCTTCGGGCGCGGTGGCGAGAGCCGCGCCGCGCGCCGGGTCCGAGGCCATTGCCGCGACGCCGTCGCTGTTCACCACCCGCCAGCGCGCCGGCGCCGGCGACGACGCAGACTCGGGGGCTGCGGCAGAGACCGCACCGGACGGATCGGTCAGCCTCACTGTGGCCGGGTTGGCCCGGGCAGTCGGTATCGACGCCGAGCACATAGCTGAACTGCAGCGGCTCGGCATCATCGTCCCGGCAGCGGAACAGTCCGACGGCGACGGCGAAACGGACGACGACGCCGATCCGCTGTTCGACCATGATGCACTTATGACGGCGCGGACAGCTGCGGCTCTTGCCGACCACGGCATACCAGCCCGCAACCTGAGAATGTTCAAGGTGGCCGCCGACCGTGAGGCCGGCATCTACGAGCAGTTGCTGGGACCGCTGATCGCTCGGGGCGAGACGGACCGGCTGCAAACCGAGCTGACCGAGATCGTCGAGCTGACCGAACAACTTCGGCGGCTGCTGCTGCAACGCACGCTCCGCACCCACCTGGACTGAGCACGGTGCCCTCCGACGCCTCGGTGCCAGCCGAGCCGCGCGTCCTGCTCACCGCCGAGCAGATAGATGCGATCGTCGTCCGCCTGGCCGCAGAGATGTCAGCCCGCTATCCCGACGGCGTGGTGCTGATCGGCGTGCTGCGGGGCAGTGTCCCGTTCCTGGCCGACCTCGCCAGGGCAATGACCGTCCCCGTGAACGTGGACTTCATGGCCATCACGCCCTACACCCCCGATTCCGGCCGTGTGCGCCTGCTCAAGGACCTCGACATCGACATCGCCGGCCGCGACGCCGTGATCGTCGAGGACATCGTCGATACCGGTCTCAGCACCGCCTTCCTGCGTTCCGAGCTCCAGCGCCGCAGACCTCGCTCGGTGGCCGTGTGCACGCTGCTGGACCGGCGGATCCGGAGAGTGGTGCCCGTGGACATCGACTTCGCGGGCGCTGAGGTTTCCGATGCGTTCGTGATCGGCTTCGGGCTAGACCACGAGGGCCGCTACCGCAATCTGCGGCTCATCGCCGCGGCCGACATGGAGCTGCTGGCCGACGACCCCGACGCCTATGTCCCCGTCTTCTACGGATCGTCCCCCAAGACAAGGCCCGGCTAGGATGCCGCCGTGCAGCAGATGGAGCTCGTCGGAGTGAGAGTGGAACTGCCGTCCAATACGCCGATCGTGCTGCTGCGCGAGATGTCGGACTCGGCTCGGCTGCTGCCCATCTTCATAGGAGCTCCCGAGGCGACGGCCATCGCCATCGCCCTCGACGGGGTCACGACTCCCAGGCCGATGACCCACGACCTTCTCCGCAACGTGCTCGACGAGCTGTCAGCCGACCTCGAGCGTGTCGTAGTCACCGAACTGCGGGACAAGACGTTCTACGCGGAGCTTCACCTGCTGCGCGACGGCGGCCGCTTCGTGCTGTCGAGCCGCCCCTCGGACGCCATCGCGCTGGCGGCCCGCACCGGCACGCCGATCTTCGCAGAGGAGGCTGTGATACAGGAGGCGGGCTACACCACCGACGGTGTCGCGGTGGCGGGGCAGGAACAGGCCGAAGAGGTCGTGGAGCAGTTCAAGGAGTTCATCGACTCCGTCTCGCCCGAGGATTTCGGCAGCCACTAGCGCACCCGATCAGTAACGCGCCACCGACCGCGAATCGGGCTGCCATGAGGGGCGTTAGGTGCCCGGTGGTTGACTCGCGCCCCTTGGAGGCTTAGAGTTTCCACAGGTGACAGCGTCGTAGTTTCGGGGTTGTCATTGCACTGGTCATGGTGACCGGTCATCGTGATCGTCGTCCGCGGCGGCCACCAGCGACAAGCAAGGAGCGGCTAATGGACGCAACAGCGCACACCCTTCAGGGGTACAGCGCGAAGCTCACAGCCGATGTGGTGGGCATCACCTACCGCCAGCTCGACTACTGGGCCCGCACCGACTTGGTCGTGCCCTCCCTGGCCAGGGCCACCGGCAGCGGGAGCCGCCGCCAGTACAGCTACGCCAACCTGCTGGAGCTGAAGGTCATCAAGCGGCTGCTCGACTCGGGGATCAAGCTGGAGAAGGTCCGGTCGATCTTCGAGTACATGCGCAGCGAGCTGCGGGAGGACATCTCGCGGGCCAACCTCGTGATCGACGGCTCCAACGTCGTGTGCGCCCGCAGCGAGGCAGAGTTCATCGACGTGCTGCAGCAAGGCCAGGGCGTGCTCAACGTCCTGCCGCTGTCGAACGTGAAGCAGGAGGTGGACGCAGCCATCATCGAGCTGCGGCCCGCCGCCGACGAAGCCGACGATGAGACCGCAGACGAGGTGGACGAGGCCACCGACGAGTTCCGGACGGCGATCGGCGAGTCCTGACCCTATGACGTTCGCCCATCCCTCCGAGCAGGCCTTCGCCAGCCTGCTCGACTCCTATGGGATCCGTTGGGAGTACGAGCCCCGCATGTTCGTGCTCGAGCGAGACTCCGACGGGAACACGTCCTGCGGATTCACCCCCGACTTCTACCTGCCCGATTTCGACATGTACGTGGAGCTCACGACGTTGCGGCAGCGGCTGGTCAACCGCAAGAAGCAGAAGCTGCGGCTCCTTGCTGAGACTCATCCGGACGTTCGAGTCAAGCTCCTCAACCGTCGAGATATGGAGTGGATCGGCCGCAAGTACGGTCTCCCGGTCGCCGCCTAACCTCACCGAGATGGCCGAGGATCTGAGACAGTCGCCTCTGCGCGAGGTGCATGAGGAGGCGGGTGCCAAGCTGGTGCCCTTCGGCGGCTGGAACATGCCCCTCCAGTACTCCAGCGGCACGGTGGCCGAGCACATGGCCTGCCGCACGGGTGCCGCCATGTTCGACGTGTCTCACCTGGGGACGGTGCGAGTGCAGGGCGACGCTGCGCACCGCAGCCTGCAATGGGCGCTGACCAACGATCTCGACCGCGTCGGGGTCGGATCGGCCCAGTACACCCACCTGCTGGATGCCTCCGACGCCTCCGTGCTCGACGACATCATCGTGTGGTGGATCGGGCCCGACCTCTTCGACGTGATGCCGAACGCCTCCAACACCGACCGGGTTGTCGGCGCCCTGACAGAGGGGTCGGGCGACCTGGACATCGCGGACGTCACCGCGGACCGGGCGGTGATCGCTGTCCAGGGTCCAGACGCCCGAAGGCGGCTCGCGGCCGCCGGCGGGGAAGAGGTCGCCTCGATCGGACGGTTCAAGGTCGCTTCTGCCCGCTTCGGTGAGATTCCGGTCACGGTGGCCGGCACCGGCTACACCGGAGAGGACGGCGTCGAGATGGCAATCGGCGTCGACGACGCCCCGGCGGTGTGGCATCGCCTGGCAGAAGCGGGCGTCTCGCCGGCCGGCCTGGGGGCCCGCGACACGCTGCGCCTCGAGGCGGGGCTGCCGCTGCACGGCCACGAGCTGGGTCCCGGCATCACACCGCTGCAGGCCGGGCTGGGCTGGGTCGTCCGCTGGGACAAGGGCGACTTCAGGGGTCGGGCCGCGCTGGAGGCGGAACGCGAGGCCGGACCGTGGCGGCGGCTCCGGGGACTGCTGGCAGAGAAGGGCAGGCCGCCCCGCGACGGATGCGCCGTCCGGCGGGGCGACGACGAGGTCGGAGTAGTCAGCAGCGGCAACTTCTCGCCGGTGCTGGGCCAGGGCATCGCCCTGGCGTTCCTGGCTCCGGATATAGCAATCGGCGACAAGGTCACCATCGACGTACGCGGCCGCGATCTTCCCGCGAAGGTAGTCAAACCCCCCTTTCACCAATAGCGGATCCTCACCAGGCACAGCCGTTCAAGCCACAGGCGCAGCCCGGTAGGTCGGTGGGTGGCGGCGAGTCAAACGACCGACGAGTAGGGCGAAGCCCGTGTCGGTCGTTTCGGCTCGACGACAGGACCCACCGACCGATCTGGAAATACTGCCCCCTCAGGGACGGTCTGGCAGCTGAGGCAATACGTCGACAGCCTGCTGGCGGAGCCAGTGGTCGGCCAGCACTAGCAGGGCCATGGACTCGACCATGGGGACGGCGCGGGGCAGCACGCACGGGTCGTGGCGACCACGAGCGGCCAGAGTCGTGGCCTCGCCCTCGCGGGTGACGGTCTGCTGCTCCGAAGCGATGGTGGAGGTGGGCTTGAACGCCACCCGGATCACGATGTCCTCTCCGTTGGAGATGCCGCCCTGTACGCCGCCGGAGCGGTTGGACACGGTGCGGATCCCGTCGGAGGGGTCCGCCCTGAACGGATCGTTGTGGGACAGACCGGTGAGACGGGTGCCGCTGAAGCCGCTCCCGATCTCGAAGCCCTTGGCCGCCGGCAGCGACAGCATGGCGCCGGCCAAGGAGGCCTCCAGCTTGTCGAACACCGGCTCGCCCAATCCGGCGGGCACGCCCCGGCAGACGCACTCGACTACGCCTCCCAGCGAGTCGCCGTCGCGCCGGGCCGTCTCGATGGCCTCGACCATCCGGGCCG
>VXWX01000070.1 GCA_009835735.1 Acidimicrobiaceae bacterium
GCCCGGTCTCGTAGTTGTCGGCGAGGTAGCCCCCCGCGGTCCTGGTGAGGATCACCAGGGCGCTGGCCGCGGCCAGCAGGTGCCCGGCCAGTCCCTCTTCGATCCCGGCGTCGGTGGCGGCCGACACGAAGAACGCGGCCATGGTGGTGGCTGCGGCCGAGCCCAGCGCGGCGGTCAGCATCAGCATGTTCAGCGGCCCGTAGTCGATCTCGCTCAGACCCCGCGACGCGCCCGCGGTGCGCACCGCCCGACCGGCCGCAGCTCGGTACGGCGGGGCCAGCCCGTACCCGATCAGCGGCACCACCAGCGCGATGGCGAAGGCCCAGCGCCATCCGAGGGTGAGCCCGATGGCCGGTACGGCCAGCCCGGCCAGGAACACCGACAGCGGCACGGCCGCGGCCTGGATGCCGAAGGCGAACCCGTGGCGGTGCACCGGCACGCCCCGGGCCACCATGGTCTTGGTGCCGGGCCCGGCGATCGTCAATCCGATCGCGCCCACGGCCAGCGCGGCCAGCAGGGCCCAGTAGGAGCGGGCGGCCACCGCGATGCCTCCCAGTGACACCACGCTGAGCGCGTTGGCGACCCGCAGCGACCGCTGCGGGCCGAGGCGGTCGGTGAGAGTCCCGGCGTGGGGGGAGGTCACTGCGGCCAGCAGGAAGAAGAAGGCCACCGCCGTTCCCAGGCCGGCCTCGCCGAAGCCCAGGTCGTCGCCCATCTGCAGCGCCAGCGCGCCCAATCCGAAGGCGGGCAGCATGGCTGCCGTCTGCGACGACACCGACGAGATCAGCGAGACGACGGGCCGGGCTCGCTCCTCGCGGGCTCGCTCCTCGCCGAGCCCGCCGACCGGCGGGGAGGTCACTGGATGCTGCGGGTGCCGAAGTTGTCGGTCAGCACCATCCCCGCCTCGGCGATGGCACCCAGGTCGGTGGAGTCGTGCATGTTGAAGATCAGCCCGTCGAGCCCGGCGTCGAACAGCGCCGCCACCTGTTCGCACACCCCGTCGCGGTCGCCTTCGATGGCGTAGCCGAGGTACTTGTCCATGCTCATGTTCCGCCTGGACCGCATCTCGGCACCTAGCCGGGCCGCGTCGGCTGCGGTGTCGGCCATGACCAGCGCACCCAGGCGGGTCTTGGAGATCTCGGCGGGGTCCCGGCCGGCCCGCTCGCAGTGGGCTTCCAGCACGTCCAGCTTGTGGCGGATCCCGGCCGGGTCACCGAAGATGTTGCAGGCGTCGGCGTAGCGGGCCGCGATGGCCAGGGTGCGCTGCTCGCCGCCCCCGCCCACCAGTATCGGCGGTCCGCCCGGTGTGAGGGGCCGGGGCCGGTTGAGGGCGCCGTCGATGCGGTGGCGCTTGCCCTCGAAGGTGGCCGGCCCTCCGTCGAACATGGCCCGGCAGATCTGCACCGTGTCTTCGAGCCGGTGCATGCGTTCGCCCACCGGCAGGAACTCGTAGCCGTAGGCCACGTGCTCGGCCTCGTACCAGGCGGCGCCGATGCCGAGCACCGCTCGCCCGCCCGACACGATGTCGAGGGTGGTGACCGTCTTGGCCAGCAGGGCCGGGTTGCGGTAGGTGACGCCGGTGACCAGCGCGCCCAGCCGGGCGGTGCGGGTCCAGGGGGCGAGTCCGGCCAGCAGGGTGTAGGGCTCTAGCATGGGCTCGTGGTCCGGGCCCATGGGTGGGATTTGGTGGAAGTGGTCCATGACCCAAAGGGAGTCGAACCCGCTGTTCTCGGCGGTCGCCGCGGCCGCGCAGACTGCGCTGAACATGTCGGAGTCGTCCACGCCGGGGTAGGTGAAGCTGGGAATGTTGAACCCGAACCGGGTAAGCGTCATGATGCCTGTATACCGCATCTGCCTCCATACCTGATCGGACCCGTCCCGTGACGACGGCGCCGCAGACCCTCGATCAGCTCCCGACGCCGTGCCTGGTCGTGGAGCGCAGCCTGTTCGATGCCAACGTGGCGGCCATGTCGGCGGCCTGGCCGGGGCTGTCGCTGAGGCCCCATGTGAAGGCGTTCAAGTCCACCGCGATCGCCCGGATCCTCGCCGATGCCGGGCATGGGGGCTTCTGCGCTGCCACGGTGAGGGAGATGGAGGGCCTGGCGGCGGCCGGGCTGGGGAGCGATCTGCTGCTGGCCAACGAGGTTCTGGACGCTTCCCGTTTGGGGAGGCTCGTCGAGGCCGGCCATCGGGTCACGGTGGCCGTCGACTCCGACGCCACCATCGCGGCCGCGGCCGCCGGTGGCGTCACCGAGGCGCTCATCGACGTGAACGTGGGGCTGATGCGCTGCGGGTGCGATCCGGCCGACGCTGGACGCCTGGCCGACACCGCCCGGTCTGCGGGCCTGGAGGTCCGGGGGGTGATGGGCTACGAGGGGCATCTGATGATGGCGAGCGCGGCCAGCAAGCCTGCCCGGGTGCAGGCCTCGATGGAGGTGTTGACGGCGGCTCATGCCGAGGTGGGGGGAGACGTGGTCTCGGGCGGCGGCACCGGCACCTACGCGGTCAACCGCTGGGTCACTGAACTGCAGGCCGGTTCCTACTGCCTGCTCGACACCGACTACGCGCGGCTTGAGAGCCCGTTCGAGATAGCGGTGTCGGTTCTGGCCACTGTGGTGTCGGTGAGCCCGCGGGGTTGGGCGGTGGCCGACGCCGGTCTCAAGGCCTTCGGCATGGACCACGGGCCGCCGTCGTGGCCCGGAGGCGGCCTCGAGTTCGTGTCCGACGAGCACACCACCCTGCTCGACCCGGAAGGCCTGCTCCGTGTCGGCGACCGGGTCCGGCTGCTGCCCGGGCATCTCGACCCGACCGTGGCCCGCCACGAGCGCTTCTGGGTGGTCGACGGCGACGACGTGATCGACTGCTGGCCCGTCGATCTGCGCCACTGGTGAACTTGATGGGTCTGACTGCTCCCCGCCGTACCTCCACGTTCCGCAACTGGGCCGGCAACCAGGTGTGCGTGCCCCGCGAGATCCTCCGGCCCGGCTCTGCTGACGAGTTGGCCGCCATCGTGCGGCGGGCCTCCGAGGGCGGGCTGACCGTGAAGGCTGTCGGGTCGGGCCACTCCTTCACCGACGCCGCCTGCACCCACGGGATCCTGGTGTCGCTGGACCGCCTGGCCGCGGTCGAGGCGGTCGACACCGTCCGGTGCAGAGTCACGGTGCAGGCCGGCATCCGCCTCGACGCCCTGAACCGCCAGCTCGATCAGGCCGGGCTGGCCATGCCCAACCTGGGCGACATCGACCGCCAGTCGCTGGCCGGGGCGACCGCCACCGCCACCCACGGCACGGGACTGGGACTGGGCAACCTGGCCACCGCCATCGTCGGCATGGACATCGTCGACGGCCGGGGCCAGCTGATCCGCTGCGACGAGCACGAGCGGCCCGACCTGCTGCAGGTGGCCCGGGTGGGGATCGGGGCTCTCGGGATCGTCACCCGGGTGACGCTTCAGTGCGTCCCCGCCTTCGATCTGCACGCGGTGGAGACCGTCGAGCCTCTGGACGACCTGCTCGACGGCTTCGAGCAGCAGATGGCCGGCCACGACCACATGGAGTTCTTCTGGGTCCCGGGTGCCCGGCGCGCCCATGTCAAGCGCAACAACCGCACCGGCGAGCCCCGCCGCCCCCAGAACCGTCTGGTCGAGGCCCGCGACAAGATGCTCTACGAGAACGTCCTGTTTGGGCTGGCCAACCGCACCGTCCGCCGCTTCCCGTCCCTGGCCCCGACCGTGGCCAGGATGACCAGCGGGGCGGCTGCTCGTCGGGACTTCGTCGACGCCAGCCACCGGGTGTTCGTGTCGAGGCGCCTGGTGCGCTTCTACGAGATGGAGTACGGCGTGCCGGTTGCCGCCGTGCCCGAGGCCGTGCGCCGCATCGGGGCTCTGGTGCGCGGTCTCCCGTCGCCGGTGACCTTCCCGGTCGAGGTCCGGGTGTCGGCCGCCGATGACATCCCGCTGTCCACCGCCTACGGCCGGGACACCGGCTGGTTCGCCTGCCACGTCTACGCCGGCACCCCGTACCTGGCCTTCTTCCAGGGGGTGGAGGCCATCGCGGCCGACTACGGGGGCCGTCCCCACTGGGGCAAGCTCCACTTCCACGATCACCGGTCCCTGGCCCCGCTGTATCCGGAGTGGGACCGGTTCCAGCGGGTCCGCTCCGAGCTCGATCCGGACGGGACCTTCGCGAACACCTACACCGACAGGGTGCTCGGCCCGGTCGGTCGGGCAGAATCGTCGCTATGAGCAACCCAGCCATCGAAGACCTGCATCCCGACGACCACCGGTCCCTCACCGAGTGGGTCGACCGGTTCTCCGGCCATGTGGCCAACCTCCGCTACGACGACGCGGCCGCCATGATGGACCCTGAGGTGAACAGCTTCAGCACCTGGCAGGACGTGGTGGTGGGGGTGGATCACTTTGTCAACGGGCAGTGGCGCAACGTCTGGCCCACGATGACCGACTTCGTGCTGCTGACCGGCAAGATGCGGGCCCGGGTGTCCGGTGACCGGCTGATGGCCGCGGTGATGGTCACTTGGACTTCAACCGGCTACGCCTCCGACGGCACGCCCTTCGATCGCCCCGGCCGCTGCTCGTTCGTGCTGGTCAGGGACTCCGTCGACGGCCCCTGGCGGGGCGTGCAGGGCCACTTCTCGCTGATGAGAGGCGTCCCCCAGCAGTCCTTCGGCCCGGGCGGCCATAAGCGAGTGGAGTAGCTGAGCGGTTCGTCGGCTCCCGCTAGTCAGCCGAGAGCGGCTTGCAGGCCGGCGGCGTACTTCTTGCGTTGCGCCTTGACCATCAGCGGCACGAACGGCCGCATGAGGATGAACGGCCCCGACGGGGTCATCTCCAGGTCCATGGTGATGCGGGTGCCGCCGCCGGCGGTGTCGCTTAGCCGGTAGGTGCCCGCTACGGGCCACGTCGTGTCCTCGGCGCACACCCAGGTGATCGACGAGCCGGCCTCGATGGCGGTGATGCGGAACTCGACCTCCTGGCCGCGGTTGGTCTGCCGGTAGACGGCGCCCACGGTGCCGGCCGTCCCGTCGGTCAGCTCGCAGGTGCCGACGTCGTGGCGCCACTCGGCCTGGTTGGCGGCCTCGGCCAGGTAGGCGAATGTCCGCTCCCGGTCGGCGGCCACATCAATCTCGACTGTGCAGATGCTCATGCGGGGGAAGCTACCGGCGCCCAGAGGCCGAGCGTTGGTGGGCGAGGGTGGCGATCACCACGTCCTGGAGGGCCACCCCCTGCGACTCGAACAGCACGATGCCGCTGCCCGGCCGGAGCGGGGTGACGGTGCCGGCGATCACGTCGGCGAGATCGGCCAGGCTGTCCCAGTCGAAGAGCCCGTCGGCGGCGGCGTGTATCAGGTCGCCGGCTTCGGTGCGGGCTCCCTCCGCGCTGTCGCTCACGACGAAGGCGGCCCGCTGCACGGTGGTGCTGTCGACTTCCTGGCGGTCGGCCTTGGTGGACCCCACCGCACACACCAGAGCAGCCGGATCCAGTAGCGAGCCGTCGAACACGGGCGTGTAGCTCGACGTCACCGTAGCCACCACCCGAGCACCCTCTACCGCTTCGTCCGAGTCGGAAATGCTCCGAGCGGGGATGCCCCGATCGCGACCCCAGGCGGCCACCTCTTCGGCCTTGCCGGGATCGCGGCCCCACACCCGCAAGTCCTTCAGCGGCAGCTCCTGGGCCAGGGCCTCCAAATGGGGTCGGCTCTGGATGCCCGTGCCGAAGACGGCCGCGGTCGCGGCGTCGGGCGGGGCCAGGTGGCGCACGGCCAGCGCGGTGGCTGCCGCGGTGCGGATGGCGGTGAGGCCCAGCCCGTCGAAGGTGGCCACCAGGCCGGCGTCGGGGCTGAACAGTCCCACCAGGAAGGCGAACCCGTCGGGGTGGGTGAGGTACAGCTTGCCGCCAACTACCTGATGCCGGGGCCACGACGCGGCCATGGCGCTGCCCATGAGTCCGCTGGCTGCGGCCCGCACCCGCAGCGTGGTGGCCGCCTCGCCCGCGCCCAGGTCGCGCCAGGCCCGCTCCAGCCAGTCGGTGACCGTCTCCAGATCACACAGCTCCGCGATCTGCTCCTCGGTGAAATGGGGTACAGGGCTCATAGCAGCTCCTTGAGGCTCCGGAGGGCCCGGGCGTTGACCGCCGCTGCGAACGACGCGGTGCCGACCGGCTCGGTGCCCGCGGGCGCCAGGTCGTAGGTGAGTGGCCCGGCCTGCAGAGCCTCCGAGAGCGCCGCGGTTACCGGCGGGCCCAGCTCGGCCGTGTCCGGGAACCACTCCAGGAGCGCGGCCAGGGCCAGGTAGGCGCCCGAGGGGTTGACCTTCCCCTTGCCGGTGTGGCGGGGCGCGGAGCCGTGCACCGGCTCGAACAGGCCCACGCATCGGCCCTGGACTGGTGGGCCGGGGTTGACGCTGGCCGAACCGCACAGCGCGATCGAACCGGCCCGCCCCGCGGCCAGGTCGCTGAGCATGTCGCCGAAGATGCCCTCGGTGAGCACGACCGTGTCGGATACCACATCGTCGTGGGCCAGCTCGAAGGCCATGCGGTCGATGTAGGTGTGGCGTAGCGGCACGCCCCGGGCTTCGGCCACTTGGCCGGTGACCGACCGCCACAGCCGGCTGGTGGCCATCAGGTTGGCCTTGTCGGCCGACACGATGCTGGACGCCAGACCCTGCTCGACCAGGTCGCAGGCCATCTCGGCCAGTTCGGCGATCTGCTCCGGGGTGAGGATCACCTCGTCGCCGGCTGCGTCCGTGCCGTCGCTCTCGGTGCGGGTGGAGGCGGCGCCGTAGGCCCCGCCCAGCAGGTTGCGCAGCACGATCAGCGGCCGGCCGCCGCTCTCGCCGCTCTCACCGGCCCGGACGATGTTGCGGATGCTGACCCTCAGGTCGTAGCGCTGGCGCAGGCCGATGATGGAGTGCTCGGGCCGGTAGTCGTCCAGCGACACGCCCGGGTGCTCGCCGGCCGCGCCGAAGAACATGGCGTCGCAGTCGTCGCAGGCCGCCAGCGTGTCGGCCGGCAGGCCGGTGCCCAGCGCCCCGAAGGCGGAGGCTCCCACCGCCCAGGGGCCGGTCAGCTCGATGCGGCCCGCATCGGCGATGGCTTCCAGCAGCTCGACCGGTCCGGCTACCACCTCGGCGCCCACCCCGTCGCCCGGCAGCACCGCGATCCGGCGGTTCATGCCAGGATTGCCTCGGCTGTGGCGCCGGCCACCAGCGCTAGGCCGCGGTCGCCCAGGATCGGGTCGAGGCGCTCGACCCAGTCCCGGATGCCCTCAGCGATGGGGGGGAAGTCCGTGTGGCCGAGGTCGCTGCCGAACACCAGCAGCTCGTGCGGGTACGACGCCACCAGGTCCTCGGTGCTGGGTCCGGCTTCTCCAACCAGCATGTCGGCCAGCACGCCGATCTCGAGGTGCGCGTCCAGGGCCCGGAACTGCTCCAGATGTTCGTCGCGCCAGCCGAGGAAGGTCAGGCCCGGATGGTTGACCAGCAGCCGGTTCACTCCTCGCCGCCGGGCCGTGTCCAAGGCCACCACGGCCTCGTCCATGGTGAGGTGTCCCGAGGCCAGCACCATCCCGGCCCGGGCGGCCTCGTCGAACACGTCCAGCCATTCCGGGCGCACCGCGCCGTCCTCGACTACCGGCACTTCGCGGAACGAGATGCCCCGATGAGCGCTCAACTCGGGGTTGGTGTTGGCCGCGATGTGGGCCGGCGCCGAGATGGTCGGCAGCCACACCACCCTGGCTCCCAGGGCCGCGGCCACCGCCACTGCGTCAGGGTTGGCCCCACCCACCGGCGAGTTGAGCACCACGCCCCCGACGACTTCGTCGCCGAGCAGGGCAGCCCGCTCCGCTGAGGAGCCCTCGTGGGCCTTCAGCACGAACTTGGCCACTCCCGCGGCCCGGGCCTCCTCCAAGGTGTGCGGATCGTGAGTGTGGCGCGGGGCCAGGCTCGGGTGCGAGTGCACATGGAAGTCGACCATCCCGTCGATCACGTTCATCTTGAGGCCCCAGTCATCGTTTCGGTCCCGGTCATCCCGGCGCCTCCGCCAGGTCGGCCCACTCGAGCACGGTTGCGTCCGCCAGCTGCCGGCGCCGCACCTTGCCCACCCCGGAATCCCGGGGGATCTCGGCCACCCTGGCCGCGGCCACCGGTCGCATGAAGTCCGGCAGCCCGTCGCTCACCGCTTGGATCCCCCCGGTCGGGATCGTGCCGCCGGCGACGTAGAGCACGATCTCGTCGTCCACCAGTTCGCTGCTGCGGCGCCAGACGGCCACGTCGTCGATGCCGTCCACGGACGAGAAGCGCTGCTCCACGTAGCCGATGGGCACGAACTCGCCCTTTACCCGGATCGACTCGCTGGCCCGCTCGATGAATACCAGATTGCCGGCCTCGTCGACCCGGCCCAGGTCGCCGGTGGCGAACCAGCCTTCGTCGTCGAACGGCCGGACCAGCCCGTCGTCCCGGCGGTAGCCCGAGAACAGCACTCCGGGCCGGTCGGCCCGTACCTCGATCTCTCCCGCGGCCGTGCCGCCGGCCTGGGGCGTGCCGTTGACCCGCCACTGCACCTCGTGGCGGGCACGGCCGCCGTAGCGGGACATGCCCTCGGGATGGTCGGGCCGCTCGCCCCGTCGCCAGGCCCAGATGTGGCATAGGCCGCCGGCCTCGGTGGATCCGTAGGCCGAGAAGCCCAGCGGGACGTCGAACGTCTCTAGGAAGTCGGGGTCGGCGAAGAACACCCGACTCACCCGGTGGCCGGCCGCGTCGGCGGCGCTGGTGGCCCGCTTGAGGATCTCCACCGGCGGGGCGTGCAGGATCAGCACGGTCGCTTCGGTGTTGCGCACCAGCGGCCAGAACCCGCTCGCCGAGAAGCGCTCGAGGCCCAGGATCTCGGTGCTTCCGGTCAGCCCGCCGATCACGCCGTAGCCGAGAGGGTTGATGTGGAACATGGGCAGTGGGGCCAGCACCGTGTCGGCTTCCGAGAAGCACATCGAGTCGGCGATGAACCGGCCCAGGCGCAGGAAGTACTCGTGGGTCTGCTCGCAGAACTTGGGCACCCCGGTGGTGCCCGATGTGTGCATCCAGCCGGCCACATCGAAGCGTTTCCGCCTCAGCCCGGGCGCATCGGCCAGGGCAGCCGCTGTCGGCTCGCCCCGGTCGAGGTGGCTGGCGTCTAGGTGGGCCGCGTCGGGTGCCACCGACTCCGTGGCCTCCCGACCCGACCAGACCACCGCGTCGGGCGCCAGTTGCTCGAGCATCTCGGCCAGCAGCTCGTCCGGGTAGGCGGGATTCACCAGAGCGGCCTCGGCGCCGGCCAGGACCAGGGCCAGCCAGGCTGCGAGGTAGGAGTCCGAGGTCGTGCCGATCAGCGCCACCCGCCGGCCCAGGCCCGCGCCGGCCTCGTCCAGCGTTGCCATTGAGCCCAGTGCCCGGTCCACTGCCTGCCCGAGGGTGGGCGTGGCCTCACCGGCCATGCCGAAGCGCGTGCCGGGCCGGCGCTCCACCCGGTCGCAGACCAACTCAGCCAGGTTCTTCACGCCACTACCTCGCCCCGCGAATTGGCAGCGTCTTGCCCCCTATACGGCGCGTTCTGCTGCCAATTCCGCTGGGGTGCTGGCTGGCTCAACCCAGACCCTCGTAGTCGTCGGCTCGCAACACCCGGCGGGCTACGTAGTTGCGCAGCACCTCCAGCGAGCCTCCCGCCACCCGCAGCACCTTCATGTCGTGCAGCAGCTGGCCGTAGTCGGTGTCGGTGTAGAGGCCGTGGCCTCCGGTCAGGGCGAACGCCTCGTTGACGGCGTGCTCGGACGCGCTGATGGCCATCTTCTTGGCCAGCGTGGTGGCCAGGGCCACGTCCTTGCCGGCGTCGTGGAGGTTGGCGGCGTGGTCACGGGCCAGCGACGCCCCGTAGAGGTCGCTGTAGCAGTCGGCCACGGTCCATTGGATGCCCTGGAAGTCGGTCACGACCGAGTCGCCCACCTCCCGTCCCGATCCGTAGGCGATGGCGTCGGCCAGCGCCCGCCGTCCGAACCCGATCAGCTCCGAGGCGTTGCCCAGCCGGCTCATGTTGAACGTCGAGAAGAACGTGTCCATGCCCCGGCCGGCCTCGCCCAGCAGCGCCGATCCCGGCACCCGCACGTTGTTCAGCATCACGTCGGCGGTGGGGATCAGCCGCAGCCCGATCGGGTCGGTGTGGGTGGTCGACACGCCGGGCAGGTCGGTGTCCACCAGGAAGGCGGTGATCCCCTCGGGTGCGATGGCGTACACCAGGGTGACCTGGCTTTCGCATCCCAGGTTCACATGGGTCTTGGCTCCGTTGATGATCCAGTCGTCGCCGTCGCGCTCGGCGGTGGTGCGCATCAGCTTCATGGACGAGCCGACGCCGGGCTCGGAGATCGATTCGGAGAAGATCAGCGTGCCGCGGGCCATCCCCGGCAGGTAGCGCTCCCGCTGCTCGGGTGTGGCCCAGTCGATGAGCCATCGCTGGCCCTGGATCGAGATCTGCGGTGACACCAGCCCCAGCCGGCCCACCTCCTCCTCGATCAGGCAGTACTCGGCGACGCCTAGGCCGCTGCCCCCTTCATCCTGAGGCGTGAACGGACCTACCCAGCCGTGGTTGCCCATGGCCGAGTAGATCTCGGACGTCAACCTATCATAAAAAAAAAAAGCTCGCAGCTCGTCGCGGTGCTGGGCCGCGAAGTCGGCCATGGCCGTGATCGTGGCCTGGGGCCAGTCCGGGTCCGTGAAAGTCAGGTTTACGTACATGGCTCGTCCTGGGGCGGGTTCGGCTCATGTTGTATACCAACCCGCGGCCCCAACACGAATTTCCGCCGTGCGGCCCCCTACGAGGGTTCGGTGTCATCCTCCGGGCCGAGGATCGCTTCGAGCGTTCTCATGGCTTCGGCCCGGCGCGAGGATGGGAGCGACTCGACGTCCACGGGATCAAGCCGGCGCAGTCGCTCGATGACGTCGTCGTCGCGGTCGCTGCCGGGGTCGCCGTCGAGGTCGTCTCCAGGATTCGAGCCGTCACCGGTTGTCACGTCTGCCTGCCTTCTCGTGTGCGCCACAAGACCCCCCAGGTCGTGTCGGACTTCACGCTCCGCAATGGACGGCGGTGCTGTCGATCCGGTCCGTGAGCCGCTTGCGGGCCCGGTGCACCCTGATGGCCACCGCGTTGGCCGAGATGCCCATGGCCTCGCCGATCTCGGCATGCGACAGCCCTTCCCACGCCACCAGCATCAGAATCTCCCGATCCTCTTCGCGCAGGGCCTGCAGGGCCGGCAGCAGGGCGTCGGCCCGGTCCGACGTCTCGTAGCGGTCATCGGTCCAGGGGCCGGTCCGAGCCGCGCCGTGGAGCTTGCCGTTGAGAGCGTGGCGGCGGCGAGCGGTCCGGTTGGCGGTGAGGATCGTGTTGCGGGCCACTCCGAAGAGCCACGCCCGCTCGAAGCCCTCCGGGACCTCGTCCCGGCGACGCCAGGCGACCAGGAACGTGTCGGCGACCACTTCGTCGGCTGTCTGCTCATCCACACGTCTCCTGGCGTAGGCCAACAGCATCCGGTAGCTGTCGTGATAGAGGCTGGTGAACCAGTCTCTGTCTCTGCCTGTGTCCCTGCCTATGGGCGCCTCGACGCCCATCACTCCATTCGTGTCCACCTTCCTCTCTTCCTTTCTCCCCCCATTCGCGGCAGATGCGCCCGCAGCGGGCGCATCGGGTCGAGTTCACGGAAACAACGTCGAGAGAGGCGTGTGTCTTGCGTGCCCCTATTCTCCCGGGCCGTCAAGGGCCTGTAAACGTGCCATCCGTCACACCAGCGTGAGGGCTGCCCCTCCCGAGCGAGGGTCGCTGGCCAGTTCGGCAACGCTCTGGCCGCTGCGGTTCGTGGCGTCGCCGCCGACCACCAGCTGCAACCCGCCGCCGACGTTGCTGGTGTGCCTGACCTCGTAGCCGGCCAGATGGCTGTCGTCGCGCCAGGCGATGCCCGGCTCGGCGAAGGCGTACCACGGCTCGCCGATGCCGGCGGGCACACCGAAGCGGTCGCCGGTGGGGCACACGAACCAGCGGGACCCGGCCGCGATGTCGGCTGTGGCCTCGCCCCGCCGGAAGCGCTGGATGGCCTGGGCCAGCCACTGCACCTGACGGTCGCCTCCCGGGGTGGCCACCGTCATCCAGCCCGGACCGGATCGGCGGCGCACGTGGGCTGCGCTGAGCGTGTGGGGCAGCACCGCGCCGCCCCGCAGGTTGCACCCGGGCAGGTCCGCTCGATCCGACAGGGCGGTGCCCACCCGGTTGCTGAAGGCCACTCCGGTGCCGCCGGCCACCCAGCCGGTGCCGAACTGCACTCCGGCCAGGCTGTGCACCACGGTCGCCGACAGGCCGCCGGTGTCCAGCGCGGTGGCCACCGCCGTTCCCGCCGGGCGGGCCGGGCCGCGGATGCAGAACTCCGTGAGCTGCTGCTCGGTGAGCGGAGCCACCGCCTCGGCGAAGTCCCGCGAGGCCGGGTCGGCGCCGGGCGGTGCGGCGGCCAGCAGGGCCGGCGTGATGGGGGCCTGGCTCGGGACACCGGTCACCCACACCACGATGTCGTCGAGGTCGAACCGCAGGGCCGGCTCGACGGTGGCCTCCACCGCGGCCAGGTCGTTGTGGCGGAGCGCGGCCCCCTCGGCCTCGGCCGCCTCCACCAGCCGATCGGCCAGCATGCCGCGGTAGAAGGCGTCGGGCCCCTGCCAGGCGACCGTCTCGAGGGTGGCGGCCAGATCCGGCAGCCGGATGGTTGCCCCCGCCTTCGGGGCTCGCTCGCTTCCCAGCATCCGTTGCAGGGCGACGACGTGGCCCCGGTTCTCGACCTTCTCGTACACCTCGGCCATGCGCGGCGTGACGGTGTGACCGGTCGCCGCCGTCAGAGCCCCGGAGAAGAGGTCGGTCCAGTCGAGCCTTCCGTGGGCCCTCCACGCGGCCTCCGCGCCCCGCAGCGAGCCGGGCACCACCGCGTTTACGGGACCGCTGGTCGGGGGCCAGCCCTCACGAGCCGCGCCGTCGCCGCCGGCCGGCGCCAGCGGAGCCCGCGACCATCCGCCGTAGACCTGCACCCCGCTGTCCGTTGCGTCGTCGCCGCCCGCTCCGGCGACCAGCGCCACCATCTCCCCGCCGGGACCGGATTGCGGGGCGTTCACCACCCACTGGGTGAACGCCGCGGCCAGCGCCGCGTCGACTGCGGTGCCGCCGGCTCGCAACGCCTCGATGCCTGCCTCGGTGGCGAGCCTGTGGCCGCTGGCCACTCCCGCCGGCCCGGTCACCGACCCGGCGATCTTCATGCGCCTTCTGCTGCTCGGCCTCTAGAGCCTGGTGATGGCGGGCATGGCCTCCACCAGGTCGTCGAAGCCCATGGGGCGGTCCTGCAACGCCGACCGGCTGGCCGCCTCGGCCACCAGCATCACGACATCCGCCGCGCTCCAGCCGCCGGTGCCGTCGGCCAGTTCGGCCGTCAGGTCCTCGTCGAGTTCCAGCCCGTGGGCGGCTGACAGAGCGGCGATCAGCGCACCGCGGCGAGCAGCGTCGGGGTTGGCCACCTCGAGATGCACCCCGAGGCGCCCGGAGCGCAGCACGGCGGCGTCGATCAGCTCGGGCCGGTTCGAGACGCCCACCACGAACACCTGGCCCTCGGCCAGCACGTCGTCGAGCGAAGCCAGCAGGGCGGAGACCACCCGCTCGTCGGTGCGCTCACCGCTCTCACCTGCCCGCACCGGGGCCAGCGCGTCGAGGTGGTCGAGCATCACCAGCGACGGGCGGGCCTCGGCCGCCCGCCTGAACAGGGCCCGCACCGCCTCCTCGGACTCGCCCAGCCACTGGTTGTAGACCTTGCTGCCCTCGATGGCCACGAAGTTCACGCCCAGCTCGGAGGCCAGCGCATGCACCAGCGCGCTCTTGCCCGACCCGGCCGGGCCGTGCAGCAGCACGCCCTGCTCGACCCTGTCGGGCTCCACTGCCCGCTGGCCCAACTCCCGCAGGCGCGCCTTCAGGTCGCCGAGGCCCACGATCTGGTCCCAGGTGATGCGATCGGTGCGGGTCACAACGTCTCGCAGCACGCTGGGCCTCACCGTGCGCAGCGCGGCTTCGAGGTCGCCCGGCTCGACCGCCAGTTCGGTGCCTTCCAGCGAGTCGGCCAGCTCGAAGCCCTCCTGGCCGGTGGCCAGCCGGTCGGCGGCCTCCAGACCGGCCGAGCGGGCCAGGTGCATCAGATCGGCCCCGGTGAAGCCCCCGGTCTCGCCAGCCACCGTGGCGATGGCGTCCTGCGCCTCGGCGGTCAGGGGCATCTCCCGGGTGTGGATGGACAGGATCTCAGCCCGGGCCGCCTCGTTGGGCGGGCCCACGAAGATCTCCTCCTCGAAGCGCCCAGGCCGCCGGAAGGCCGGATCGATGGCCTGGATGCGGTTGGTGGTGGCCATCAGGATCAGGCCGTCCACCTCCTCGAGCCCGTCCATCAGGGTGAGGAGCTGGCTGGCCGCCCGCACGTCGCTCTGCGACGCCAGGCGTTCCCGGTTGGTGGCGATCACGTCGAACTCGTCGATCATCACCAGCGACGGGGCGTGGGCCAGCGCCCGCGAGAACAGCAGCCGGAGGTTGGCCTCGGTCTCGCCCTGCACGCTGCCCACCAGCTCGGTGGCCGACATGCGGTAGGCGGTGACGCCCAGCTCGTTGGCCAGCGCCTTGCAGATGAGCGTCTTGCCGGTGCCGGGCGGGCCGTGCAGCAGCACTCCCTTGGGTGGGCGCACTCCCAGCCGGCGGTAGAAGGCGGGGCGCAGCAGCGGCAGCTCCACCAGCTCCCGCAGGCGCCTGATGATCGGGTCGCACCCGCCCACGTCGGCCAGGGTGATGAGCCGCTCCGACACGCTGACGTCGGCCCGGTGCAGCTCCACCTCGGTGCTGTCGCCCATGCGCGACGGCGACGGCGACGCCAGGTCGATGCGCACCAGCATCCCCGCACCGCCGGGGTAGATCTCGGCCAGCACCCGGTTGCCGCCGTACAGCGGGGTCCCGTCGTCGCGCAGGCGCTCCAGCAGCCGCTGGTGCAGGTTGAACGTCAGGTTGTAGGGCGGGGTGATGCGGGCGTTCTGCGCCTCCGGCAGCTCACCCACCGCCGTGGCGTCCATGGGCTCGCCGGGGCGCACCGCCAACTGGGGCCACAGCATGCGCCCCAGCCGCACCAGCTTGTCGTCGTGGTCGTGTGTCCTGACCACCGCCCAGGCCTTGTGGTCGCCGTTGCGCAGCGCCACCGCGTCGCCGTCGGCGAGGCCCAGCTGCTCCAGGCAGGCCGCCGACAGGCTGGCCTCCGACGGCCCCAGCTTGGATCCCGGCGCGGGCCGGGCCGCCAAGCGGGTCAGCTGTGCTGGGCCTGCCACTCCGGACACGGCTCGAGCACCTCCATGGCCACCCCTCCCTCGGGGCTGATGGCCGAGTCGAGGTTGGCCCAGCACACCAGCATCCTGGTCGGTCCCACGCCGGTGTTGAAGTGCTGGTAGGTCACTCCCGACTCCTTGATCGGGATGGCGATCACGTCGCCCTCCTCCCATTCGTGGGCCCGGCCGTCGAGCACGGTGTGGCCGCTGCCGGTCATCACGAAGTGGATGATCCCGCCCTGGCAGTACAGCTTGCCGCTGTTGGAGCCCTGCGGGACCTCCAGCTCGTGGAAGTACAGGGCTCTGGTGCTGGGGGTCTCCAGGTGGGGGTGCAGGTACCAGCGCATGGTCCCCATGCGGTTCAGTTCGGGCTCGCAGTCGTCCCGTCCGATGAGGTTCTTGGCCTGGGACCGGCGGTCGCGCTCGTCACGCGACTCGGCGAAGGTGATGTCGTAGAGCGTCTGGTCAGCCATCGCCGGCCCTCTCGCCGATGATCCGGGTGACGGCCACGATGGGATCCTCGCCGGCTTCGCCGTCGGCGCCGTCCGGATCGTCCGTGCCGGTGTCGGTGGACGCCATCTCCCGCCAGTTCGACTGCTCCTTGACCTGGGCCAGCATCGAGCCGGTCTGGAACAGGAACGGGATGTAGATGAAGGCGATCCACTGCGAGCTCTGGGAGTCGTCGTAGTTGAAGTGCTGGTGCTCGACGCCGCCGGGCTTCACCGGCAGGATCAGCAGGTCGCCCGGCTTCCAGTGGTACTCCACCCCGTCGAACACGCTGTAGCCCGCGCCCCGGGTGACGTAGATCACCAGCCCGCCCTGATGGGTGTGGGCTCCCGACTCGGTCTGGATGTCCTTGCGGAACACCATCCAGTCCTGAACGGCCCGGTTCTCGGCCCGCATGTGCAGGTAGTACTTGCTGCGCCCCTGACGGGACTGCTGCCAGGGCAGGTCCTTGCCCTTGATCACCACCTGGCCGCTGTCGGCCAAGTTGCGCCGCTCCGCGAACGTGGAGAAGAAGACCTCGTACGGGTGCCGGTCCTCCTCGCTGCGGTCACGCTCTCGCAGCCGGGTCTGCTCTCGTTCGACCATCGTCCGTCCCTTCTGAGTCCTGTCTGTTGAGTCTGGCGTGCCCGGCAGCGCCGCTCGGCTGCTGCGACGGTCAGGCCGCCATGCGCAGGAACCGGGTGGCGTTGCCCGAGAACAGTCTCTCGCGTTTGGCGTCGTCTTCAATGCCCCATGCCAGCGCCGCGCCCGGCGAGTCGGGGAAGCGGCACTGGGCGTGGGGGAAGTCCGACTGGTACATGAGCACCCCGTCGCCCAGGACGCTGTCGACGTAGTCGTAGATCTTGCGGCCCTCGTAGAGCTCGATGCCGCAGTAGACGTGACCGGCCCGGGCGTACTCCGACGGCAGCATCGAGAGCTGCGGCCCCTTGCTCTTGAGGTGCCTGGACTGGCCGTCGAGGCGCAGCAGCCATTCGGGCAGCCAGCCGCAGCCGGTCTCGGAGAAGCCCACCCGGAAGTTGGGGTGGCGGTCGAACACGCCCGACAGCAGCAGGTAGGCGAGCCGCAGCTGCGCCCCCCACGGGTGGGCCGCGGTGCGGGCCACCACGATGTTGTCCCACACGTCGCGGTAGCCGGGGAAGTAGGGCGGCTCGTAGAAGAACGAGTGGTGCAGCAGGGGCAGGTCGGCGGCGGCCAGCGCGGCCCAGATCGGCTCCAGGTCGGGGTCGTCGATGGGGTAGCCCTCGGCCAGGGCGAGCACGGCTCCGGCCACCGACGGCTGATCGCCGCACTGCTCGATGTGGCCCACCGACCATTCGACGTCCTCGCCGGTGAGCATCAGCAGGCTCTTGAGCCGGCCGGTGTCTATGGAGCAGAAGTCGGTCATGTAGCGCTGGTACGACTCGTACAGCCCGGTGGCCACGTCGGTGGGGCATACCGTCACCGACTGGGGCCACGTTCCTGGGATCAGCAGGTGCACGTCGGTGCCCTCGCGGTCCATGTCGGCGATGCGGCCCTCGGCGTTGTCGTGGCCGACGCCGTAGCGGGGGGAGTCCTCGGTCACGACCAGGCCCCGGATCTTGCCCTCCAGCGCGGCCCGGCCGCCCGCGCCCAGCTCCTCCTCGTGCTGCGACTTCTCGCCGATCTCCCGCAGGTAGCCGCGGGGCTCGATGCTGAGGTTGGTCCAGGGGCCGTCGGGGTCGCCGTAGGTGAGGGGCAGCTCGACCCGGCGCTCGTAGTGGGCCAGCTCGGCGTCCCAGCGGTCGAGCAGTGCCTGGTCGGCGTAACGCTTGAGCACCTCGACCGACGGCCACACATGGGTGTCGGTGTCGATGATGGTCAATCCGTCGCGCACGCTGCTCCTCCTGTTACCGCCCGAGCAGCGCTCGACCGATTCGCAATCGTGGATTGTATACCGTCTACCCGAGAGCCTCTAATCGGGGCTGGCATGGCAGGCTGAGTTAATGCGAGTGGTTGTGATCGGCGCCGGGATCGCCGGCGCGTCGGCGGCCTGGCACCTGGCCGATCACGCCTCCGTGGTGATGGTGGAGCGGGAGGCCCATCCCGGCGCCCATGCCACCGGTCGGTCCGCCGCCCTCCACACCGAGACGTCGGGTGCTCCGGTGGTGAGCGCGCTGGCCGCGGCCAGCCGCCCGTTCCTGGCCGACCCGCCCGAGGGGTTCGCCGACCATGCGCTGCTGTCGGGCAGGGGCCTGCTGTGGATCGCCCGGGCCGCCGAGCGGGACCGGCTCGAGGGAAAGGCGGCCGCTGCCGAGGCTCACGGTGTCGAGGTCCATCGCCTCGACTCGTCCCAGTGCTGCCGGCTGGTCGGCGTCCTGCGCCCCGATGCCGCCGACGCCGGTGTCTATGAGCCCCATGCCATGAACATCGATGTGGACGGGCTGCTACAGGGGTTCCTGCGGGGTGCTCGCCGCCGGGGCGCCGAGTTGCATGTGGACGCCGGGATCGGCGCGGTCACGGCCCGGGCCGACGGCTGGCGGGTGCAGGCCGGCGATCAGCATTGGGACTGCGACGTGGTCGTAAACGCGGCCGGGGCGTGGTGCGATGCGGTGGCGGGGCTGGCCGGGGTGGCGCCGCTGGGGTTGCGACCGCTGCGGCGCTCAGTGTTCGTGTTCCCGCCACCGGAGGGGGTTTCGACCGCGGGCTGGCCCATGGTCTGGGACATCGGCAACCGGTTCTACTTCGAGCCTGAGGGTCCGCTGCTGCTGGTGTCTCCCGTCGACGAGACGCCCAGCGAGCCGTGCGACGCCCGGCCGGAGACGGAGGACATCGCGCTGGGCGTGGAAGAGCTCGAGGCGGCCACCACCCTCCGGGTCCGTGGCGTGCGCCGCACCTGGGCCGGCCTGCGCACGTTCGCTCCCGACCGGGTGCCGGTCGCCGGTTTCGACCCGGACCATCCGGGGTTCTTCTGGCTCGCCGGTCAGGGCGGCTACGGCATCAAGACCTCCCCGGCCCTCGGGAGCCTGGCCGCCGCGCTGATCACCGATGGGTGCGAGCCGCCACCCCTGTCGCCGGGGTCGGTGGACGCTCTGAGTCCGGCCCGGTTCCGAGGCTGACGTCCCGGGCCGCCTGCACGGCTCAGCCGGGGTCGATCGGCAGGGCGGTCACTTCTGCGGTGTCGTTCTCGACGGTGTCGTGCCGGCGGCCGCCGGTGATCAGCGACCTCTTGACGGCCTTGGCCGCCAGCTCCTCCAGGTCGTCGCGCCGCGGGTCGGTCAGGTAGGCGTCGACTGCGGCGGTGTCCGGGAACGAGAGCACCAGCACCGCGTCGGGGCGGCCGGGACCGCCCTCCACCTCGGCGGCTCGACGCTCGGCCCGGCCGTTCTGGCCGGCCGCCAGCTTGAGCAGCCGGTTGATGTATCGCTCGAACTGGCGCTTCGTCCCGGCGCGCCACAGCCGGAGGGTCAACTCGATGCGCTGGTCGGCGTCACCGCTCACACACCGATTGTACGTCTCCCCTCCGACACGCCCGAAGGCACCCGGGGCGGCTGGGCGCGTTTTTCTCGGGTTGGTTTTGGGTGTCTACCGCGGAAAACCGACCCGAGATTTCCGGGGAGGGCTGGGCGCAATGTTCTCGGGTTGGTTTTGGGTGTCTATTGCTCAATACCGACCCGAGATTTCAGGGAGGGGCCGGGCGCTGTGCGCTACAGGTGGTCGGCCCGCCGCTTGGCGCCGGCCCGCTGCTGCTCGAACCTCTCACGGTCGAGCCGGCGGCCCAGCTCTTCGATGCGCAGGCCCCGGGTCTCGATGGGGGCGACCCCGGCGTCGGCCAGGCCCTGG
>VXWX01000015.1 GCA_009835735.1 Acidimicrobiaceae bacterium
TGACTTGTCCCTTGGGTTGGCGAGCTCCGGCCGCTCGCCACGTCCAGGTGCCGTCGGCGCGCTGGCTGGTCAACTCGATCTCTAGTCGCCGGGACACGGCCCACAAAGCTACACGTCTCTGGGGAGCAGCGAACAAGAGCAAGACCTTCACCTCTCGCCCAACCGCCGGAAATCTACATTATGTAAAGTAAATGACCTAGGGCGAGGCGGGGACGCTGTGGGATACCGGGCCGGGGCCCTCGAGCGGCCACGAGGCGGAGGCTTCGATGGCCGAGTGCACGAAGCGGCCTGCGGCGGCCACTGCGTGCTCCAGATCGGCGCCGAGAGCGAGCCCCGCCGCCAGTGCCGCCGAGAAGGTGCAGCCGCTGCCTCGGACGTTGCCGGTATGGACGCGTTGGCCGGGCTCGACCCAGGCATCACCGGCCGCGGTGATCACCACGTCGTCGGGCTGGCCGTCGAAGCCGCCACCGGTCACCACCACGGCGTCAGATCCGAGGTCGCGGAACGCTTCGGCGCGCTCCAGCACCGCCTCAGGGCCAGGCAGCGACGTGCCGGCCAGCAACTCGGCCTCGCGCCGGTTCGGCGTGATCACCCGGGCCAGCGGGAACAGGCGCCGGCGGTAGGCCTGTTCCACCTCGCCGGCCACGAACGGCACGCCCTTGCCGTCGACCATCACCGGGTCGACCACCGGCGCGGGCAGGACGCCGCTCTCGACCCTGTCCGCCACCAGCTCGACCACCTCGCGCCGGCGCAGCAGCCCGGTCTTGGCTCCGGCGACCCCCAACTCGGACGCCACCGAGTCGATCTGGCGAGCCACCAAGCCGGCCTCGACCGGTTCGACCGCGGTGACCGCGGTCAGCGACTGCGCGGTGACTGCCGTGAGAGCGCTGGCTCCGTGTACCCCGAGGGCGGCAAACGTGGCCAGGTCGGCTTGCACGCCTGCGCCCCCCAGAGGGTCCGAAGCGGCTATCGTGAGCAGCACCGGCGGCATGGTCGACACCACGACCCTAGATCGTGCCACATAGCCACCTCACCACACCGCCATCGCTTGGGGTCGCCGGATTGCCACCGTGCCGCTCCCCAATCCGTCCGCTACCTGGAAGACCCACGAATGGAATCGACCCGCGGGAAACTTCTCGTGGCTGCACCGAGTCTGTCCGATCCCAATTTCCGCCAGACCGTGCTGATGATGCTCGAGCACGGCGGTGAGGGTGCGCTGGGTGTTGTCCTCAACCGGCCCAGCGAATTGACCGTCAGCAGCGCCATTGGAGACTGGGCGACGGCGGTGAGCAAGCCCCGCGTGGTGTTCGTGGGCGGTCCGGTGAGCCAGTCCTCGGTGATTGCGCTGGCGTCGGTGGTACTAGACGATGCCGACGAGAACTGGTCCCAGGTCACGGGACGGATCGGCACCGTCGACCTGGAGCAAGACCCCGGCGAGATCGGTGGGCTGGATGAAGTGCGCATCTTCGCCGGATACGCGGCCTGGGCCCCGGGACAGCTCGAGGCCGAGCTGGCCGAGGACGCCTGGTTCGTGCTCGAGCTCGACGGGTCCGACCCGTTCTCGGAGGACCCCCAGGAGCTCTGGTGGCAGGTGTTCGCTCGCCAGCAGGGAGACCTGAGGCAACTGCGCCTCTACCCGCGCAATCCCGCCGACAACTGACCGCTCCGCGGCCAGGGTCGCATTCTCCCCCTGTGCGGCACCCCTTGTCTAACGAACATATGTTCGTTAGAGTCGATCTGTGAGGATCTCCCGTTCGGGCACCGACGCCGCAGTGGGACCCCGCCAGGGCGATTTCTTCGCTCAGGGGCCGCCCGCTCTCGACCCGGCGGCATCGGTAGAGCGGCTGCATCTGGACGACCGCAGCTGGATTGATGTGTCGTCGAGGTGGCTCTGCGGCGGCGATGAGCTGCTGGAACTGCTGGTGGCCCGCTTGCGCTGGACCCGAGCCGAGCGTCCCATGTACGGGCAGATGGTCGACGAGCCCCGGCTGGGCGCGTTCGTCCGGCCGGGTTCGCCGGGTGCACCAGCGCTGCTCGACGACATGGCCGGCGCGCTGCAGGTCCGCTACCGGGCCGGGTTCAACTCGGTGTGGGTGAACTACTACCGGGGCGGCGAGGACTCGGTGGCCTGGCACAGCGACCGCATCGGGATCGATCCCGCCGACGCCATAGTGGCCATCGTCTCGCTCGGAGGACCGCGCCGGTTCCGGCTGCGCCCGGCAGGCGGTGGGCCCAGCCGGTCGTTCACCCTGGCATCCGGGGACCTGCTGGTGATGGGCGGTGCCTGCCAGCAGAACTGGGAGCATTCGGTACCCAAGGTCGCGACCGCGCCGCCCCGCATGAGTGTGACCTTCCGCCGCACTGCTGCCCGAGCAGGCCAGTAGCCTCCGCCTCTTGAGAGGGCGCTGACAGCGAAAGGCGAGATTCCATGGGACGGTTCGATGGCAAGGTGGCGCTCATCACCGGAGCGGCCTCGGGCATGGGACGAGCGGTGTCCATCCGCCTCGCCGCCGAGGGGGCCCAAGTGTTCGGAGTGGACGTGAACACCGACGGGCTGGCCGAGACCGCCTCGGAGGTCGCCGGCTCGGGCGGCCGGATGGAGACGCAGCACTGCGATCTGGGTTCCGTAGCCGACTGCAAGCAGGCCGCGGCCGGCTGCGTGGACACCTTCGGGCGCATAGACGTGCTGGGCAACATCGCCGGCCTCTCGTGGCAGGACCGGGTGGAGGACATCACCGAGGAGATCTGGGACCGGATGTTCGGCGTGAACGTGAAAGGAATGTTCTTCCTGACCCAGGCCGCGCTCCCCCACCTGCTGGCCTCCGGCGGCAACATCGTGAACATCGCCTCCAACGCCGGGCTCCAGGGACTGGCCTACACGACCCACTACTGCGCCACCAAGGGCGCGGTGGTGCAGCTGACCAGGGCTCTGGCCGCGGAGCTGGCCAAGACCGACGTGCGGGTCAACGCAATCGCCCCCGGCGGCGTGGACACCCCCATGACCCAGAACTTCAAGATGGTCACCGACCCCGACCGGCACTTCATCCGCCGCATGATGGCCTTCAAGCCGATGAGCGGGCCCGAGCACATCGCCGCGCTGTTCGCCTTCGTGGCCTCCGACGACTGCCCCGGCATCCACGGCGCCGTCCTCAGCGTCGACGGAGGCCTCACCAGCTAGCCGGAGACTCGACCTTCCCGGTCCGGCAACCTTCAGCCGACCCGGCGGGCCCGGCGGCCCTCGACCTCGCCGAAGAACTGGGCCGCGGTCTTCTGAACGCCGTTCGACCAGGTCGGGTAGGCGTGTGAGGCCTGGGCCAGGCGGCCGGCGAACGCGCCGGTACGCATGGCCAGCACGATCTCGGAGATCATCTCGCCCGCTCGGGGCGCAACGATGGTGGCTCCCAGGATGCGGCCCCCGCCCGCGTTGCGCAGCAGGCGGCGGGGACCGGCCACGATGGCGATGAAGCCGCCGGTGCGGCCGTCGGTGATGGCCCGGTCCACCTCGGCCAGCGGCAGAAAGGCCACCCGGCTGCCCGCGGGCGCCTCTGCCGGCGTCACTCCCACCGACGCCAGCTCGGGGTCGGTGAACACCACCTTGGGCACTGTGTCACCCCGGAACCGGCCCCGCCGTCCCTTGCCGAGCGCGTTGCCAGCCGCGATCCGGCCCATCTCGTCGGCCGCATGCGACAGGAATGTCCGTCCGGTCACGTCTCCCGCCGCGAACACGCCCCTGAGCGAGGTCATCATCCGGTCGTTGGTGATCACGTGGCCGTGCGGGTCGAGCTTCACCTTCATCTCGTCCAGCCCTAGGCCCTCGGTCATCGGCACCCGCCCGGTGGCCGCCAGCAATCGCTCGCAGAAGACAGGAGCGCCGTCAGCGGCACCGTCCCGGCAGAGCGTGCGTACCGCGACCCCTCCATCCGGATCCGGCTCGACGGCCTCTACCCGGGTGTCGAGCCGGATGGCCACTCCGAGCAGCCCGAGAGCTTCGGAGACCAGGGCGGCCGCCTCGGAGTCCTCCGAGGGCAGGAGCTGCGGGCCCTGCTCGAACAGGGTCACCTCCACTCCGAGGATGGCGAAGGCCTGGCCGAGCTCGCAGCCGGTGGCGCCACCGCCGATGATGCTCAGCGACTCGGGGGTCTCGGTGAGATCGAAGACGGTCTCGTTGGTGAGGGGCTGGGCCTCGGTCAGACCCGGCATGCCGTCGGGCAGCGCCGGCCTCGAGCCGGTGGCCAGCACGATGCGGGGCGCGGTGATGCGCCTGTCCCCCACCGCCACCGTGTCGTGGGTGGTGAGACGAGCCCGGCCCTGGACGACCGTCACTCCCTGGCTCTGCAGCACCTCGACCGACTCGGTGGCCGCGATCTGCTCGACGGTCGAGCGCACCCGGGTCATCGCCTCCGAGAACCCCAGGCCGTCACGAGCCGCGGCCAGCAGCGTCTTGGAGGGCACGCAGCCGGTGAAGGTGCAGTCGCCGCCCGGCGGCGAGTCGGTGATCAGGGCCACGTCGGCTCCCGCCCACAGCGCGGCCCGGACCGCGCCCAGTCCGGCCGCTCCCCCGCCCACCACGATCAGGTCGTGATCCATCATCCGGGCGCGCCGAGCCACCCGCTGGAGCGTACGGTCAGGGCGTCCTATCCGTGGGCTGCGTCGAGGGCGGCCCGGAACTCGGCTACCAGGGCGGCCACGCCCTCGGGGCCGGCACCTTCCAGCATCCGGGTGACGATGGCCGAGCCGACCACCGCCCCGTCGGCCACCTCGCACACTTCGGCTGCCTGGGATGGTGTGCCCACCCCCACTCCTACGAGCACAGGCCGGTCGGTGACCGCCTTGAGGCGGGCCGCGGTGCGGACGGCGCTGGCGGCCAGTTCGGCGCGCACCCCGGTGATTCCCGCCAGCCCCACGCCGTAGACGAAACCCCGCGACCGGGCGCAGATGCGGGGCAAGCGCTCGTCGGGGGCGGTGGGCGCGGCCAGCAGCACCGTCTCCACCCCGGCCGCATCCGCGTACCCCGACCACTCCCCCACCTCCTCGAGGGGCAGGTCGGGCAGGATGCACCCGCTGACGCCGGCGTCGGCCAGCGACGAGGCGAAACGCTCGAAGCCCATGTGGTGGGCGATGTTCGCGTAGGTCATCACCGCAGTGGGCACGCCGATGTCGGCCGCGGCGCCCCTCACCGCGGCCAGGATCGACTGCGGGGTGGCGCCCTCCGACAGGGCCCGGTCGTTGGCCTGCTGGATGGTGGTGCCGTCCATGACCGGATCCGAGAACGGCACCCCGATCTCGATGGCGTCGGCTCCGGCCACGGCTACTGCGCAGATCGTCTCCAGCCAGTCGTCGCCCAGACCGCCGGTCAGGTAGGGCACAAAGCACTTGCCTCCCGAGTCGCGCCGGGCTCGCAGCGCCGTCTCCAACGCCCCCCAGCCGCTCATGCTCGCCTCTGCCGTCGGTGGCCCGGAGTGCCGGTCACCCGAGTATGCCCATCATCTGGTCGACGTCCTTGTCGCCCCGGCCGCTGAGGTTCAGCAGCACGGTGCGGCCGGCCAGCTCGGCGCGGGCCCGCGACACCCAGGCCAGGGCGTGGGCGCACTCCAACGCCGGGATGATGCCCTCTGTGCGCGACAGCAGGCTGAACGCCTCGACCACCTCGGCGTCGGTGACCTGCTCGTAGGTCGCCCGGCCGGTGGCGGCCAGGTACGAGTGCTCGGGACCCACGCCGGGATAGTCGAGCCCGGCCGAGATCGACTCGGCCTCGAGCACCTGGCCCCACTCGTCCTGCATCAGGAACGACCGCGAGCCGTGGACGATGCCGGGTACGGCCCGGCCGACGGCCGCACCCCCGGCCGGCTCCACCCCCACGAGGGCGGCCGAGGTGTTGGCGAAGCCGGCGAAGATCCCGGCCGCGTTGGAGCCGCCGCCCACCGCGGCGGTGACCACATCGGGCACCCCGCCGTCGAGGATCTCAGCACACTGCCGGCGGGCCTCCTCCCCGACGACTCGCTGGAACTCGCGGACCATCCACGGGTAGGGGTGGGGGCCCATCACCGAGCCCAGGCAGTAGTGGGTGGTGTCGGCCACCGCTACCCAGTGGCGCAGGGTTTCGTTGACGGCGTCCTTGAGGGTGCGCGATCCGGTCTCGGCCGCCCGGACCTCGGTTCCCAGCAGGCGCATGCGGAACACGTTCAACTCCTGGCGAGCGATGTCCACGGTGCCCATGTACACCACGCAGTCCATGCCGAACAGGGCGGCTGCGGTGGCCGTGGCCACGCCGTGCTGGCCCGCGCCGGTCTCGGCCACCAGGCTGGTCTTGCCCATGCGCTGGGCCAGCAGGGCCTGGCCGAGCACGTTGTTGATCTTGTGGCTGCCGGTGTGGTTGAGGTCCTCGCGTTTCAGCAGGATGCGTACCCCCAACTCCTCGGAGAGGTTGGGGCACTCCGTCATCGGCGAGGGCCGTCCCGCGTAGTCGCGCAGCAGCCTGTCGAGCTCGCCCCGGAAGGCGGGGTCGCCCCAGGCGGAGCGGAAGGCCCGATCGAGCTCCTGGCAGGCCGGCACGAGGGTCTCGGGCACGAACATGCCCCCGAACTCGCCGAACCGCCCGTCGGCGCTGGGCTCGCCCATGAACTGCCCGGGTGGAGCCATGTCGGGCTCGCCCATGAACTCACCTGGTGTCGAGCCCGCAGTCTCGGTCACGGATCCTGCTCCCAGTCGTAGGGGCCGGGTCCGGCCGGGTGGCCGCGCACCTCGTCCGCGGAGGCGATCTGCTCTCTGGCAGTCGCGGCTCCGGCCTCCTTGGCAGCGTTCAGGAAGGCCCTCAGCCGGGCCGGGTCCTTGCGGCCCGGCTCGCTCTCCACGCCGGAGGCGACGTCCACCCCCCACGGCCGGACCCGCCGGATCGCCGCGGCCACGTTGCCGGCGTCGAGGCCGCCCGCCAGGAGCAGCCGGTGGCCGGCGAGCGGCGCGCCCTCGGCCAGGGACCAGTCGAACACCTTGCCGGAGCCGGGCTGCTCGTTGTCGAGCATCACCACATCGGCTCCGTAGTCGGCCAGGCGTTCCAGACCCTCATGGCCGGCCGGGAAGGCCTTGATGGTGACCGGCACCCGTTCGGCCACCCAGGCGGTGTCGTCGGGCGACTCATGGCCGCTGAGCTGGGCCGCGCCCAGGCGGGCCTTGGAGGTGATCTCCACCACCCGGGCCGGCAGCTCGTTGCGGAACACCCCCACGCTGAGCACGTCGCTGGGCATCCGGCGCACGATGTCCCGTACCCTGTCCATGGACACCTGGCGGGGCGACGGGGCGAAAATGAACCCCACCGCGTCGGCGCCCATGGCCACGGCCAGCAGAGCGTCGTCTTCGTTGGTGGTCCCGCAGATCTTCACGAACACGCTCCGACGCTAGTGGCTCAAGAGGGCCCGGATGCGTGACGATCTGGCAATCCGGCGCCGGCGCTCGGCAGCGGGCGTCTGAAGGTCTAGGTGCTGGCGGCGACCAGGGCCCGGACGGCCGCAGCCGCATCGGCGGAGCGCACCAGCGACTCCCCCACCAGCACCGCGCCGTAGCCGGCTTCGGCGAGGCGAGCGACATCGGCCGGACCCTCGATGCCGGATTCAGCCACCGACACGACATCGGCGGGGATCACGGGAGCCAGGCGGGCGGCCCGGGCCCGGTCCACCTCGAAGGTCACCAAGTCGCGCTGGTTCACTCCGACGAGGTCGGCACCCGCCGACAGCGCTCGCTCGAGCTCGGCATCGTCATGAACCTCAACTAGAGCGTCAAGGCCGAGGTCCCGGGCAAGGGCGCAGAACCGGGTCAGCTCGTCGTCGTTGAGCGCGGCCACGATCAACAGCACGCAGTCGGCTCCCATGATGCGGGTGTCGAGTATGTCGCGGTCGTCGACGGTGAAGTCCTTGCGCAGCGCCGGAAGGCTCGTCGCGCTGCGGGCCGCCTGCAGGTCCGACGTCGAACCGCCGAACCATTCGGAGTCGGTGAGCACCGACAGGCACGCCGCCCCGCCCGACTCGTACTGGCGGGCCAGTTCCGCGGGATCCAGGTCGGCTCGCAGGTCGCCCTTGGACGGGGAGCGCCGCTTCACCTCGGCGATGACGGCCGGGCTGCTCGCGGACGCCAGCCGGGCGCGAAAGTCCCTCGTGGGCGGGCAGGAACGGGCCTGCTCCATCAGGTCGTCCGCGTCGCGCCGGTCGGAGCGGGCCGCATCCCGGTGCTGGGCCACTATCCGGTCGAGGTAGGTGCCGGCCGTCATCGCATCGGTCCGCCCCGGCTGCGGATCAGCACGACGAAGGGCGACAGCAGGAACAACAGAGCCGACAGACCCAGCAGCAGGAGGCCGAACCGAACCAGCACGAACCCCCCGGCCAGCACGCCGAAGATCACCGCAAAGATGCCCACCACGAAGGCAAGGGGCGCGCCGGCACGCATCCAGCCGGGAAGGTTGCCCCCGGTGAGGGGCCGGTCGTCGCCGTCGAAGTCGTCATGACTGATGTCGAAGTCGTCCTGATACGGGCGGACAGCGGGCTCGGCCGCCGGTGAGGTTCGCGGGCCCGGCGGTGCTTGTGGAGGGAGCCTCAGGCGACGGTCTATGGCTGCCCGCGAGTCGGCGTCCGAGAGCATCTCCCACGCCAGGTTGATCCGACGCATCTGCTCGGCCGCCGCAGGGTCGTCCCCCCGCACATCGGGATGGGTGCTCCGGGCCAGGGCCACGTAGGCCTGCCTGATCTCGGAGACGGGGGCATCCCGGGCCACACCCAGCACCGCGTACGGGTCCACCCCGCCATGGTAGGCCCCAGAGGCCGAGCGAAAGGACGGGAGTGTTCGGTCCATACGGGCGAGGCCGTGGCCCGAGCGGCCCGTGAGCGAAGCGAACAAGAGCGGGAATGAGAGAGTCAGGGATGGTCCGTTGTGGTGGCCGGTGTGGCCAGCACGGTGGCCGGGATGCCGTCCACTTCTGCGTCGGCAGGAGGCTCCACACGGCGATGAACGGGTCCTAAGGCCACGGTCACGCCCGAGGCTGGGTCGGCGGCGGCTGAGGTGACCTCCCCGACCGGCTTGCCATCGACGGTGATCCCGGCACCGGGCGACACTCCGTCGCCGCGGATCTCGAGCAGCCGCACCGGACGGGGCACGTTTCCACCCCGGCTGTCGATGCGGGCCACCAACTCCTGTCCGGTGTAGCACCCCTTGGTGAAGCTGACCGACGACTCCACCAGACCGGCGATCTCGGCTGGGATGGTGCGCTCGGTCAGCTCGCGGCCCATGGCCGGCCAGCCCGCCCGGATGCGGGCTACCTCCATTGCGGCGGTCGAGGCCTCGGTGCCCGCTGGCAACGACACCTCCGGGCCCAGCAGGTCGACTCCCTCGAAGCTCGGCCACGTCACCACGGTCCGCAACTCGGCCCGAACCGCGTCCAGGCCGTCCGAATCGCTGGATGAGCCCTTGATGCTCAGCATCTGCCAGCCCTCCAGGATCTCGAAGGTCGCGTCGACCCTGAGCTTGAACCTCTCGAGGCGAGCTACCAGCGCTTCGGCGAATCCAGCGTCCAGGTCGACCAGGAACTCGTTCTCACCCAGCCGGGTGAGCCGGAACCAGGCGTCCACCTTGCCCTGGGGCGCGAGAACGAGCGACCACGCCGAGTCACCCGGCTCCACGGCTTCAACATCTTGTGAGATCTGGCCTTGCAGAAAGGCCGCGGCGTCAGCACCGGTCGTCCTCACCGCGTCCCTCGGCACCAGCGCCGCGACAGTGCCGGTCATCCCGTCTGGCCTGCCCGCTTGCGGGCCGCGGTCATACTCCGAGCCGCAGGGACCGCAGCCAGCAGCGCCCGGGCCTTGTTCTCGCACTCGGCGTGCTCCTCCGCTGGCACGGAGTCGGCAACGATCCCGGCACCGGCCTGCACCGAGGCCCGGCCGTCGCGCACCAGCATCGTGCGGATGGTGATGGCCGTGTCGATGTTGCCCGAGAAGTCGATGTAGCCGACCACTCCCGCGTACGGACCGCGCTTGGTGGGCTCCAGTTCGTCGATGATCTCCATGGCCCTGACCTTCGGAGCGCCCGACACCGTGCCCGCCGGCAGGGTCGCCCTCAGCACGTCGATCGGTGTGGCCGACGAGGCCAGCTTGCCCGACACCTGCGAGGTCAGGTGCATCACGTGGCTGTAGCGCTCAAGGGTCATCATCTCATCGAGGTTCAGGGATCCGAACTCCACCACCCGGCCGACATCGTTGCGAGCCAAGTCGACGAGCATCACGTGCTCGGCGACTTCCTTGGGGTGCTCGGCCAGCTCGGCGGCCAGGCGTCGATCCTCTGCGTCGGTGTGGCCCCGGCGCCTGGTGCCGGCGATGGGTCGGCTGATGACCTTGCCGTCGAGGAGCTGGACCATTGGCTCGGGCGATCCGCCTACCACCTCCAGCCCGTCGTGGCGCAGGAAGTACATGTAGGGGCTGGGGTTGACCTGGCGCAGCACCCGGTAGGTGTCGAAGGCGTCGGCGCCCAGCTCGAAGTCGAAGCGCTGGGACAGCACCACCTGGAACACGTCGCCGGCGAAGATGTACTCCCGGGCCGCCTCCACCGCCCGCGAGTAGAGCTCCAGGCCCATGGTCGAGGTGGTTGCTACCGGTTCCGTTTCGCTGGCGTCGTAGGGTTCGGGCGGCGCCACCAGAGGCTCGTCGAGAGGCTTGGCCCCGTCGGCCGCGATGGCCTCCACCCGCAGAACAGCCTCGTAGTAGAGCCGGTCTATGGTCCGGTCGTCGGCCCCGGCGGGAACGACCACGTTGGAGATCAGGGTGGCCCGCTGGCGCCAGTGGTCGTACACCGCCAGCTCGCCGATCAGCGACATCACGGCGTCGGGATGGCCCGAGTCGTCGACGGGCATTTCGGGTAGGTGCTCCACCTCTCGCACGATGTCGTAGCCGAGGTAGCCGACCAGGCCCCCGTGCAGCGGCGGAAGGCCCTCGATCGACGGAGCGTGGTAGTGGTCCAGCAGCACCTCCAGCGCGGCGAGCATGCCTTCGTGCCGGGGGACGTTGACACCGAGGTGGCCGGTGACCTCCACATGCCGGCCGTGGGCCACCAGAGTGGCGATGGGGTTGCGGCCCATGAACGACCAGCGGCTCCAGCGCTCGCCGTGCTCCACCGACTCCAGCAGGAAGCCGTCGCCGGACCCGACCACCCGTGCGAAGGCAGCCACCGGCGTGGTCAGGTCGGCCAGCACCTCCCGCCAGACCGGGACCACCCGGTAGGCGCGGGCCAGCTCCCGGAACTCTTCCTGGCTGGGCTGGTGCATGGCGCGATCCGGCGGTCAGCCGCCGTCGGCAGCGGCTGAGCCGTCGAAAGACCGGAAGAAGCACGAGTACCTGCCGGTATGGCAGGCGCCGCCGCCCTCCTGGTCGACCACGAACAGGAGAGTGTCGCCGTCGCAGTCGTAGTAGGCCTCGCGCAGCCACTGCCGCTCCCCGGAGGTCTCGCCCTTGCGCCACACCTCCTGGCGGGACCGGCTCCAGAACACGGTCCGGCCCTCGACCAAGGTCAGGGCCAGAGTCTCAGCGCTCATCCACGCCATCATCAGCACGGCCTTGGTGGCGGCGTCCTGCACGATGGCGGGCACCAGCCCGTCGGCGTTGTACTTGACGGCCGCGAGGGCTTCCTCGCTGGCCTCGATCGGCGTTCCAGTCACGTGTTCCAGCCTAAGGGGCCAGGTGTGCACACGGCATCCAGTCGGAGGCCGCGAGGCAGGGGCGAGGATGCCGCCCGCGCGGCAGTTCCGGGTGGCATTGGCGCGCCCTACTGGAAGAAGGCGCCCCCGTTGACCACCAGGTTCTGGCCGGTGACGAAGTCTGAGCCGCGGCCGGCCAGGTACAGGATGGTCCCGATCATGTCCTCGGGCTCCTGGGTGCGCTTAAGAGCTCGACCGGCGACCACGAACTGGTCGCTGGTGGCGTCGGTGGGCCGCAGCGACGGGTTGGGTATCAGGTCGGGTGACACCGTGTTCACCGTGATCCCGTCGGGGCCCAGCTCCTGGGCCAGGCAGCGCGTCAATCCGATGATCGCGCTCTTGCTGGCCACGTAGTGCGGGAAGCCGACGGTGCCCTTGAAGCAGGTGTTGGAGGCGATGTTGATGATCTTTCCCGAGCCCTGCTTCTGCATGTAGGGGTACACCGCGCAGCAGGTGAGCCACACGCCGCGGACGTTGACCTCGAAGGTGCGGTCCCATTCGTTCTGGGGGACCTCGTTGAACGGGCCCCGGGTGGTCTCGGAGAAGTAGGCCGCGTTATTGACGAGCACGTCGATGGTGCCGAAGGCGTCGGCCGCCGCGGCGGCTAGGGCGTCGTTGTCGGCCGCGGAACTGATATCGGCGCGTACGCCGATGGCCCGGCCGCCGACCGCCTCGACCTCGCCCACTGTCTCCTGCGTGTCGAGCAGGTCGCTCACAACGATGTCGAATCCTTCGCCTGCCAACGCCACGCAATAGGCCTGCCCCAGTCCTCTCGCCCCTCCGGTCACGATCGCTGTCGGCGCCACGGCTGCTTCCTCCCTGCTCCTGGATCGGGCCCGATGCTACGCGCTGGTGGGTTGGGCTTCGGTGTCGGGCCCTCCTCTAAGGTGAGCGCCATGGGCGCGGCGGCCTCAGGTATCACCGCGGATACTGTCCGCAGGCTCCCCAAAGCGGAGCTGCACCTCCATCTCGACAGCGGGTTTGAGGTCGAGGACGCGATCAGGCTGGCCGAGGAGAACGGCGTGCCCCTGCTCAAGGAGCCGGCCGACGCGATGTTCGACTGGGCCGAGCTCCAGGAGTTCTTCATCTTCCTCGACTGGGTTCTGTCTCTGCCGCGCAACGGCGAGCAGGTGGCATCGCTGTCGTACTCGCTCGCCCAACGTCAGCGCCGTTCGGGGGTCTCCTACACCGACGTGATGGTGAGCCCCATCCACTGGAAGGGCTTCGAGGGTCCGCTCAAGGAGTTCATTGCTGCGGTCGCGTCGGGGCTCGAGGATGCCGAGCGCGACGGCTGCCCGCCCGTGTACCTGTCCGTCAGCATCTCCCGCAAGCACAGCCGGGCGGAGGCCCATACCGTGCTCGACACCATGCTGGCCATGCAGCATCCCAGGGTGGTGGCCCTGTCGGTCGACGGCAACGAGGCCCTGGTAGGACGAACCGGGGACCGCTTCGCCCCCGTCTTCGAGCGGGCTCGGGCCAACGGGCTCGGGATCCGGGCCCACGCCGGCGAGTCGAGCGGCCCCGAGGGGGTCTGGGACGCGATCGACCTCCTCAAGACCCAGCGGGTCGACCACGGCGTGCGGTCGGTGGAGGACCCCGAACTGGTCACCGAACTCGTCGAGCGCGGCATCTTCCTGAACGTCTGCCCGTGGTCCAACGTCCTGCTCGGGCTGTATCCCAGCCGGGAGTCCCACCCGATCCGGACCCTCGTCGACGCCGGGGCCCGGGTCACTCTCAACACCGATGGCTCCGGCTTCTACCGGATCACCCTGGAGGACGAGTACGTCACCGCCAGCGAGGTATACGGCTGGTCCACCGACGTCCTGCGGCAGCTAGCCAGGACATCCGTCGAGGCGAGCTTCTGCCCGGACTCGCTGCGGGCCGAACTGCTCGCGGGCATCGATGCCTTCGACTTTGGCAGCTGACCGCGCTGCCCGAACCCGGCCGGCGGGGCCGGAGCGGCCGGAGGCAATGCGATGACGCAGCGCATGGCCATCTACATGCAGGACCGCATCGACATCCGGGAGGAGCTCGACCTCGCCCTGTACATGGAAGACCGGGGCTTCAGCGAGATCTGGCAGGGCGACAACCGCCTGGCCCGGGACTGCGTCGTGGCCATGACCGCGTTCTTGACCCACACCCGCCGCATCAAGGTCGCGGCCGGGGTGCTGCCCATCTGGACCCGCAACCCGGTGGTGATCGCGGCCAGCTTCAGCACCATGTGGGAGCTGGGCGGCAAGGTCGACGGACAGGGCCGGGTGATGCTTGGTCTGGGCGCTTGGTGGGAGCCGATCGCGGGCCGGGTCGGCGTCGACTTGGTGCGCCCGCTCACCGCCATGCGCGAGAACATCGAGGCGGTCAGGGCGCTGTTCACCATGGAGCCGGTCACCTACAACGGGGACTTCGTGAATCTCGACGGGGTAAGCCTCGACGTGGTGTGGGGAGACACTTCCCCCCGAGACATACCCATCTACCTGGGCGCCACCGGCCCGAGGATGCTTGAGCTGGCCGGAGAGATCTGCGACGGGGTGTGCCTGAACTACGGCGTGTCGGTCGACTACGTCCGCCGGGCCATCACCCTGGTCGAGAAGGGCGCCCAGAAATCGGGCCGATCGATCTCCGACATCGACCTTCCGGAGCTGATCGTGGTGTCGATGTGCGACGACGATCCCGACGCCGCGCTGCACGAGGGCAAGAAGCTGGCCGCCTACTACTTCGCCACCGAGCCCCACATCATGAAGGCCAGCGGGGTCAGCGAGGAGGTGGCCGAGCGGGCCAAGGCTCTGATGGGGTGGCCGGCCACCGAGGAGGACTACGAGCGGGCCAGCGCAGTCATCCCCGAAGAGATCGTGCGCGACATCATGGCCGTCGGCACCGCCGAGGACTGCCGCCGCAAGGTCCGCGAGTACGTCGACGCCGGAGTCACGTGCCCGATCATGTACCCGCTGAGGGGCAACATCCGCGAGGTGATCGATGCCTTCGCCGACGGGTTCTAGGCCGGCCGCCGTGCCGGGATCGGCGGAGCGCAGATGCTGATCACCAACGGCACCGTCGTCACCTGGGGCCGGCCCAACGAGATCCTCGACGGCTGCGGCCTGCTGATCACCGACGGCAGGATCGCGGCGGTCGGGCCCAGTGCCCGGCTGGAGGAGCATCACCGCGACGAGCCCCGGCTGGACGCCCGGGGCCAATACGTGATGCCGGGCAACATCTGCGCCCACGGCCACTTCTACAGCGCCTTCGCAGTCGGGATGAGCGTCCCCGGTGACCCTCCCATCACCCTGCCAACCATCCTGGACCGGCTGTGGTGGCCCTACGACCGGGCGCTGGGTCCCGAAGAGGTGCGGCTGGCGGTTGAGGTCGGGATGGTCGACGCCATCAAGAACGGCACCACCACCTACTTTGACCACCACTCCTCGCCCAACTGCATCGACGGGGTCCTCGACCTGATCGCGTCGGTGGTCGCCGGCGCTGGCCTGCGGGCCGTGCTTTGTTTCGAGGTCACCGACCGCGACGGGCCGGAGCGGGCCGCCGCGGGCATCGCCGAGAACGCCCGCTTCGTCAACCGCTGCTCGGGTGGCCCGATCGGCGGCGGTCGCATCGCGGCCAGCTTCGGGATCCACGCGCCGATGACGGTCTCCGACGCCACGCTGGCCGCCTGCCGGGAGTCGGTGGAGGCCGGGACCGGGTTCCATGTCCACGTCGGCGAGCACGAGTACGACCAGTACCGCAGCCTTGCCTACTCCGGCATCCGCTCGGTGGAGCGGCTCCACAACCACGGCATGCTCAGCGCGCGGTCGATCATGGCCCACGCTATCCACCTCGACGCGGCCGAGATCGGGCTGCTGGCCGAGACCGGCAGCGCGTCGAGCCACCAGCCCCGCAACAACATGAACGTGGGCGACGGCATCGCCGCGGTCGAGTCGCAGATGCGGGCCGGGGTGCGGGTGTGCCTGGGCAACGACGGCCTGTCCCCCACCATGTGGCGCGAGGCCGAGACCGCCTACCTCCTCCAGAAGATCGCCCACCGCGACGCCCGGCGGCTGCCGCCGGACCAGCTCCTCGAGATGGCGGTGTACAACAACGCCGCCCTGGCGTCGCTGTACTTCGGTGACACTCCGGTCGGCACCATCGCCGAGGGAGCGGCCGCGGACCTGATCCTGGTCGACTACCAGCCGGCCACCCCCATGACACCCGACAACATCGGCGGCCACCTGGTGTTCGCGATGAACGAGTCGATGATCACGACCACGGTCGTGGCCGGCGAGGTGCTGATGCGGGACCGGCAGCTGCTGACCGTCGACGAGCAGGAGGTCAAGGCCCGCTGCCGTCAGGCCGCCCCCGCCTTCTGGGCCCGCTACGAGGCCGGAGTGCCCGGCGGGCCGATCCTGGGCTGACCCGCGGCCCAGAGGCCCCGCGGGCCGGTGAGCGTATCCGGTCCATACGGGCGGGGCCGTGGCCCGAGCGGCCCGTGAGCGCAGCGAACAAGAGCGGGAGACACCCCGTCCCGATGCGACGGGTCTGCAGCTATCCGCGCACGTCCCCTTCCGGTCAGGTCCGCTGATCGGGGATCATCGCCCGTACCACCGCTGGGCTCAGGGGCGTCTCATGGATCTGGGGCGAGAACTCGGCCAGGGCCTGGGCCAGGGCGTTGCCGATGGCCGCCGCCGGTCCGACCGTCCCGCCCTCGCCGACCCCCTTCATCCCCAGCGGCGTGTTCGGCGACGGGCTCTCGAAGTGCTCGATCACCACGTCGGGCATCTCCACCGCCGACGGCACGAGATAGTCCATGAACGCGGTCTGGGGTTGGCCCAGGTCGTTGAAGCACAGGTCCTCGTACAGGGTCCCGCCGAGGCCCTGGGCGATCCCGCCCCATATCTGGCCGTCGACGATCGGGGGATTGATGACCCTGCCGCAGTCGTGGGCCAGGATGTAGTCGAGGATCTCGATCTCGCCGGTCCCCAGGTCGACCCGGATGACGGCGGCATGGGCCGCGTTGGCGTAGGCCGCGTTGGCGTTGATCCTGCCCTTCTCGTCGGGCGTGTGCTCCATGAGCTCGGGCTCGTACCGGGCGGTCGCCTCCAGGCCCGGTTCCATTCCCGGCGGCAGGTCGATGGTCCTGATGACGGCCGTGGTGGCTATCTCGGCCATCGTCACCGCCGGTACCGGGCTGCCGGCCACGTGGACCCGTCCTGCCTCGATCACCAGGTCGTCCTCGGGGGCCTCCAGCATGTGGGCCGCGATCTTCTTGACCTTGCCCCGGACGTCGGCCGCAGCCAGGAGTATGGCGCCGCCGCCGATGACGGCCTGGCGGGAGCCGAAGGCACCCAGGCCGTACGGGGTGGCGTCGGAGTCGGCCAGCTCGACGCGGACGGTCTCGATCGGGACGCCGAGCGCGTCGGCGGTCAATGTGGCCACGAACGTGGTCGTCCCCTGGCCCTGGTCGGTGACGCCCGACGCCACCCGTACTCCGCCGTCGGGCTGGACCTCGATGGTGCACGACTCGTGTCCCATCCAGTGCGCGGAGGCGCCGTGGTGGGTCGGTGAGACGCCCTCGAACAGGACCGCGTAGCCCACCCCGACCCGCGAGTCGGGATCGGATCGATAGTGGGCACCGGCCTGCCGGTAGGCGTCCTCACCCATTTCGACCACCCTCTCGAACGACTCGGCGAAGCTGCCCGAATCCAGCAGCGCGCCCGAGGCGGTGGTGTAGGGCAGGTCCGCTGGTTGCAGCAGCATCGACCGGCGCAGATCGAGGCGGTCCACGCCTACCTCGGCGGCGATCTCGTCGATGAACCGTTCAAGCGCGAACACCGCTTCCGGCACCCCGAAGCCCCGGTACGAACCGCCCGGCGTCTTGTTGGTGGTCACCGCGGCCACCGACACCACGCAGTCGCGGATGTCGTAGGGGCCGGTCATGTGGGCGGCCGTGGTCAGCGCCGGGCACCAGGCCCCGGGGAAGATCTCGGCTGAGCCGAGGTCCTGGACGACCTGGACCCGCATGGCCAGGATCCGGCCGTCGTCCGCGATGGCCGCCTCGATGTCGATCATGTGGTCGCGGGCATGGGCCGCGGCGATCATGTGCTCGGCCCGGTCCTCGACGAAGCGGACCGGACGACGGTGGCGGAGCGCCAGCCAGGACACGAGAACATCCTCGGGATAGAGATGCTGCTTGAGCCCGAAGCCGCCGCCGACGTACGGGATGACCACCCTGATGTCGCGCTCGGCCAGTGGCAGCACGTACGACAGCGTGGTGCGGGCGATGTGGGCGTGCTGGTTGGTGCACCAGAGGTGGAGGCGGCCGTTGTGCACCTCGGCCAGCGCGGCCCTGGTCTCCATGGGCATGGCGGTATGGCGGCCCATCTTGTAGCGGCGCCGGAGCACCCGGTTGCCGGCAAGGATGGCGGCTACCTCTGAGTCGTCGGGCTGCAGGTCCAGCAGCCGGTTGTTGGTCCAGTCCTCGAAGAGCCGAGGCGAATCCGGCTCCAGCGCGGCCTCCAGGGAGGTGACCGCCGGCAGTTCGGTGTAGTCGACCTCCACCAGTTCGGCCGCGTCCTCGGCGATGTAGCGGTTCTCGGCCAGCACCACCGCCACCGGAGAACCCGCATAGCGCACCTTGTCCTGCGCCAGCGGGAACGTTCCGGGGGTCTGGGTGTAGGCAGCGAAGTTGGGATAGGGAGCTACATCGGTCAGGTCGGCGGCGGTGATCACCTCGATCACGCCGTCGACGGCGGCTGCCGCGGCAGTGCGGATGGCGGTGATCCGGCCGTGTGCGATCGGGCTGCGGACCACCGCCATCTCGGCCATGCCACCGGGGCGGAGGTCGGCGACGTAGGTGCCCTGGCCGCTGAGCAGGGCGTCGTCCTGCCGGCGGGTGACGTGAGCCCCCGTGTAGACCGGGCGGCCGCCCAACTCGAAAGTGTCAGCCATCCTGAGGGCGATCCCAGGCGGTCCGCACCGCCTGGAGGATCCCGCCGTAACCGGTGCAGCGGCAGAGGTTGCCCGAGATGGCCTCGCGGATCCCCTCCTCCCCGGGGTATTCCTCGGGGTCTATGGTCGACAGCGTCATGAGGAATCCCGGGGTGCAGAACCCGCACTGCAGGCCGTGGTTGTCCTTGAAGGCTTGTTGAAGCGGGCTCAGGCCCTCCGATGACAGTCCCTCCACCGTAGTGATGGCCGATCCGTCGACCTGGGCGGCCAGCATGATGCAGGACCGCACCGGCTCGCCGTCGAGGTTGATGGTGCATGCTCCGCAGATCCCCTGCTCGCAGCCGACATGGGTGCCGGTGAGGCGCAGCTCCTCCCGCAGGAAGTCGGCCAGCAACTGGCGAGCCGGCACCATCGCCTCGACCGCCTCTCCGTTGACGGTCAGGCTGATCGGCACTTCGACTGAGGGCTCGACCCGGCGTGCCTTCGGAGCGGTCATGGGGCCACCTCCTGCAATGCCCGTCGCAGCAGGGCAGCTACGAGCTGGCGCCGGTACTGCGGTGATCCGTGGATGTCGTCCCAAGGCTCGATCTCCGCGGCCGCCGCCTCGGCCGAGTCGATCAGGGCCGCCTCGTCGAGGTGCCGCCCGGCGACGGCTGCCTCGGCGCCGGTGAGGCGGACCGGGTTGGACCCCACCGCGAACGCGGTGAGGCTGGCGGCGGTGACCGAGCCGTCCTCGAAGTCGACCGTGGCGGCCACACCGGCCACCGCGAAATCGCCCTTGCGCCTGGCGAACTCCCTGAAGGAGCACCTGGTGGTAGGTGGAACCGTCGGGAAGGTCACGTGCGAGAGGATCTCGCCTTCTTCGAGCGAGTTCATGTAGGGGCCCGCGAAGAACTCGGCCGCAGGAATCTCCCGCTGGCCGTCAAGGCCGGCGGCCACCATCGTGGCGTCGAGAGTCAGGGCCACGGCAGGCAACTCTGCGGCCGGATCGGCATGGGCGATGCTGCCGCCGACCGTGCCGCGTGCCCTTATCTGGCGATGGCCGATGAACGGCATGGCCAGGCGCAGCAGGTCGCACCCCTCGGTGCTCTCCCGTTCGACGCGGCGCTGGGTGACGGTGGCGCCGATCCGCCATCCCGACTCGTTGCGGTCCATCCGCTGGAGGTCTCCGATCGCGCCGATGTCGACGAGCACGGTCGGGCGGGCCAGCCGGTGGTTGAGCATGGGGACGAGGCTCTGCCCGCCCGCCAGCGGTCTCGCCTCGTCGCCGTGCTCGGCCAAGAACTCCAGCGCCTCGTCGAGGCTGTGAGGCCGGCAGTAGGCGAACGGTGGCGGCTTCATCCTCGCAACCCCGCCAGCTCGAGCAGCCACTTCCGGTACTCCAGCAGCGCGAGGTCGGCTCCCTTGACGAACATCTCCTCCGGCAGCCTGATCGGCACCTGGCAGGGCATCTGCGACTCCACGATGGGGCGGTCCTGGTCGGTGACCAGCTGAGCGAACGCCATGAACTCCTCGCCGTGGTCGAGCCCGTAGTTGCGGCCCTGGTAGGTGAAGCACCGGGTCCGGTGGGGGCCGACGGGCGCCAGGCACACCCACAGCACGTAGTCCTCGTGCTCGCCGGCGCTGCTGTTGAGCTGCATCGCGTTCGGCACGAACACCCGGTAGCGCTTGATGGCGCCGAAGATGGGCTCGCCGCCGGAGTCCGCGGTGGGGGCGTTCTTGACGTTGTCTGTGAACTCCGGGAACGGCCCGGCCACGAACCGCAGCTCGCCGTCGACCCGCTCCACGTCGTAGTTGTCGACCCGGGGCTGGTTGCTGTCGCCGAGCAGCCCGTCGTGCACCCACGGGAAGTGGGAGAAGTCGAAGTAGTTCTCCAGCCGGCGGGCCATCGAGCAGTCCCACTCGTAGACGTCCAGGTGCAGGAACTGGTAGCTCGGGTCGTCGAACATCGGGACCGACGGCGGCGGGTGGATGGGATCGCCCAGGCAGGTGTACACCAGGCCGCTGACCTCGCAGGTGGGGTAGCTGGGCAGCTTCACGTTGACGTGCTGCGACAGCTCCTCGCGGGCCGGGATCCGGGCCACCGCGCCGGTGGCGTCGTAGGTCCAGCCGTGGTACGGGCAGCGCAGGCAGTCGTCGACGACCACGCCGAGGGAGAGCGCGGTGCCCTTGTGCAGGCACTGGTCGTCGAACACGACGGGCTGGCCGTCGAGCCGCACCACCACCATCTTCTTGCCGTACAGCACGAAGCCCTGCGGCGTGTCGGTCAGCTCGTCCGAGTAGGCCACCGGGTACCAGAACTTGTCCCGCATGGCCTCGTAGAGCTTGTCCTCGGTGTCGGCGTCTACGTAGTCGATCCGGTCCTCGAGCTGGGTCATCGGACGCCTCCCTTCATCTCTCGCCCCGGAAATAAGGTACGCCCAGGTGCAGGGGCTCGTGGCTGCGGCGCCGGTTGACGACCAGGGCCGCGATGGTCAGCACGAACGGCAGGGCCAGCAGCAACTGGTGGGGCACCTCGACGCCGCGGGCCTGGAGCGACAGCTGGTAGGCGTCGAGGTAGCCGAAGAAGAGGGCACCGGCCAGGATCCTCCCGATCCGCCAGTTGCCGAAGATCACGATGGCCAGCGCGATCCATCCCCGGCCGGCGGCCACGTCGACGAAGAACAGCCCCGACAGGAACACGCTCAAGAACGCGCCGGCCAGGCCGGCCATCAGGCCCCCGAAGGCCAGCGCCAAGTACTGCATCCCGGTGACGTTGATGCCCCGCATGTCGCAGGCCGCCGGGTTGTTGCCGACGCTGCGCAGCTCGAGGCCGAACTGGGTCCGGTTCAGCGTCCACCACAGCACGGGACAACTGAGGATGGCTGCGTACGTCAGCCAGTGTTGGCTGAAGACGACCTCCCCGACCGCCGGGATGTCGGACAGGAGTGGGATCTCGGCATAGTCGAAGGTGTCGCTGCGGGGCATCTCGCCGCCGGTCTGCGGGTAGAACGCCCGGAACAGGTAGAAGGCCATGCCGATGCCGAACAGGTTGAGGGCGAGCCCGGCCACGACCTGCTCGACCTTGATGCTGCTCACGAGGACGGCCATCAGCAGCGACAGGAGTATTCCGGCCCCGACCCCGCTGAGCACTCCCAGCCACAGGGAGTCGGCCTTGTCGGCCACCACGAAGGACCCGAACGCCGACACCGTGATGGTGCCCTCGATGCCCAGGTTGAGGATGCCGGCCCGCTCGGTGACCATCTCGCCCAGCGCGGCCAGCAGCAGCGGCGTGGCGATGCGGATGGCGCTAGCCAGCACGCCCACGTTGATGAGGGCCTCAAGGACGTCACTCATCGCTACGGGTCCTCTGGAGCCGGTAGCGCACCGCCACCGCGCCGGTCAGCACGAAGATGAGCGACAGCCCCTGGATCACGTCGACCAGCGCGGCCGGGATCCCGGTCTGGATCTGCATCGTCACCGCGCCGTTTACAAGGGCCCCGAACGCGATGGCGCTCACGACCACCCCGGCCGGATGCAGGCGGCCGATGAGGGCGATGATGATGCCCACGAAGCCGAAGTTGTTGGAGATGTCGAGCTGGAGGCGATGGTGTATTCCTGAAAACTCGGCCGCGCCGGCCAGGCCGGCCAGCGCGCCGCTGATCGCCATCACCAGCACGGTCACCCGGGGAACCGAGATCCCCTTGTAGGAGCCCGCGGTGCGGTTGATGCCGACGCCTCGCACCTCGTATCCCAGCGCGGTCCGTCTGAGCACTACGTGAACCACGACGGCTACGGCCACCGCGATCCCGAATCCCCAGTGGAGCCGGCTTCCGTCGATCATCAGCGGCAGATGGGCTGACTCCGGCAGCGTCACCGTCTGGAAGTAGAACGTGTCGGGGGACCGCCACAGGTCGCCGAGGAGATACGACAGGATGAGCAGGATGATGAAGTTGAGCATCACCGTGGTGATGATCTCGTTGGTGTCGTAGCGGGCCTTCAGCAGGCCGGCGATCGACGCCCACAACGCCCCGGCCGCGGCCGCCGCGATGAACAGCACTGGCACCATCACGCCGCGGGGGAGATGGGCGTGCCAAAGGTCGCTGACGAAGAACGCCCCCATGGCGCCGGCGAAGAACTGGCCCTCGCCCCCGATGTTCCACACCCTGGCCCGGAAGGCGAAGGCGGCCGCCAGGCCGGTGAAGATGAGCGGGGTCGCCTGGACCAGGGTCTCGTAGACCGCCCGCCTGGATCCGAAGGCGCCGTCGAACAGGGCCCGGTAGGAGTCGACGACGCTCTTGTCGGAGGCCGCGATCAGGATCGAGCAGATGGCCAGCCCGACGATGAAGGCGCCTACGAGGGTGACGACCTCGTGCCAGGGCTTGACCTCCAGCCGTCTCTCCAGGCGCCACCCGGTTCGGCGAAGCAGGCTCCCCGAAGACGCACCGGGCGTGGTCGGAACATCCGTGTTCATGCCAGGGCCTCGCCCGGGGCGCCCGACACCCCGGCCATCCACATGCCGATCCGGTCGACGGTCGCGTCGCGGCGGTCGACCTCGCCGACGATGCGGCCGTCGAACATGACCGCGATGCGGCTCGACAGGTTCAGCAGTTCGTCCAGGTCCTCGGAGATCAGGAGGATGGCCGCACCCTGGTCGCGCTCTTCGACCAGGCGCCGCCTCACGTACTCGGTGGCGCCGATGTCCAATCCCCTCGTCGGCTGGTGGACGACCAGCAGCCGGGGCTGGCCGGCGAGCTCGCGGGCCATCACGATCTTCTGCAGGTTCCCGCCCGACAGGACGCGGGTGACGTGCGCCGGCGACGGCGCGGCGATGTCGAAAGCCGCGAACGAGTCGTCGGCGAATTCGCCGATGCCCTTCTGGTTGAGCCAGCCCCGCCGTCCGAAGCGGTCGGAACGCTGGCGGCCGAGGATCAGGTTCTCGCTGATCCGGAAGTCCATCATGAGGCCCTGATGGATGCGGTCGGCGGGAACGCTGGCGATGCCGATCTCGAGCCGGCCGGCCGGGGAGAGCTCGGCAATGTCCTTCGCGTCGACGAGGATGCGGCCGGCATCGGCCGGCTTCATACCGACGAGCACGTCGAACAGCGCGTCCTGGCCGTTGCCCGACACACCGGCGATGCCCAGGATCTCGCGCTCGTGCACCTGGAGCGACACCTGCTTTAGGGAGCCCCGACCGGACTCGGTGGCGACGTCGAGTCCCGAGACGTCGAGCACCAGGTCTCCCCGGGGGGCCTCGACCACGTCGATGGCCAAGTCCACATCGCGGCCGACCATCATCCTGGTCAGGTCGGCCATGGTCACCTCCGAGGTGAGGGAGGTGCGGACCACGCGGCCGCGCCGCAGGACGGTCACATCGTCGGAGATCTCCATCACCTCGTGGAGCTTGTGGGTGATCAGCACGATGGTGAGTCCCTCGGAGGCCATACGGCGCAGGGTCGCGAAAAGCCGCTCGATGCCTTCGGGGGTGAGCACCGCGGTCGGCTCGTCGAGGATCAGCACCTCGCAGCCCAAGTAGAGGGCCTTGAGGATCTCTACCCACTGCTGCTGGCCCACCGCCAGGTCGCCGACCGGGGTGTCGAGGTCGACCTCGACGCCGTAGAGGTCGCACAGCTCACCGAGGCGGCCCCGGGCCGCTCGCAGGTCGACCTTCGCCTCGCCCCGGGTGCCGATGACGACGTTCTCCAGAACCGACATCGGGGTGACCAGCTCGAAGTGCTGGCGCACCATCCCGATCCCGGCCGCGATGGCGTCGCGGGGTGAGACCATGTGGATCGGCTCACCCCGCAGCTCGATGGCGCCCTCGTCGGGCTCGTGCACGCCGTAGAACAGGTCGGCGAGAGTGCTCTTGCCGGCCCCGTTCTCCCCGAGCAGGCAGTGCACCCTGGCCCGATGGACCTCCAGCGTGATGTCGTCGTTGGCGACCACGCCGGGGAACCGCTTGGTCACGCCGCGGGCCCGCAGCAGGACGGAGTCAGCGCCGTCGCCGTTCATGGCACCGAACGGTAATGAGCCGTGGGCATCGGTGTTGGGACCGGAGCCGCTAGGCGCCCCAGAACCCGTGATGGACCTGCACCGCCTCCTCCACGAGATGAGGCCCGCTGATGTCGATGTGGCGCTGCCCGCTGGCCAGCACGGCCCGGCATCCGACCCCGGTCATGGTGGCGTTCTCGTCCCGCTCGCCGCTGTCGAACGGCATCAGGTCCGACTCGTTCATGCCGTAGACGAGGCGGTTGACGCCGGCCCAGTACATGGCGCCGGCGCACATCGCGCACGGCTCGCAGCTCGCGTACACGGTCCCGCCGGCGATCTGCTCGGCGGTCAGGGTGAGGCCCATCTCGCGGGCCAGGTTGGTCTCGGCGTGGCCGATCAGGTCGCCGGTGGTGACCACCGAGTTCTCGGCCTCGACGAGGACGCTCCCGGAGCTGTCTACGAAGATCGCCCCGAACGGGTGGTTCCCGTTCTGGCGGGAGCGCCTCGAGACGTCGATGGCCCGCCGCAGCAGCTGCTCCTCCCGCTCGGTCAGCTCAGACATCGGCGGCTCCCCTCGATTCTGCTGTTGTCGGCGGCCGGCCCGGGTCAGCGGGCCGGCCGCTCTCGAGTGGATCAGCCGACGTCGCCCGGATTGAACTCCACGACCAGTTCCCCGTTCATGATCTGGTCCCGAGCAGCGTTGACCTCGGCGATCACGTCGGCGGGCACGAGGGCCTCGTTCAACGGAGCGATGTCGGCCCCGCCCTCGGCCATGTAGAACTGGATCCGCTCGGTCGGGGCGTCATAGGGCTCGCCGGCGGTCTCGTGGGCCCACCACTCGTCGATCAGGACCCTCAGTCCCGGATCCCACAGGATCAGCACGCTCGTGATGACGACCTCGGGGGCCAGCGCCTCCTGGTCGTCCAGGTCGCCGATGGTGAACACCCGGTCCGCCTCCAGAGCCGCCTGGAAGGTGCCGAAGGTCGAGGCCGCGTAGAGGCTGTCGGCGCCCTCCTCGATGAGGGCGGCACCGGCCTCCTGGGCGGCGGCCGGATCGAACCAGCTCTCGATGTAGGTCACCCGGGTCTCTATGTCGGGGTTCACCGAGCGTGCGCCCGCGAAGAACCCGTTGACCGGCCCGTTCACGTTCGGGAACGGGAAGGCGGCCACCGAGCCGATCATGCCGGTCTCGGAGAGGTGGCCCGCGGCGATGCCGGCGAGGTAGGCGGCCTCGTGGGGCAGGACGTCCAGCCAGTAGCCGTTGCCGCCCCGGCCCTCGTTGCCGGATCCGGTGAACGACCAGAGGATCTCCGGGAAGTCGTCCCTGATGGCGTAGATGGAGTCGGAGTAGGTGCTGTGGGCGATGATCATGTCGAACTCGCCGGTCTCAGCGGTCTGGCGGAGGACACGCTCGCCGTCGGCGTAGGAGATGTTCTCGAAGTACTCATAGGTGATGTCGAGGTCGTAAGGCGCCTCCGCGGTGACCCGGTTGAGTGCCCCCAGCATCGAGGTGCTCCAGGTGTCGTCGGCGGTGTTCCCGAAGATGACCGCGATGTGGATCGACGTGGGATCCTCGCTGGTCGCCGGTTCGGGGGCCTCTTCGGCGGGGGCCGGCTCGGGGTCTGCCGTGGTCGCGGGCGCCTCGGCCGGTTCCGGCGCGGCGGCCGGTTCGGGCTCGTCGTCCCCGCAAGCCACCAGGACTGTCGAGAAGGCCAGCACTGTGGCCAGCAGTCGGATCGTGAGTCGCATCATCGGTGCCCCCTGATGGTCGGTGCCCTTCACGGCCGCTGGACATCACGCCGGGAGGCGTGAACGGCCGAACATTGGCAAGAGCAATACTGTGGCGCGCAGACCCGGCGAATGTCAAAGCGGCTGGCACCGCTGCCTAGGCTCGCCGGCCGCGCGAACTTGACTTGAGGGTGGGCGTCGCTACACTCCCGCCAAGTATTGATCACATCAATCTCATGGGCCGATTAGCTCGCGAGTCCCCGAGGCATAGAGGATTGGACGCATGCGGATCAGCGGAACGCCATTCACATCGCGAGTCGCAGCGCTGGTCAAGTCGGGCACATGGAGCGAGTGGTCGACCGGCGAAGTGGTCTACCTTCGCCCGGAGTCGTTCTGGGATCACGGGCGTGAAGTGGCCGCCATGCGCGACGCGGCGGTCCTGGAGGACAAGTCGCCCCTCGAGATGTACTTCTTCTCGGGTCCTGACGTCGTGGAGTACCTCCAGAGGCTCGTCATTCGCGACATCTCGAGGATGGAGTTGCGGCATGCCTATTACAATGTATTCTGTGATGAGCGGGGCAAGCTCATAAGCGACGGTCTGCTGTTCCGGATGTCCGAGCAGCAGTTCTGCTACACCGCCAGCCCGCTGGATGTCTGGTATGCGCAGAACGCTGAAGGGTTCGATGTCACCGTCGAGAACGTCACCGAGGAGTGGGGGATCCTCCACGTCCAGGGCCCGGCATCCGACGACATACTGGCCAGGGCGGCAGGACAGGATCTGTCCGGTCTGCGCTTCTCCCGAGGCACCGAGATCCGGCTCGCCTCGGCCGACGTCTGGGTCTGGCGGCAAGGCTTCACGGGTGAGCGCGGCTTCGAGTTCTGGGTACGCGCCGAGGACGCCCTCGACGTTTGGGACGCCCTGTACGCCGCGGGAGAGCCGCTCGGAATGATGCCGCTCGGGGATATGGCCGAGGACGTCGGCCGCATCGAAGCCGGTCTCATCCTGCCTGTCATCGACTACACGAGAGCCGGTCCCGACAGCTCTACGCATTCCGGCGATCCCACATCCCCGCAGCATGTCCAGTGGGAGGCGACACCCGAGGAGATGAACATTGGGAGGTTCATCGACTTCGGGAAGGGAGACTTCGCCGGCAGGGACGCTCTGCTGGCCGAGCGACAGAGCGGCGGACCGGCCCGACGCCTCGTCGGGCTGCGCATCGACGGGCAGGACATTGCGGCCCAGCAGCGTGAGCAGGGCGTGCCGCCCCGTGTTCCGCAGCGTTGGAGGTTCCCGCTCCTGCCGGTCCGATCCGAGGACGGCCATGTCGGGTACACGAACAGCATCGCGTGGAGCCCGAGATTCGGTGGGCTCGTCGGGCTTGCCCGGATCGGCACCGACTCTGCTGAGCCTGGGACGAACATGTTCGTGGATTGGAACATCTCCGGTTCAACATACGAGGTTGGCGCGGTGGTCTCGGAGCTTCCGTTCGTCGAGATGAAGCGCAGGAACGAGTCGTAGGACTCGCTTCTGGACGAGCCTCAGCTCAGGCGCTGTCCGGTTGCCTGGCGGGCGGCGTCGGGGCCCCTGGCGATCTCGCGCAGCCAACGGCGGTACTCGATGGCGACCCGGTCGACCCCGGCGATCTGGAGCTCGGCGCTCAGGTCGACGGGCAGCTCCTCGGGGCGCTGGGACTCGACGAAGGCGAGATCCTGGCCGATGACCAGCGCGTTGAAGTCGAGCATCTCGGTGTCGGTGGCCTCGTCGAAGGCGTAGTCGCGGCCCATGAACGTGAAGCACCGGCAGGTTCTGCGGCCGGTGGGGCAGACGCTGAAGAACAGCAGGTAGCGCTGGTCGACCGACTCGATGTACTGGTCGAGCAGGATGGTGTTGGGCATGAACAGCCGGTAGTCGAGCTTGACCTCGACGGCGCCGGTGATCTCAAGGCTCCTGTTCTTGCCCGAGTCGGGCGGCTCGGCCATGTGGGGGTGCTCGAAGCGCAGTTCGTTGCGATGCCGTCCTATGGAGTGGTCGGGGACCTCGGGGTGGGCCGAGTCGCCCAGCACGCCGTCGTGGACCCAGGCGAAGTGGCCGAAGTCCACGTAGTTCTCGATGCGGCGGGACAGCGCGCACCTCCAGTCGTAGGGTTCGACCTCTACGTGGCGGAACGACTCGTCGCCGAAGTAGGGGTTCTCCGGCAGCGGGTAGACGGGGTCGCCGGTGAGGCACACCCAGATCAGCCCCAGGTGCTCGGCGGCCCGATAAGCGGTGAGGCGGGCCCGCGACGGGATCTTCACGTCGGGCCGGGCGGGAATCCTGGTGCAGCGGCCCTGGCCGTTGTAGGTCCAGCCGTGGTAGCCGCAGCGCAGGCCCTCATCGCTGACCGAGCCGAGCGACAGGGCGGTGCCGCGGTGCACGCAGATGTCCCGGAAGGCCGACACCTGGCCGTCGATGCGGGCCAGCACCAGGGGCTCGTCCAGCAGGGTCACCGCCAGAGGCCCGCCGCCGGCCAGCTCGGACGTGTAGGCCACCGGGTGCCAGAAGCCCCGCAGCGCCTCGTACAGGCCGTCCTCGCTCACAAGTACAAGCCGGTGCTGCCCTTGTCGAGGCGCTCGGCGGCCACGGCGTGGACGTCGCGCTCGCGCAGGATGATGTAGTCGCGGCCCCGGACCTCCACCTCGTAGCGGTCCTCGGGGTTGAACAGCACCCGGTCGCCCTTCTCCATGTTGCGGACGTTGGGGCCGACCGCCACCACCTCGGCCCAAGTGAGGCGCTTGCCCACCTGGGCGGTGGCCGGGATGAGGATGCCGCCGGTCGAGCGGCGCTCGCCCTCGGCCTCGCCCACGGCCACCAGGATCCGGTCGTTGAGCATCTTGACCGGCAGCCGGTCGTCGTCGTGGGGGCCGGGAGCGGAGTCGTTGCGGGACTTGGCTTCGGAACGGGGCTCGGTCGCAGTCACGGATCCCAACGGTATCGGTGCCCGGACTCGAGCCGCGAGGCCGAGCCGATCATCAGCCCGTGGGAGCCAGCGCGATCTCGCCGTCGGCGATGCTGATCAGCCAGCGCCGGTACTCGACGGTGCCCGCGTCGGCGCCCTTGACGTGCATCTCGGCGGTTAGGTCCACCGGCAACTCCTCGGGCCGCTGCGACTCGACGATGGGCTGGTCCTGGCCCAGGATCACGTACTGCATGTCGTGGAACTCCTGGTCACGGTCCAGCGCGTAGTTGCGGCCCACGAAGGTGAAGCACCGGGTCCGCCTGCGGTTGACCGGCGCTACGGCCACATACAGCACGAAGTCCTCGGTCACCCCGGCGGAGCTGTTGAGCTTCATGGCGTTAGGCATGTACACCCGGTAGCGCTTCCATGCCTCATAGGTCAGGCCGTCGTGGTTGACCGCGGAGTTCTTGACGTTGTCTGTGTACTCGATGAACGGTCCGGCGGTGATCCTCAGCTCGGAGCCGTGGCGCACCACGTCGTAGTCGGCGATCTCGGCCTCGTCGCGGTCGCCGAGGATCCCGTGATGCACATGGGCGAAGTGGGAGAAGTCAAAGTAGTTCTCCAGGCGCCGGGCCACCGAGCAGTCCCACTCGTAGGGATCGAAGCGCAGGAACCGGTATGAGGGATCGTCCAGTTCGGGGCATTCCGAGGGACCGAACAGCGGCGTCTCGCCCGAGACGCACGTCCACACCAAGCCTCCGGCTTCGATCGTCGGGTAGCTCGGCAGCTGGGCTGTCAGCTTGCCGTTCAACTCCGGCCTCGCCGGGATGTCGACCACGGTGCCCTCGGCGTCGTAGGCCCAGCCGTGGTAGGCGCAGCGCAGCCAGCAGCCGTCGATCCGGCCCAGCGACAGGGCCGAGCCCCGGTGCCGGCAGATGTCACTGAAGACGTGGGCCTCCCCGTCGAGGCGGGCCACCGCCAGACGGGTGTCGAACAGCGTGACCTGCTGGGGCGAGTCGGTCAGGTCATCCGAGAAGGCCACCGGCTGCCAGAAGCGCTTCAACTGCTGGTAGAGCCGCTCCTCGCCAGCCATGTTGAGCTGGGTGTTGCCCTGAACCTCGAATCCTTCGGTCGCGGCGGGCTCTTGGGTCATGGTCATGGTGCCGTCACCTTGATCGCTTCCACGGGGCAGCAGGCCTCGGCGCTGCGGGCCTTGGCGATCAACTCCGGCGGCAGCGTCGGCTGGAGAACCTCGAGTTTGAGGCCGTCGTCGTCGATGTCGAAGATCTCGGGCGCAACAGAGGTGCACATGCCCGAGACGATGCAAACGTCGTGGTTCACTTCGACGATCGCGTCAGCCATCGTTGGATCCTCCGCTTCCATCGTATGCGCTCCAGGCCTCGGTCACCGCCGTCACGATGTTCTGGTAACCGGTGCAGCGGCAGAGGTTCCCCGACAGCAGTTCCACCACGCGTTCGGGCTCGCTCCACTCGGCGGGGTCCACGCTGTCCAGGGTCATGAGGAAGCCCGCGGTGCAGAAGCCGCACTGCAAGGCGTGATTGTCGTGGAAGGCTTGCTGCATCGGCGACAGGCAGTCCGAGCCCGCGGGCGCGAGATCCTCGACGGTGCGGACCTCTGCGCCATCGGCCTGTACCGCCAGCATCAGGCAGGACCGCACCGCATCGCCGTCGACGATAACCGTGCATGCGCCGCAATAGCCGTGCTCACAGCCCAGATGGGTGCCGGTCAGACCTACGGTGTCGCGGATGTAGTCCGACAGCAGCAGGCGCGCCGGCACCCGGTGACGGCGGGTCCGCCCGTTGATGCTTACCTCGATGTCGACCTCGGAGATCGGTTCGCTGATGGTCATGCGGCCTCCTCGGCGGCCAGCGCTCTCCGGGCGGCTCTGACTGTCAGTGCGGCTACCGCCTCGCGGCGGTACCAGCTCGTGGCGTGGATGTCGTCGAACGCGTCGGCGGTGTCGGCCATCACCGCCTCGGCGAGGGTGTCCGCCGGGTGGTCGGGGGCCCAGTCCCTGATCGCAGCCTCGGCCGCCTCCAGCCTGGTGGGCACACCCCCCAGCCCGAAACCGACGAGGCGGGCGCCGCGCACCGCCCCGCCCTCGGCTTCGACCGTCGCGACCAGGCCGGCCACCGCGAAGTCGCCGGCCCGCCGGGAGATCTCGTCCACGATGGTCATCGAGCCGGGCGGCTCCGCCGGAAAGCGCACCTCGGTGATGAGTTCGCCGTCGTCGAGAGCTGTCCAGAACGCTCCGATGAAGAAGTCCGCGGCGTCGATCCGGCGTTCACCGTCGGGTCCAGAGACGGCGATCACCGCATCGGAGGCGACCGCCAGGGCGGGCAGCTCGGCGGCGGGGTCGGCGTGGGCCAGGCTGCCGCAGACGGTGCCCCGGTTGCGGATCTGGAGGTGGCCTACATGGCGCAGCGCCGCTCGCAAGCCACTGACGACACTGGCCGCACCGTCGTGGTCCAGCACCTGGGTCTGCGTCGCGGCCGCCCCCACGGTCACCCCACCCGGGTCGCAGTCCACCGAGGCGAGACCTTCGATCCGGTTGATATCGACCAGCAAGGACACGTCGGTAAGGCGGAAGTTCATGGCCGGGACGAGGCTCTGGCCGCCTGCGAGCACCCGGCTGGACTCGGCGGAGCTGAGAGCTTCGAGAGCCTCCGTCACCGTCGAGGGCCGGCAGTAGTCGAACGGAGCCGGCTTCACGAGTCTGCTCCAGTTCCAGCCGCCTCGGCCGATCGGATGGCGGCCCTCACCGCTACGGGGGTCACCGGGCACTCGGTCAGGTCCACGCCCCACTCCGAGAGGGCGTCGGAGACGGCTCCGGCCACTACCGCGGGCGGCCCCACGGTGCCTCCCTCGCCGCAGCCCTTGACACCGAGGGGCTGTTCGGGGGCGGGCGACTCGAAGTGGTCGACCTCCATGTGAGGCACCTCGGCGCAGGTCGGCACCAGGTAGTCCATGAACGACGCGAACCGGGGATTGGCGGTGTCGGGGTCGTACTGGAAGTGCTCGTACATGGCGCCCGCGATGCCCTGAGCCACCCCGCCGTGGACCTGGCCCTCTACCAGCGCCGGGTTGATGACCGTCCCGCAGTCGTGGACCACGACGTAGTCCTCGATCCTCACCTCTCCCGTGCTGACCCGGACGCTGACGACCCCGATGTGGGTGCCGTTGGACCAGCTGGCCGCGGCGTTGATCTTGCCGGTGTCGTCGAGCTGATGCTGCAGGTTCTCAGGGTGGAAGTAGCCCGAGGTCTCCAGGCCGGGCTCCATGCCGTCGGGCAGGTCCACATAGCGGATCCACGCCGCGGTGCCGACCTCGGCCCAGCTCACCGAGGGCTGGTCGCTGCCGGCCACATGGAACGCGCCGTCGGTGAGCACGATGTCGGCCTCGGCCGCCTCAAGCATGTGCGCGGCGATGGCCCGGGCCTTGTCCATCAGCCGCTCGGAGGCCAGCAGCACCGAGCCGGTGAGCATCATCGCGCCGCGGCTGCCCCACGAGCCCAGGCCGTAAGGGGCCCGCTCGGTGTCGCCCAGCACCACGGTGACCTCCTCCGGCGAGACCCCCAGCGCGTCGGCCGCCAGTTGGGCCGCGGTGGTCTCCGCCCCCTGGCCGAAGGCGCTTAGGCCGGCCGCGACCCGCACCGAGCCGTCCGGGTCGACCCGCACCGTGGCCGCGTCTCCGCCGCCCCAGTGGCCGGTGGTCAGGTGGTAGCTGGGCGATGTGGGCTCCACGTAGTTGGAATAGCCCACCCCCACCCGGACGTCGGGGTCTCCGGCGTAGCGGGCCCGGGCCCGTTCCAGCGCGGGCTGGGCCATCTCCACGCCCCGTTCGAACGACTCGGTGTGGGAGCCGGAGTCGAGGCGGCCCCCGCCGTGCATCACATACGGCGTCTGACCGGGGCGCACCAGCATCCGCCGCCGCAGCTCGACCCGGTCAGTGCCGGTCAGGCGGGCGACCCGGTCGATGATCCGCTCCATTACGAACGCGCCCTCGGGAATCCCGAAGCCCCGGTAGGCGCCGGACGGCGTCTTGTTGGTAACCACGCCGATGGTGCGGGCCTGCATGTTGGGGAAGTCATAGCCGCCCGTGATGCAGGCGTTGGTCACGAATACCGGCGCGGTGCCCGGCATGAAGATCTCGCCCGAGCCCATGTCGAGCATCGACGCGCAGCGCACCCCCCGGATGGTGCCGTCGTCGTCGTAGGCGACTTCCACTTCGTGGCGCTGCTCGCGGGCGTGAACCGACGCGACGAGGTTCTCCATGCGGTCCTCTATCCAGCGTGCCGGCCGATCGAGGCGCCGGGCGATCCAGGGCACCACGATGTCCTCGGGGTAGATGTGGGTCTTGGTGCCGAAGCCGCCCCCGATGGTCGGATGGACCACCCGCACCTGCGGCTCGGGCATGCCCAGCATCAGCGCGACGGTGGAGCGGACCATGTGCGGGCTCTGCGTCGACGACCACACCGTGAGCGTCCCGTCGGTGATGTCGGCCACCACTCCCCTGGTCTCCATGGGCAGTCCGGTCTGGCGCTGGCTGACGTAGGTCTCGGTGAAGGTGTGGTCGGCCTGCTCGAATGCGCGGTCTACCTCGGGCTTGTGGGGGGCCACGTCGAACGAGCAGTTGTTCTCCCAGTGGTCGTGGAGCTTGGGCGCTCCCGGGGCCAGGGCCTGGTCGAGATCGGCCACCGTCGGCAGCGGCTCGTAGGTGGTTCCCGCCGCGACCAGCGCGGCTGCGTCCTCGGCGATGTAGCGGTCGTCGGCCACAACGGCGGCGTAGGGAGTCCCGACGTATCTCACCGTGCCGGTGCCGAGCGGGCGCTGCCTGACCGGGCCTATGTAGGGGATGTAGTCGGGGAAGGTCTTGACGTCGGCCAGGTCGGCCGCGGTGAACACCGCCCGCACGCCCTCGACGGCCAGGGCCTCTGACGTGTCGATCGACACGATGCGGGCGTGGGCCTCGACGCTGCGCACGAAGACGACCTCGAGCATCCCAGCGATCTTGATGTCGGCGACGTAGCGCCCCCGGCCGGTGAGCGGGCCCCGGTCCTCCCTCCTCGGGACCGACCTTCCGATGTGGCGGGTGCTGTGGCGGATGTGGGAGTCGATGTCCAGGCTCATCGCCGCTCCAGCGCCGCCTAGCGCTCGCCCCGGTGGTACGGGATGGTCAGCGACAGCGGGACCTGGGAGCGGCTCCGATTGAGGACCAGCGCGACGATCGTCAGGATGAACGGCAGGGCGAGCAGGAGCTGGTAGGGCAGGTCCACACCGCTGGCCTGGAGCGACAGCTGGGTGGCCTCGAGGAACCCGAATAGCAGCGAGCCGGCCAGGATCCACGACGCCCGCCAGTTCCCGAAGATCACGATGGCCAAGGCGATCCATCCCCGCCCGGCGACGATGTCGTCGAAGAACTGGTTGCCTCCCGCCAGCGAGAGGTAGGCACCGCCCAGCCCGGCCATCACGCCCCCGTAGATCACCGCGGTGTACTGGCGGGAGATGATGCCCACGCCCCGCATGTCGCACGCCTCGGGGTTGTGGCCGATGCTGCGGAGTTCCAGGCCGTACTTGGTGCGATTCAAGAAGATGAGGGTCGCCGGCACCATGAGGATCCCGAAGTAGGTCAGCCAGTGCTGGTCGAAGAACACCTCACCCACGGCGGGGATGTCAGACAGCAGCGGGATGGTCGCGGTCTGGAACCGGTCCACGGTGGGGAACGCGACGGCGCCGCCCTCCTCGTACACCGAGCGGTACCAGAAGAAGGCTCCGCCCAGGCCGAGGATGTTCAGCGCGAGCCCGGCCACCACCTGGTTGACCTTGACCGTGGCTGTCATCACCGCCATCAGCAGTCCCATCGCACCCCCGCCCAGGGCCGCCCCCACCAGCCCCAGCCACAGGTTGCCGGTCTCGTTGGCGACCAGGAACCCAGTGAAGGCGCCCAGGGTCATGGTCCCCTCAAGGCTCAGGTTCAGGATCCCGCTGCTCTCTGCGACCAATTCGCCGGTAGCCGCGATCAGCAGCGGGGTGGCGATCTTGAAGGTGGCCACGAAGATGCCCAGGATCACCGAGTAGGTGAAGAAGTCCTCCACGGCGGGCTACCCGGACCTATCCATGGTGGGCGATCTTCCTGAGCCGGTAGCGGCAGGCGACCGCGGCCAGCAGCACGAAGACCAGGGCCACCCCCTCGATGACGTCCACGAGCGCGGCTGGGATGCCGGTGCCGACCTGCATCTGGGTCGCACCGTTGAGCAGTCCCGCGAAGGCGATGGCCACCACGATCACGCCCGCGGGATGCAGCCTGGCCACCAGGGCGACGATGATCCCGGTGAAGCCGACGGCCTGGCCGCCGAACTCGAAGTTGATCCGGTGATGAAGGCCCAGCAGCTCACCGGCGCCCGCCAGTCCTGCCAGTGCCCCTGAGATGGCCATGACCGCGATGATGGTCGCCCCGACGCTGATGCCCTTGTACGAGGCCGCCTGCTTGTTCACGCCTATGGCCCTCAGTTCGAATCCCAGGTTGGTGCGCCGCACCAGGAAATGGACCGCGGCCGCCATCACCAGCGCGAGGGCGAAGCCCAGGTGCAGCCGGCTGTCGTCGAAGAACCGGGGCAGGAATGTGCTCTCGACCATCCGCTCGGTCTGGGAGTAGGGCGTGTCGTTCGCCTGCCAGGGTCCCGAGAGCAGCCATGACAGCCCGGAGTCGATGACGAAGTTGAGCATCACCGTCGTGAGGATCTCGTTGGTTCCGTAGCGGACCAGCAGGACGCTGGCCACCGTCGCCCACACTGCTCCGAACACCGCAGCCCCGCAGAACATGGCCACGAACAGCACCGGTGCGGGAAGGCCGGGAAATGTGTCGTAGACCCACCAGGTGCCGATGGCACCCGCGATGAACTGACCCTGCCCGCCGATGTTCCAGACTCCGGCCCGGAAGGCGATGGCCGCGCACAGCCCGGTGAGGATCAGCGGCGTCGCCTGCACCAGCGTCTCGAGGGCCGACTCCCGGTTCCCGAAGGCCCCCTCGTAGAGGGATGCGAACGCGTCCAACGGCGACACACCGACGATGATCACCAGCAGGCCGATGATCACCGCGGTGATGGCCAGCGCGATGAGGGTGGCGTACAGCTCGTGCACCGGACGGGTGTGCAGCCTCCGCTCCAGGCGCCAGGCGCCCGGCTGGAGCAGCATCGAGAGCGGATCGCGGCCGGCGCCCGCTTCGTGGTCGTCGGGGCGCGGGCCGTCCTGGGGCGCGTCGGCGACCTGCTCGCTCACGGTGAACCTTGGTCTGTGTCGCTGGCACCCGCCATGTGCATTCCGATCTGTTCAAGGGTGGTCGCGTCGGGTTCAGTGACAGCGACAATCCGCCCATCGTAAATCACGGCGATCCGGTCCGAGAGCTGGAAGATCTCGTCGAGGTCCTCGGACATCAGCAGCACCCCCGCGCCGCGGTCCCTCTCCTGGATCAAGCGGCGCCGGACGTACTCGGTGGCGGCTATGTCGAGACCCCGCGTCGGCTGGTGCGCGACGATCAGCTGGGGCTGGCCGGAGAGTTCCCGGGCCATGATGATCTTCTGCAGGTTGCCGCCCGAGAGGGTCCTGGTGATCTGCGCCGCCGACGGTGTCTTGATCTCGAAGGTGTCGATCGACTCCGCGGCGAAGGTGTCGATCTGGCCCCGGTTGAGGATCCCGGCGCGGGAGAATTGCCGCTCGCGCTGGTTGCCCAGAACCAGGTTCTCCTTCACGCTGAAGTCCATCATCAGACCCTGGGCGATGCGGTCTGCGGGCACGCTGGCCACCCCGAGGGTGGCGATCCGGTGGGGCGCTGACTCGGTGGTGTCCTGGCCGGTGATCCGGATGCTGCCGGCCTCGGGATGGCGCACGCCCACGACCGCGTCGAACAGGGCGTTCTGGCCGTTGCCAGACACGCCGGCGACGCCCACGATCTCGCCCGAGCCGACGGTGATCGACAGCCCTTCGAGCGAGCCTCGTCCCGTATCGGACCCCAGGTGGATCTCTTCGACCTCCAGCACCGGCTCGCCGGCGGTGGATGCAGCCTTGTCCGCCTGCATCAGGACCTCGCGCCCCACCATCATCCGGGCGAGATCGCGTTGCTCGACGTCGGCAGTGTCGACCGTGCCGACGACCTTGCCGCGGCGCAGCACGGTCACCCGGTCCGAGAGGTCCATCACCTCCTTGAGCTTGTGGGTGATGAGGATGATGGTGAGACCCTCGTCGCGCATCCGGCGCAGGATCCGGAACAGCTCATCGATGCCCTGCGGGGTCAGCACCGCGGTGGGCTCGTCCAGGATCAGGATCTCGACGCCGAAGTAGAGCGTCTTGAAGATCTCCACCCATTGCTGCTCCCCGACCGAGAGCCGGCCGACCTCCGCGTCGGGATCGATCTCCACGTCGTAGTCGGCGAAGAACTCCTCAAGGCGGCGCCGCGCCTCTGTGAGGTCGAGCCACTGCTTGGCGGGCGTGCCGATCACCACGTTCTCGATGACCGACATGGGGGGAACCAGCTCGAAGTGCTGGTGGACCATCCCGATGCCGGCCTCGATGGCATCGCGGGGCGAGTGCAACTCGAGCGGCCGGCCGTTGAGCAGGACTTGGCCCTCCTCGGGCCGGTAGACGCCGTAGAGGATGTCGGCCAGGGTCGTCTTGCCCGCGCCGTTCTCGCCGAGCAGGCAGTGGATCTCGGCCCTGCGGATTTCGACGCTGACGGAGTCGTTGGCGACCACGCCGGGGAAGACCTTCGTCACGTCCTCGGCGACGAGGATGTTCTCCCCCGGCGCGGCCGCGCCGGACTGGGCCGCATCGGCCATCGGATCGGTGCGCTCAGTCGATCGTTCGACGTGCAGCCCTGGTTCTCGCGATTACTCGAACGCGTCGAACTTGAGCGGGACGACCAGCTCGCCGGCCAGGATGGCGGCCCGGGCCGCCTCGACGGCAGCCACCACGTCGGCGGGCACGTCGTCGGCGATGGCGCCCAGGGAGGAGCCGTCATCCACCATCGACTGGTAGACGATGCGCTGCGGCGGCGAGTTGTAGGGCACACCGTGCACCGTGTAGTCGTACCAGGCGTCGAGCACGTCGCTGAAGGCGGTGTCCCACTGCGCCACTGCGCTGGTCAGCACCACCGGCGACAGGCTCAGCTGGTCGGTGAAGTGGCCGACGGCCCGCACGTTGCCGGCGTCCTCGGCCGCTGCGAACGGCCCGAAGCGCTCCGCATAGATCACGTCGGAGCCGTTGGCGATCTGGACCTCCGCCGCGCTTGAAGCGGTGGCCGGATCGAACCAGCTCTCGATGTAGGTGACCCCGGCCACCTCTATGTCGGGGTTGACAGACCGGGCGCCGTCGACGAAGGCGTTGAGCGGGGCGTTGACGTTGGGGAACGGGAACGCGGCCACACCGCTGATCCTGTTGGTCTGGGTCGTCATGCCGGCAATGATCCCGGCGAGGTAGGCGGGCTCGTGGATGAAGACGTCGATCCAGTAGGCGTTGTCGCCTCCCTCGTGGTCGTCGTTGCCGGATCCCGAGTACACGAACAGGGTGTCGGGGAAGTCGGCCTTGTTGGCGGCGACTCCGTCCACGAAGGTGCTGTGGCCGACGATGATCTCGTACTCGCCGGTCTGGGCCAGGTCGCGGATGACGCGTTCGCCCTCGACGAACGGGATTCCCTCGAGGATCTCGAGATTGACCTGGATGCCGTACTTGTTGGACGCCGAGACGCGGTTGACGCTGTCGATGAACGTGGCGTACCAGCCCTCCTCCTTGGTGCCCACGACGAGCATGGCCATGTCGATCTCGCTGGGTGCGGCGGCTGCCTGCTCCGCGGCCGCTTCCTCCGCGGCGGCGGCGGCTTCGGCGGCGGCCGCCTCGGCTTCGGCGGCGGCGGCTTCGGCGGCGGCGAGCTGTGCTTCGAGTTCCTCGACTGCCGCTCCCTCGGCTTCGGCAGCCTCCAACGCGGCCGCTGCGGCCGCGGCTTCGGCCTCGGCGATGGCTGCCGCATCGGCCGCGGCCTTGGCCTCGGCTTCGGCGGCGTCAGCCTCGGCCTGCGCGGCGTCAGCAGCGGCTTGCGCGGCGGCGGCTTCTGCCTCCGCGGCGGCGGCATCTGCTTCAGCTGCCTCGACGGCTCCGGTGTCCACGGCGGGTGCCGAGGCCGGTTCGTCGTCACCGCAGGCGACCAGGCCTGCGACGAGCGCGAAGGCCAACAGCAATCGAGTGGTGATCTTCAACATTCTGGTCCGTCTCCTCCTTGTGGGACTGTGAGACGGCGAAGCTACCACGGCGAGCCCGTTGGGGGCCATTGCTGGCCGACCCTCCGACTCGTGCGGCGACCGCACCGGCACATCCCTTGGTTATTGATGTGAACTATATGTGGGCGCTCCCGGTGAGTCCAGCGAAATTGCTAGTGGAAGCCGGAGCCGCCGTTCACCCAGATGTTCTGGCCGGTGACGAAGGCCGACAACGGGCTCATCAGGTAGATCAGCGTGCCCACCATGTCCTCGGGGACCTGGGTGCGCTTGAAGGCCCGGCGGGCCTGGATGGCCACGTCCACCTCGGGCTGGACGCTGGAGTACTCCTCGTCGTGGGGGATGTAGTCGGGGGTGATGGTGTTGACTGCGATCCCGGAGGTGCCCAACTCGCGGGCCATGGCCCGGGTCAGCCCCCAGATCGCCGACTTCGACGACACGTAGTGGAGGAAGCCGGGGGTGCCGTCGTTCACCGTCATGGATGCGATGTTGACGATCCTGCCGCTGCCCTGGGCCCTCATGGCGGGCGCCACCGCCCGCGAGCACAGCCAGGTGCCCTTCACGTTCACCGCGAAGCACAGGTCCCACTCGTCGGGCGGGAGGTCCTCCATCGGGGCCCGGGTGGCGGCCATGTAGAAGGCGGCGTTGTTGACTAGGCCGTCGATGCGGCCGTAGGCGTCGACGGTGGCCGAGGCCATCGTCTCGGTCTGGGCCACGTCGGACACGTCAACCCGCAGCGACATCGCCTCGGCTCCCGTGGATTCGAGCTCCGCGACCACTTCGCTACCGTCGCTTAGGTCGGCGACCACGACAGTCGCTCCCTCGGCGGCCAGCCCCCGGCAGTAGGCCAGGCCGATGCCCTTGGCCCCACCGGTGACGATGATCACCCGCCCGTCCAGTATTCCCATCGAGGTCCTCCTGTATCTTGGTTGATTGCGGCTTGTCGTCGGCTCAGTTCGGTTCCAGTTCCTCGGCCAGCTCGAACAGCCACTTGCGGTAGGCGAGGGTGATGTCGTCGGCCACCTTCACGTAGGTCTCCGCGCTGAGCCGGTCGGGCAGGTGCTCGGGCCACTGCGACTCGACGACGGGCTGGTCCTGGTCCAGAACCATGTACTCGAACTCCAGCAGGAAGTCCATGTCGTCCTGGGTGGATGTGAAGTCTGCGCCGATGTGCCAGAAGTTGCGGCACGTCGCCGGGCCGGTGGGGGCGGTGACCATGTACAAGGCGTAGCGCTTGCCGTTCGGGAAGGTCCGGACCAGCGATATCGATCCGGGCACGGTCAGCTGGTACCAGTTGCGCACCGACATGGTGTCCTCATCGATTCCCAGCATCTCCTTCATGCGGTCGACGTTGGGCTCGACGAACACCTTGTCGAACCGCAGGGCGCCGTCCTCCCGCCACACGTCGTGCTCTTCGATCTGAGCCTTGTCCCTGGTGCCGAGGACGTTCTCGTGCACGAACGGGAAGTGGGAGAAGTCCACGAAGTTCTCCAGGCGACGGGGTGAGCTGGTGGCCCAGTCGTAGCTGGGGGGCGTCTGCCACCGCATGATGGGGTCGTCCCATTCAGGTATGCCGGGCGGGTCGCCCCACGGCTCGTCGGTCAGGCTCACCCAGACCATGCCGGAGCTCTCCCGGCACAGGTAGCGGACCAGCCCCAGTTGCAGCACCCCGTTGAGCTCGGGGCGGGACGGGATCGACACCAGGGTGCCGTCCATGTCGTAGGCCCAGCCGTGGTAGGGGCAGTTGATGCAGCCGTTCTCGACCCATCCCAGCGAGGGAGCCGCCCCCTTGTGGCGGCACACGTCCATGAAGGCCCGCACCTCGCCTTGGTGGCGGACGACCAGGATCCGCTCGCCCAGCAGCTGGCCGGAGACCATCTGGTCCTCGGCCACATCCTTGGAGTAGGCGACGGGATGCCAGAAGTGCCTCATCGCCCGGTACCACCTGGAGTCCCGCTCGGGAATGAAGGGATCCACGGCCTCGCGGGCCTCGAGAGTCGTCACCGGTCCTCCTTGGTGTCGGGCAGCCCCGGCCGATGCCGGCCGGAACGGTCGCTACTGTACTGTTCGCCCCCTGCCGCCCTGACGGAGCGGCCCTTCCCCTGTCGGGGCGCATCACGAGGAGCACCATCATGTCCACAACGCTCGCGACTTCTGAAGTCGGCCACTTCTTCGTGTCGGGGGCGGCCGGCAACCGGATCCACGGCCTCGACTTCGGGGGCGCGGGCCCGACACTGGTCTGCCTCCACGGCGTGACCGGCAACGCATGGAACTGGCACGCGGTGGCCCTCGCGGCCCGGGCTCACCGCCGGGTGGTGGCCCTCGACTTCCGCGGCTACGGCGAGAGCCAATGGTCGCCCACCGGCGACTACACCACCGCCGACCACGTCGCCGATCTCGCCGGCGTCGTCCAGCATGTGTCCGGCGGCTCGCCCGTGGACCTCGCGGGCTCCTCGTGGGGGGCGCTGGTCGCCATCCAGTACGCCGACGAGCATCCTGACCGGGTCGAGCGGCTCGTGGTAGTCGATGTCGAGCCCTCCTTCGAGCAGGGCGAGACCGATCTGTTCCCCCGCCCCCGGGACCACGCCGACCACGACGAGGTCCTGGCGGCTGTCGAGCGCGCCTACCCCAATGCTCCCGCCGAGATGGTCGAGGTGGTCGCGGCTACCTGCTACGGCCCGGTTGAGGGCGGTCGGCTGGCCCCCAAGCACGATCCCTACTTCTTTGAGCGCTGGCCGTTCCGCTCCGACAACCACTGGGACCGGCTGCCGAGGATCCAGGCGCCGACGCTTCACGTCCATGCCTCCGACAGCTTCGTCCGGGCCGACGTGATGGCCGAGATGGACCGCCTCACTCCCGACTCGCACTTGGTCGAGATCGGCGACAGCACCCATGTCGTACCGGTGGACAACCCCTCGGCCCTGGTCGACTCGCTCGTGGAGTTCCTGGCCGGCGGTTGAGCCCGACCGGGGGAGCTAGGATCCGCAGGCAGAGCGATGAGAACGCACCACGGAGCAGTTGAGCACGAGCGACCTTCTGAGCCGACACCGTTAGCTCCGCAACTCGGTCTTGCCCTCCGGCAGCGCCGCAAGGCCGCCGGGATGACCATGCAGGAGCTCGCCGACCGCTGCGACCTCTCCCAGCCGTTCCTCTCCCAGATCGAGAACTCGCGGGCCATGCCCAGCCTCTTCGCGTTGCACCGCGTGGCCCAAGCGCTGGGAACGACGACGGTCGCGCTGCTCGACCCGGCGGTCTCGGAGGTCACGCTGGTCCGGGCCGGCGAGGGCGAGGCGTTCTTTCTCGCCGAGGGAGCCAGAACCCGCTTCCTCACTCCGGGCGAGGGGCACCGCCTCGAGGCCAACGAGACGGTGGCGGAGCCGAACATCGTCTCGGACGTGATCGTGCACGAGGGGCAGGAAGTCGTCCATGTTCTCGAGGGCTTTCTCGAGATTCGCCTGGAAGGGAGGGACTCGATCCCGCTAAGTCCGGGCGACACCGTCATGTATCCGTCGATGACACCCCACCAGTGGGCCTCCGGCGATGCTGGAGCGCGTTTTCTGATAATCACCAGCCCTCCGTCGTTCTAGCGGCGTCCGTTCCAGCGCTGTTGCAGCCTCAGCCGATCCTCCTGCGCTTCATCTCGACGAACGGTAGGTCAACGACCCGTGCCGGGACCTCGCCGTCGACTGCCTCACCGCGACCGTTGTAGATCTGCCATGTGAGGGCCACGTCGGTGCCGACGTCCACCTCCGGCGACTCGATGTGCGCGAACCCGATCATGGTCTCCAGCACCGGGCTCCAGCACATCGATGTGGCGAACCCGACGTTCGTTTCGCCGGCGAGGATCTCGGACTTGAAGTGGCGATGCAGCCGGGGACTCAGGAAGGGAGGCGTCTCTGCGCTCTCGTAGAGGGCGGCGATGCCGGCGGGGTCGATGTCCAGGCCGCGCATCACCTTTCCGGGCCGGTCCTGTTGGGCTTCCGCCTCGAGAGCCTTCCGGCCCAGGAAGTCGGTGCCGCGCTTGAAGTTGACCAGCCGTCCGAAGTTGAGCTCCGCCGGCGTGTGGAAGTAGCGGTCCTCGTCGAGGTAGGCGAACTGCACCTGGGCGAACGGGCCGGTCGGACGGTAGTCCACGCCGATGATGAGCATGCCGGCCTCGACCCGGGTGGCCGCCTGGGCGGCGTTGCCGATGGGGACGGCCCCATGGGGGCGCCCCCTCTCGACGAAGACCGAGTACATGTCGGCGGCGGCCTCTGGCCCGACCCACATCTCGAAGCCGATCTCCCCGGTGAAGCCCGTCCGCCAGAGCCATATCTCGTGACCGTCCACGGTTATCTTCCGGCCGCGGGAGAACGGCAGGTCCCTGTGGGCGCTCCCGCTGACCGCCTCCATTACGTCATGGGAGCGGGGGCCCTGCACGCACAGCACGCTGTAGTCGCGATCGGTGTTGAGCGTGTCGGTGAGGTCGATGTCGTAGCCGTCGGCGAACTCGCTGAACCAGCCGACCAAAGGCCCGCCCATGTGAATGAACTGGTCGGTCCTGGTGCGAAACGTGATCCCCTCGTTGACCACCCGGCCGTCCTGGTCGCAATAGAAGGTGTAGATACCGTGGGCTACGTCCACCCTGGAGGCGTCGCGAACCTGCACCCGGTCGACGAAGGCCTCGGCGTCGGGGCCCTCGATGATGGTCTTGAACAGGGGCGTCTTGTCCTCGATGCCGGCACCGGTTCGCAGAGCCATCATCTCGGAAACCTCGTTGACGTAGTGGTCGACCAGGTGGTAGCCGCCCCAGGCGATCCACAGTCCGGTCTGCGAGTAGGGCGCTGCCCCGGGGTTCAGGAACGTTCCGGTGAAAGCGCTCGGATCGTAGGTGTGCTCTTCTGCCATCGGGTGCTGCCCTTCACGTCAGCTTCATAGATCACATCAATAGTGACCCGAACCGATTGGGTCTGTCAATTGTCGCGAGCCAGTTCGGCACGCACCCGGTCGGCGGCGTCCTGGTCGAAGATGAAGTGGGCCTCGGTCACGCTGTCGACAATGCCGGCGATGCGGCGGAAGGGCTTCGAAGTGTCCATGCGAAGCCCGGGCAGCCTGCGCAGGGCCTCCTGGAGGAGGATCCTGGTCTCCAGCCGCGCCAGCTCGGAGCCCAGGCAGTAGTGGGTGGACCAGCCCAGGGCCAGATGGCGGTTGGGCCAGCGCTCGGGATCGAAGGTCGAGGGGTCGGAGCCCGCCTGGCCACCGTTCACGGCCTCGTCCCGGTTGGCAGCCGCGAACCACACGGCCAGCACACTGCCTGCAGGCACCTCCAGGTCGCCGAAGCGCACGTCGGATCGCACGTACAGCGGCTTCATGGGGAACGGTGTGCCGAAACGGAGGATCTCCTCGGTCGCCCGCCGCAGCGCCTCGTCGTCATCGATCCGGTCGCGGGCCCAGTCGAGCTTGTCGAACTCGGCCAGGTAGCAGAAGGCGTTGGCCAGGCTGGCCCCGGTGGTGTCGGTTCCGGCCGCAGTGAACCCGAAGAGGTATCCCAGCAGCTCGCGATCGTCGATGGTGCCGTCGGACCAGGCCGACACCAGGACGTCGAGCAGTTCGTCGGAGGGATCGGCGAGCCGCTTGGCCACCATCTGCCAGAAGTACGCCTGGACCTCCCACTGGGGAGGCATGTCGTCCCAGGGAGAGGTGTTGAATATGTCGAGCTGGGCCCGCATCCAGTCCTCGCGCTCGATGTCCATCCCCAGAAGGCGGCAGATCACCCGCATCGACAGGCGCGACGACATCTCAGTGGCCACGTTGACGGTGCCCGTGCTCTTGGACACCACCTCGTTGACAGTGTCGACAGTGAGTTGGCGGATGACCGGCTCCATGGTCCGCACCGCGTTGTTCTTGAACCACGGCTCCACCACGCCCCTCAGGACGTCGTGGCGTCCGGTCTCCCCGTCGAGGGTGAAGGGCTCGACCATCCACATGAACTCCATGGCCATGTGGATCGGGGCGCCCTCGCCAAGGTAGGGCTCCTGGTCCCGCGAGAAGGCCTCGTCCTTGTTCTGCAGCACCCGCATCACGTCGGCGTGGCTGAGCACGTGGAACATGCCCCCCTCATCGCAGAACGGCGGGATCGACGGGTCGTAGAACTTAGCGTCCCGGGGAAAATCGGACGGCCTCATTCGGTGGCTCCCATCGGCTCGGGTGCGACGGTGTGTCTAGCACCCGACCCGCTAGCCCTCGCTGTCGGCTGGCCCTTCGAGCAGCTCGCCGGCGGTGGCCAGCACTTCGGCGAGTTTGGCGGTGTTGTCGTACACGGCCCTCAGGTAGTACTCGCTGACTGCCTCGTGGCCGGGGAACGGGGGCCGTCCCAGGGATCTGACCACCGCGGACGGATCAATCGAGACCGTCACCTCCTCCACGGAGGGAAGCTTTTCCGGCGAGCCCCAGAAGTCGCCGGAGGTCTTGGCCGACCCCGGGGCCGTGCCCTTGCCCCTGCCCCGCCGGGGTCGCCTGCGGGCGGCGTCGGCACCGTTGGAGGCGGCGTTCACGAGCCCTCTCTCAGCATGTGCGATCCGTTGTCGCCGTTGTCGTCGATGAGCAGCAGGTCCGGGTCGATGCCCAACGCAGCCCGCAACTGGTCGCTGTTGAGGTCGCCCACCGAAGAGGACTTGGGCAGCACCATGTCGGCGATGCGGCGCTTGCCCGCCACGACCTGCTCGACCCGCTCGTCCACGGTCCCGGGACACACCAGCCGGTGGCATACCACCGTGTTGCGCTGGCCGATGCGCCAGGCCCGGTCGCGGGCCTGGTCCTCCACTGCCGGGTTCCACCAACGGTCATAGAGCACGACATGGTTGGCCGCGGTCAGGTTCAGGCCGGTGCCGCCGGCCTTCAGTGACAGCACGAGGGCCCCGGGTCCCCGACCCTTCTGGAACGACTGCACCAACCGGTCGCGGGCGCCGCGGGCCAGACCGCCGTGATAGCAGCTGATGTCCAGCCCGGTCCGCTCGCTGAGATGGGTCGCCAGCCGCTCGCCCCAGGTGGCGAAGTGGGTGAAGATCAGCATCCGCTCGGAGGCTGCGAACACCTGGCCCATGATCTGCTCCAGCCGGGCCAGCTTGCCCGAACGCCCATCCAGTTCGCCGCCGTCATCCTCGTAGTTGACCGGGTGGTTGCAGATCTGCTTGAGGGCGGTGATGGCGGCCAGTACCGCGCCCTTGCGCTCCGGTCCGCCCTCCTCCTTCTCGGTGCGGGCCACCAGCTCATCCAGAACCGCCTGGTAGAGCCCGATCTGCTCCGCAGTCATCGTGCAGTGATCGAGCTCGTCGATGCGGTCGGGAAGCTCGGCGGCGATGGCCGGCTCGGCCTTGGTCCTGCGGAACACGAGGATGCCGTTGAGCGCGGCCAGCGCGCCCTCGCCGGCCGCGGCCGCCTTGGGCGTGGCGGCCGCCACCGATGTCGTGAGGGCCTGCGATCCGTTGGGCGACTCCGATCCATTGGATCCCGCGGTGCCGTCGGCGTTCGTCTCGGGGTTCTTGGAGACCTTCGACATCTCGGCGATGAACCGGTTGCGGGCACCGAGCAGTCCCGGATTGCAGAAGTCCATGATGGACCACAGGTCGCCCAAGCCGTTCTCGATCGGTGTGCCGGTAAGCGTGACCCGGCAGCGGGCCTCGAGCCGGCGCAGTTGCTGGGCGGTCTCGCTGGCCGGGTTCTTGATGGCCTGGGCCTCATCGAGAACTACCGTCGACCACTCGACCTTCTCGAGTACATCCAGGTCGCGCATCGTCGTGCCGTAAGTGGACACCACCAGGTCGGCACCCTGAACCATTGCGGCCACCCGGTCGGCGGGCGTGCGGTTTGGGCCGTGATGGACAACGACGCGCAGGCCCGGCACGAACCGGCGGGCCTCGCTGGCCCAGTTGCCCACCACCGCGGGCGGTGCGGCCACCAGCGATGGGCCCTTGCTGCGGGTGAGGTAGATGTGGGCCAGCATCGTGGGCGTCTTGCCCAGGCCCATGTCTAGGGCCAAGCATCCGCCCAGGCCGGCCTGCTCCAGGAAGCCGAGCCAGATCAGGGCGTCGGCCTGGTAGGTGCGCAGCGTCCCGTTGAAGCCGTCCGGCTTGGTCGGGAGTTCACCGGGTATGTGGCGAGCACTTCGGATCAGCTCCGCGGCCCAGCCCTCCCCCGCGATCATCGTGCCCCCGGCCAGGGGCGATCCCTCCAGGCCGAGGGCGTGGCGCAGCATGTCGGCGCCGGTCAACCGGGTCATGTCGGCCCGTTCGGCCAGCGCGGCTGCGGCTTCGTTCAGGTCGACGCGGTCGAGTTCCACCCACCGACCCCGGCTCTTCACCAGAGGCCGAGCCTGGGTAGCCAGCTCGCGGATCTCGGCTGCGGTCAGCTCGATGTCGTCGAAGGCGACCGACCAGCGGACATCGGCGAGCTGCCGGGCCCCCACGACGGCGTCCTGGGCCTCCATCGACGTGAGTCGAAGGGACGGCGTGGGGCGGCGGCGCGACAGAGCCGGGACCCGCACGTCGTATCCGACGGCCTGAAGGATCTGCCCTGTCTCGGTCATCAGCTGCCAGGCCTCGTCAGCGTTGAGGATCACTTCTCCCCGCCGGCGGCCCCCGAGCCGCACCAGCTCGGGGAAGAGCCGTTCCAGGCGGGCCATCTGGTGCTTCACCGCCTGGCGTCTGGCCCGCGACGCGATCACCAGAGCCCGCTCGACTGGTTGGAGCTCGCCGGCGCTCGATTCGGACAGCACCGACAGGTGCCAGGCGCCGATGTCGTCGGGGGGATCGAGTTGCACGATCAGGCGCAGACGGCGGTCGTAGGACTCTGTCGCCGGTCGGGCCCACTGGTCCAGCCGGCGGGTCAGGTCCGCGACGTGGCGGCTCGGCACTTCGAAGGGAGTGCCGTCGAGCCTGGCCAGGGCCGTCTCGGCGACGTCGGCCTTGGTGCGCGGCACTGGCGGTGGAGCGGGGGCTTCGAGACGTTCGGCTGCTTCGGTGGCGATGGCGTCGACGATGTCGGCCAGCGCGGCCTGGGTGAACGCGGTCGCGTCCCGCTGGTTCTCGAACGCGGCCGCGGCGCCGGGCAGCGACTCCGCCAGCGCGGCGATCACGTCGGTCTCCACCAGCGCAGGGGCCCAGCGCACTACGTAGGTGGCGTTGTCGGCGCTCGCCGCGGCCGCGCCGTTGGATCCGTCGCCCTCGGCCTCGTCCATGCGGTAGCGGCGGCGAACCTTCTTGAGCTGGGGAACCATGCGTCCCTGCGCGGCGAGCCGCACCGCCAGCGCGGCCACCAGGCCGAGCCACGAGACGCTGGCTCCGATGCCGTCCTCCTCGGCCGCCTCACCCAGGGCGACCAGCCACCCGAGGCAGCTCTCGATCGGTGCCGACACTGAGTCGGCCCGGGCCCCGCCTGGGATCTTCACTGGGCGGTGCTGGCTCCAGTCGACGGTGCCGGCCCCGCTGTCGCGTAGCCGCCGCAGCACGTCGGGAGCGCTGTCGGAGGACCGGCCGGGCCCCGCGGCCCATGCGATGATCCGCCCCGGTACCCACGACAGCTGGAGTTCTACCTGCCCGGTGTCGCGGCCGTTGGAGGCGGCGCCGTTCTCCAGGGGCGCCCGCGGCGGCCCTACGAGGGTCGTCAACACGGCGTCGATGGACCGGTAGTCCTCTTCCAGATCGGCGACAATGAGGGCGCGCTGATGTCCCCTCACCGTGGCTCGGACCGAGTCGATGGACTCAGCGACGTCGTCGAGCAGTCGGTATAGGGCTCGAACCCACAGCCTGGTGTTGGCCTCCAGGAGCGCCAGGTCCGCGTCGCTGGCCAAGCCATCGACATGGCGGCGCACAACTTCAGCGAAGTCCGTTGACAACGCCAAGTGTGGGTCCAAGGTGGCGGTAGCAGTCGTCGTCACCATTGGGTTGGGCGCGAGCCTATCAACCTGATGCACGGATCAGGCTCTAGGGATCAGGCTCGCTTCAGTTCCTCTCGCATCTTGTCGATCCCGGCCATCTTGATGTGCTCGTATCCCCGCACGATCTCCGGCAGGGCGGCTCTCCGCAGCACGGCTTCGTAACAGCCGGGATCCAACGTCTCGAGGTCGGATGTGACCGCGGCTCGGTACTTCTTCGGCAAGGACCGCTCCGCCCGCCTCACCGCGGTGTAGGAGAACACGTCGAAGGGCGTGCCCCGCAGGCCGCGCATCGAGGCCAGCAGCCGTATGGCCGGCGTCCACGACACCGGCACCGAGATCTTCGACTTCATGCCGAGGGCCCGCAGGATCGGCGGGTGCAGCCTCCAGGCCAGCCTCCCGGAGGTGGTAGCGGCCCGCTGGCGGGCCTCGGCGGTGGCCTCGGGATCGAGCATCAGTCTGGCTACCTCGTACTCGTCCTTGTAGGCCAGCAGTTTGAAGTAGCCCCGGGCCGCGGCTCGGGCCAGCCGTCCTGACCCGTCGCCCCGCTCGGCATCGGCTGCGGCCACGGCCTCCACGAAGTCGAGATGCTTGTGAGCAAGCTTCGGCGACTGGTAGGCGCACAGTTCCTTCGTCATCAGCTCCAGATCGACGGGACCCCGGTAGCCGTCCTCGGAGCCGGCCCCGCCGGTTGTAGTCCCGTCGAAGCCGGCGGCGGCGGTCACCTCGGCCACCCGGGCCGCGAGCTGCTCGTCGAGTTCACCCGGCCCGTGGCGGCGGGCAGGACCCGAGGCGGCCGCAGCTTCCACCGTCCCGGGCCGGGCCACCAGGGCCCTGCCCCACCGGAACGCCTCGATGTTGCTTCTCGTCGCCACGCCGTTGAGCTCGATGGCCTGCTCCACCGACCACGGCGAAAGCGGCAGCGCCCCGGCCTGCACCGCCATTCCCACCACGAACACGTTGGCCGTCACCGAGTTGCCCAGCAGGGCCTCGGTGAGGGCTTGGGCGTCGGCCCAGTGACGGCAGTCGGCCCGGGTGGCCGACGCGATCACGGCCTCCAGCTCGGCAGGCTCCGGCATGGCCCGTTCCGGGTGAGCCACTATCGCTCCGGTGGGGGTACGCGAGGTCGAGCCGACCACCACCGTGCGCTCGGGGTCGGCCCTGCTCATGCCCGAGGGCGACGCCGCCCCCAGCTGGTCGAAGGCCAGCAGAACGTCGGCCTGGCCCTCGCCCAGGCGATTGCTGGCCGCCTCCTCGCCCCGGTACAGGCGCAGGTCGCTGACCACCGGTCCGGCCTTCTGGGAGAGGCCGATCTGGTCGAGGCCCCTCACCTCGTAGCCGTCGAACATGGCCGCGGTCCCGATCACCTGGCTGACGGTCACCACGCCGGTGCCGCCGATGCCGATGATGCGGACCGACAGGTCGTCGGTTCCGACGACAGGCACAGGGTCGTCCAGATCGGTGGGCGCCGCGTGGGCCGGGCCGCTCGCTGCGCCCGCCGGGACCCGGTCCCGCCCGGTGATGCGGTGCAGCCATGACCGCAGGCGGCCGGGCCGGGTCACTGTCATGAACGACGGGCAGTCGCCCTCGAGGCACGAGAAGTCCAGGTTGCATGTCGTCTGGTCGATGCGGGTCTTGCGGCCGAATGCCGTCTCGACGGGCTGCACCGACAGGCAGTTGCTGATCTGAGCGCAGTCGCCGCAGCCCTCGCAGATCCGCTCGTTGATGAAGACGCGCTGGCTGGGCACGGCCACGGTTCCCCGCTTGCGGCCCCTGCGGGCCTCGGCCGCGCACTGCTGGTCGTGGATCAGCACGGTGACGCCCTTGATCTCGGAGAGCAGCTCCTGGGCCTCCATCAGCCGGTCGCGGGGCCAGACGTCCACGCCCTCGGGAAGGTCCGCGCCGCGGTAGCGGGCGACGTCGTCGGTGGTCACCACGACCCGGGCCACTCCCTGGGCCAGCAGCATCCGGCACACCTCGGCCACTCCCAGCATGCCTTGGGGGTCCTGGCCCCCGGTCATGGCCACCGTTCGGTTCCAGAGCAGCTTGTAGGTGACGTCGACGCCGGCTGCGATCGCGCCCTGGATGGCTAGCTGGCCGCTGTGGAAGTAAGTGCCGTCACCGATGTTCTGGAAGATGTGCGGCGTCTCGACGAACGGGGCCATGCCGATCCACTGGGCCCCCTCCTGGCCCATGCAGGTGAGACCGACGATGTCGCCGAAGCCGTCGGAGTCCATCAGCAGGGTCATCGTGTGGCAGCCGATCCCGGCGCCCACTGCGGCGCCGTCGGGGACCTTGGTCGAGCGGTTGTGGGGGCATCCCGAGCAGAAGTAGGGCGTGCGGGCCACGTCCGAGTTCAGCGGGATCAGCTCGCGGGGCGGCTGCTCGGGAGCGAGGCGGTGGCCGATGCGCTCGGAAAGGCGCCGGCGCAGCGGTTCCAGCAGGTCGTCGGCGGTGAGGCCTCCATGGCCGGGCAGCAGCATGGCGTCGTGCTCGTCGAATTTGCCCGTCACCCGCGGCCGCCGCCGCTCGTTGTAGAGGGCGTCCTTCATGAGCGATTCGATGTTGGGCTGCTTCTCCTCCACCACGAAGATCTCCACCAGACCCCGGGCGAAGTGGCGGGCCCGCCTGGGGCTGAACGGGATGGGCATGTGCATGCACATGAGCCGGATGCCGGCCGCCGCGATCTCGGCGTCATCGGCCAGTCCCAGCCGGCGCAGGGCCTCGCGCAGCTCCCGGTAGGTGATCCCCGAGGCCACGATCCCGATCCAGGCGTCGGACGGGTTGACGGTGGCGTGGTTGAGGTGGTTGAGGGCGGCGTACTCGATGGCCAGCGGGTGCCGGACCTCGTAGATCTCCTGTTCGGCGTCGACCGTCTCTGGAGTCAGCAGCCGGCCGTCGGGAGTGTGTACGTAGGGCTCGCCGTCGATGGTGGGGATGACAGGATCGACCCGGCGGGGATCGAGGTGCACCGTCCCCGAGCCGTCGGCCACGTCGGCCACGATCTTCAGGCTGGTCCACAGACCGGTGGCCCTCGACAGGTACACGGCGTGGCGGCCCAGGTCCAGAGCCTCGCGAGGCGATCCCGGGTAGAGCACGGGAATGTGCTTGTCGGCGAGGGTTCCCGCCGACGACGACGGGATGGTCGAGCTCTTGGCCGCGGGGTCGTCGCCCGCGATCACCACCGCCCCGCCGCGGGGGTCGGTGCCGGCGAACACGGCGTGGCGGAGTGCGTCGGAGGCGCGGTCCACACCGGGTGCCTTGCCGTAGAAGATGCCGAGAACGCCGTCGTAGCGAGAGTCGGGGCGAAGCGAGGCCAGCTGGGATCCCATCACGGCGGTGGCCGCCTGCTCCTCGTTGAGCGCAGGAGCCAGCACGATCGGCAGATCGGGAGCCTGTTCGATCGCCCTGCCCACGTCGCCGTCGTACCCGCCCACGGGCGAGCCCGGGTAGCCACTGATGAAGGCGGCGGTGTGCAGTCCCGCGAGCCGGTCGGCCCGGAGCTGCTCGATCGGGAGCCGGGCCAGCGCCTGGAGGCCCGTCATGAACACCGTTCCTGAGTCGTCGGTGTACCGGGAGGACAGACGGTACGTGTCAGCGACGGTCAAAGGCGACCTCCGGGCGTCAGCGATCGGGGCATTGGCGCGGCAGCGAGACTAGTGCGGCTATTGCGGCTAGGGAAGGGGCGTCTCGCTGGCTGTCTCTTGTGGCGGCGGGCATTCTGCCCCTGTCTGGCGGTCTTTCCGGCCGGCGGGTCCTGTCGATGAGTCAGATGACCGACACGGGCTTCGCCCTATTCGTCGGTCATCTGACTCATCGCCACCCCCCGGCCTCGCGGGTTGCCTTCATGCGGGGCGGACGGGGATTCCGGCTTGGGCCATGCGGGTCTTGGCTTCGGCGATTGTGTGCTTGCCGTAGTGGAAGATGCTGGCGGCCAGGACCGCGTCGGCCTTGCCTTCGGTGACTCCCTCGACCAGGTGGTCCAAGTTGCCCACTCCGCCGCTGGCGATCACCGGGATGCCCACCGCGGCCGCAACCATCGATGTCAAGTTCAGCTCGAAGCCTTCTCTGGTGCCGTCGCGGTCCATGGAGGTGAGCAGGATCTCACCGGCTCCGAGTCGCTCCACTTCGGCCACCCACTCCAGGCAGTCGATGCCGGTCCGGGTGCGTCCACCGTGGGTGAAGACCTCGTAGCCGCTGGGCGCTTCGCTTGAGCTGCGGGCGTCGATGGCGACTACGCAGCACTGGGCGCCGAACTCCCGGCTGATCTCGCTCACCACCTCGGGGCGGCGCACCGCCGCGGTGTTGACGCTCACCTTGTCCGCGCCGGCCCGCAGTAGCCGGCGGGCGTCGTCGAGGGTGCGGATGCCGCCACCGATGGTGAAGGGGATGAAGACCTCGTCGGCCACTGCCCGGGCCATGGCCACAGTGGTGTCGCGACGGTCCGACGACGCGGTGATGTCGAGGAAGACCAGCTCGTCGGCGCCCTCGGTGTCGTAGCGGGCAGCCAGCTCGACCGGGTCGCCGGCGTCGCGGATGTCCACAAAGTTCACCCCTTTGACAACCCGGCCCGCGTCCACATCGAGGCAGGGAATGACCCGGGCGACTCGCATCTCAGCCGCTCGTTCCACTTCCGGCCAGCGCGGCCACCGCCTCGGCAACCGTGAAGCGCCCCTCGTAGAGAGCGGTGCCCACGATCACACCGCTCAACCGGCGGCCGGCACAGCCCTTGAGCCCGGCCAGCGCCGTCAGGTTGCCGAGCTTCCCCACACCCCCGGAGGCGATGACGTCCACCGACACCGCGTCGAGCATCGAAGCCAGCCCGTCGATGTCGGGTCCTTCCAGAGTCCCGTCGCGGCTGATGTCGGTCACCACGAATGCGTCCACTCCGTCGGCGGCGAAGCTGCGGGCCACCTCCAGCACCGACTGCCCCGAGCCCTGGAGCCAGCCGTCGGTGGCGACATCGCCGGCCCGGGCGTCGAGACCCACTGCTATGCGGTGTGACCGGGCCAGATCCCGTACCAGCTCCGGGTCGCGCAACGCAGCGGTGCCCAGCACCACCCGCTCGACGCCGGCTGCGAACCAGGCCTCGGCGGTCGCGGCGGTCCGCACTCCCCCACCCGCCTGGACCGGGATATCGACCGCGCCGGCGATTGCGGTCACCACTGCGGCGTTGTCGGGATGCCCGGATCGGGCCCCGTCGAGATCCACGACGTGGATCCAACCCGCACCCTGGCTCGCAAGCTCGACGGCGCGGCCGACCGGATCGGTGTCGTAGACCTTCTCGGCGCGGTAGTCGCCCTGGCGAAGCCGTACACAGCGACCGTCGCGGATGTCCACTGCGGCGAACAGCTGCATGATCCTCAGTTGGTTGCGGCCGCGGCCGAGGCCGTCACGAAGTTGGCCAGGATCTGCAGGCCCACGGCCGATGACTTCTCCGGGTGGAATTGAGCGGCCCAGACGTTGTCGCGGGCCACCGCAGCCACCACCGGGCCGCCGTAGTCGCACGTTGCGACAACGTCGGATGCGTCTCCCATCTCCGGTGCCAGCGAGTGGACGAAGTAGGCCCAGATCGGATCGTCCAGACCGGCCAGCATGCGGTGGTCGCCACTGCGCTGGAGCACGTTCCATTGCATCTGAGGACGCTTCACGGGTCCAGGGATCCAGCGCACCATGCGGTCGAACATGCCCAGCCCTGAGACTCCCGGAGCCTCGTCGGAACCGGCGAAGAGCACTTGCATTCCCACACAGATTCCCATGAACGGACGACCCGACTGCACCGCGTCAACCGAGGCCGTGTCCAGGCCGGTGCGGCCCAGCGCGGCCATGCAAGGTGCGAAGGCTCCCACGCCCGGGAGCACCACTCCGTCGGCGGCCCTGATGAGACCGGGGTCCGCGGTGAGCCGGGCATCGGCCCCGGCGTGCTCGAAGCCCTTCTGCGCCGAGTGCAGGTTGCCGATGCCGTAGTCGAGGATGGCGACGAGCGGTCTGCCCGTCACAGCGTGCCTTCGGTGGAGGGCAGGGTCGCGGTCACAGCGTGCCCTTGGTGGAGGGCAGGGTCGAGCCCTCAACCCGCACTGCGTCGCGGATGGCCCGGGCCACGCCCTTGAACGACGCTTCGACGATGTGATGGGTGTTGCGACCTCGCCGCATCACGATGTGCAGCGTGATCGCGGCCGCGGTGGCGAAGGCCCGCCAGAACTCTTCGGCCAACTGCGGGTCGAAGGGCGGGTCGCCGAGGATCTTCTCGCCCGGAAAGTCCACGTCGTAGTGCAGGAACGGCCGTCCCGACAGGTCGAGCACGACCTCGACCGCGGCCTCGTCCAGCGGGACTGTGATGCTGGCGAAGCGGCGCACTCCGGCCTTGTCGCCCAAGGCCTCGCGGAAGGCCTCTCCCAGGATGATGCCGGTGTCCTCGACCGTGTGGTGAGCGTCCACCGCGAGGTCGCCCTGGGCGCGCACCGTCAGCCCGAGTCCACCGTGACGGCCGAGCTGGTCGAGCATGTGGTCGAAGAAGGGCAGGCCGGTCGAGGTCTCGGTCGTGCCGTCGCCGTCGAGGTCGAGGCTGACTTCGATGCGGGTCTCCTTGGTCGATCGGGAACGTGTGGACGTGCGGCTCATGTCCGGGTTTCCTTGGTGATACGGATGCGTGCGCCGGTGCGGCGCATCTGCGGGGCTTCCTTGAGGGTAAGGGCGACCGTTCGTGACGATGCGTGCGGAGCATAAAGCTCTGCTCGAGGGTAAGAGTGGTTGGCAGCGACCCGTCTCACGCCAGAATCTCCTCGAGGGCGGCCAGGAAGCGATCGCCCTCCTCCGGGGTGCCGACCGTGACCCTCAGGCAGCCTTTCAGGCGGGGCCATGTGGAGCAGTTCCGCACTAGCACCGAGCGGTCCACGAGTTGCTGCCAAACGTCCGCGCCGTCGAGACTGAGAGGCCTGATCAGCACGAAGTTGGCGCCCGAGGGCCATACCTCCACCGGCAGCCCACCCAGCCGGTCCGACAGCCGGTTGCGCTCCGCCACGATGGCGTCCACCCGGGCCTGCATCTCGTCGACGTAGTCCAGTGCGGCGAGGCCGACGGCCTGTTTGAGCGCGTCTAGGTGATACGGCAGAGCCACCTTCTCCAGTTCCGCGACCAGCCGGGCCGGGCCGATCAGATAGCCGAGCCGGGCTCCAGCCATCGCCCAGGTCTTGGAATATGTGCGAGTCACCACTACCGGTGTCTCATCGTCGACGAGTTCCAGCGCGCTGTGGGGAGCGAACTCGGCGTAGGCCTCGTCCACACACAGCAGGCCTCCGGCCGAGCGGACGGCATCCAGCAGGGAGGCCACCGTGGCGCGCGGTGCTACCGTCCCGGAAGGGTTGTTGGGCGAGCACAGGAACGTCACCGCCGGCCGGGCCGAGTCGATCAGCGTCGTGGCCGCGACAAGGTCGAGGGTGAAGTCGTCGTCCCGCTCCCCCTCGACGACGGCGGTGCCTGTCACCCGGGCCAGGTGCGAGTGCAGCGCGTAGGTGGGCTCGAACACCGCCGCGCTGCGCCCCGGGCCGCCGTAGGCGAGAAGCAGGCACTGGAGCACCTCGTTGGAGCCGTTGGCCGCGAAGACCTGTTCGGCGGTCACACCGTGGCGGGCCGCGATCCGCCCCCTGAGCTCGGCGGCCTGGCGGTCCGGGTACCGGTTCCAGACCACCGACCGGGTCGCGGCCGCCACCGCATCGGTGAAGGCCGCCGGGGGCGGCAGCGGGCTCTCGTTGGTGTTGAGGCGGACGGCCACGTCGAGCTGCGGCGAGTGGTAGCCGGCCATCAGGGCGATGTCGTCGCGAGGTCGGATCTTCATGATTCGCAGCGTGTCCGCTCGGTTTTCGGAGTAAGGCGCAGCCGCACCGACTCGGCGTGGGCGGTGAGTCCCTCGGCCTCTGCCAGCGTGATCACATGGGGTGCCAAGCTCGCGAGTCCATCGCGGTCGGTGCTCACGACGTGCATGCTCCGGAGGAAGTCGCGCACCCCCAGCGCGCCGGCGAACCGGGCCGTTCCGTCGGTGGGTAGCACGTGGTTGGGCCCCGCGGCGTAGTCGCCGAGCGAGGCGGGCGCCCACGGCCCGCAGAACACCGCTCCGGCGTTGCGCACCCGCGGCACCAGCGCCTCGGGGTCGGCCACCAACAGCTCGAGGTGCTCGGGGGCGATCTCGTTGACCACCTCCAAGGCCTGCTCGGCCCCGGAGCACACCACGCTGTAGCCGGATTTGCGCAGGGTCGCTTCGATCTCGGCCCGACGGTCGGCTCGAGCAGCCAGCCGGACGACCTCGGCCTCCACCGCGCCGGCAGTCGCCTCGTCCCAGGTGACCAGCCACGCGAGCCCGTCGGGCCCGTGCTCGGCCTGGAGGATCACGTCGGCCGCCGCGAAGGCGGGATTCGCTCCGGCGTCGGCCACGACCACTACTTCTGATGGTCCTGCGAATGCCGCCGGCACCCCCACCACCCCGGCCACCTCGCGCTGTGCCACGGCCACGTAGGCATTGCCCGGTCCCGCGATCACGTCGACAGCACCGATCGACTCGGTCCCGTAGGCCAGGGCGGCGATGGCCTGGGCCCCGCCCACGGGGTGGACCTCGTCGATGCCCACCGTTGCGGCGGCGGCCAGTGTCACGTCGGCTATCTGGCCGTCGGGTCCGGGCGGCACGCACACTGCGATCTCGTCCACGCCGGCGACCTTGGCCGGCACCGTGGTCATGATGAGCGTCGAAGGGTAGGCAGCCCGCCCGCCGGGCACGTAGCACCCGGCCCGGCGCACCGGCAGGTGGCGCTCGGTGACGGTGACGCCGCCTCTCTCGTGGACCACATCGTCGAGCAGCTGGTGGCGGTGGTAGGCCTCGACGTTGACCACCGCGGTCGCCAGAGCCTCCCGCACGTCAGCGGGGGTGCGAGCGGCCGCCTCGGCGATCTCGTCGCGTGCGACCGTCAGGCTGGCAGGCGAGACGCCGTCGAAGCGCTCGGTCAGCTCCCGCAGCGCGTCATCGCCCCGCTCGCGGACCTCGGCGATGATGGCCCGCACCGCCTCCCGCGGGCCCGCCGCCGCGGGCTCGGGCCGCGGCAGGCGGGCGGCGACGGGTCCGCTGTCATCCCGAAGGTCAAGGCGGGTAAGCACCCCACAACGCTACCGGCGCGTCAGACGGTGCTGGAGGGACAGAAGTCGTTGAGGGCGCAGTCCTCGCAGCGGGGTCGGCGAGCCACGCACACCCGGCGGCCGTGGAGGATCATCCGCAGGCTGAAGTCGCCCCGCTCGGCTGCGGGGATCATTGGGTTGAGCTCAAGCTCGATCTTCACCGGATCGGTCTCAGAGGTCAGTGCAAGCAGGTTCGACAGCCTGGTGACGTGGGTGTCAACGGGCAGGCCCGGCAGTCCTAGGGCCACGCTGCGGATCACATTGGCCGTCTTGCGGCCCACCCCGGGCAACCGCACGAGGTCGCGCATGGCGCCAGGCACCTCGCCTCCGTAGTCGTCGACCAGCATCCGGGCCATTCCCACCAGGCTCTTGGACTTGTTGCGAAACAGCCCGATGGTGGCGATGTAGGGCTGGATGTCCTCCGGCTCGACCTCGGCCAGCGCCTCGGCGTCCGGGAATCGAGCGAACAGGGCGGGCGTGGCCTTGTTGACGCCCACGTCGGTGGCCTGCGCCGACAGGATGGTGGCCACCAGCAACTCGAAGGCGTTGCGGTGGTCGAGTTCGCACACCGCGTCGGGGTACTCGCATGCCAGGCGCTCATGGGTGCGGCGAGCGCGGCCTTTCGGTGTTCGGGGGCGGGCCACCGGAGGTGAAGCTAGCGGTACCCTCGCCTCCGTGCGCTACGAGGTCAATGCATCAGACATGGCAAGCGGCGAGACGCAGATTGTGGTGTATGAAGGTCGAGCCCCCGGTGAGGCAGGGCAGGTGCTGGCCGAGGCTCTGGCGGAGCTGGATGACGGCGCCGGAGCGCAGCTCTGGATCAGGGAGGTCGGGCCGGGCGATGACGATGCTGCACATCGCCATGGCTTCGTGCCCTACCGCGACCTGTGGCAGCTGCGCTGCCGGTTGCCGGCCGAGCCGTCGGGGCTGCCCACCAGGGCCTTCACGCCCGATGACCTAGACGAGTTCGTAGCGGTGAACAACCGGGCCTTCCATTGGCATCCCGAACAGGGCGGGCTGACCGCTGCCGACGTGCGCGGCCGGATGGCCGAGCCGTGGTTCGACGCCGACGGGTTCCGCCTGCATCACCGCGACGACCGCCTGGCCGGCTTCTGCTGGACCAAGGTTCATGCCGACCACGATCCGCCCTTGGGCGAGATCTACGTGATCGCGGTGGACCCCGACTTCGCCGGTCGCGGGTTGGGCCGGCCTATGACCCTGGCCGGTCTCGAGTGGCTGTCGGGTCAGGGGCTGACCGCCGGGATGCTCTATGTGGAGTCCGACAACCACCCGGCCAACGCCGTCTACCGCCGCATCGGCTTCGAGCACCATCACACCGACCGCGCCTATCGCCGCGTGCCCGGCTAACCAGCCTGCATACTGGGGGCATGGAGAAGCGGGTCTGGGTCAACCCCCGGCAGCCCCAGACGCTGTACATCGCACAGCTGCTGATGTACTTCCAGGGCGGCATATCGCTGGTGTTCGGGATGCTCGGCGCCCGGGCGGTGGGCGTCTACACGCTGACGATCGCGGTGGGCAAGGTGATGGCCGCCTTCGGCATCGCCAACGAGAGACGCTGGGGCTACAAGCTCGGCGTGGTCGTGGCCGTGGTGCCCGTCGCGCTGTTGGTGCTGCTGGCCGTGACCGATACGCCGCGCTGGCTGTGGGCCGACGCATTCGGCCTGCTGTTCGACATTGCGTTGATTGCCTTGCTGTTGTACCCGACCAGCCGGGACTACCAGCGACACTGGCCCAAGCCGCAGCGCCGACCGCGCGGCGGATAGGTGAGCGAACTGCCCTCCGGCGCAGCTAAGCGCCGGGCCGTGAGGGAGATGTTCGACGCCATCGCGCCCCGCTACGACCTCGTGAACCGCATCATGACCGGGCGGCTCGACGTGGCCTGGCGGCGCCGGACGGTGCGGGAGCTGGCTCTGCCGGCGGGATCGCAGGTGGCCGACCTGGCGTGCGGCACCGGCGACTTCTGCCGGGAGCTCGCCCGGCTCGGCCATCACCGGATCGGGTTCGACTTCTCGATGGGAATGCTGGGGGCCGCCCGCGCAGCTGACGGCACCGTTCCGCTGGTCAACGCCGACGTGCTGCAGCTGCCGCTTCCGGACAGCGCGCTGGACGGCGCGACATGCGGGTTCGCTCTGCGCAACCTGACGGCCGTGCCGCCGCTGTTCGTCGAGCTGGCTCGGGTGCTGCGATCCGGCGGGCGCGTCGGCTTGCTGGAGGTGGATTCGCCGACCAATCCCGTCCTGCGTTGGGGCCATGGACTGTATTTCGGCCGGGTCGTGCCCTTGATCGGCGCGTTGCTCTCCGACCGCGACGCATACCGGTACCTGCCCGAATCGGTCGCCTACCTGCCGCCTCCAGAGGAACTGCTCGCCGGGCTGCGGTCTGCCGGGTTCATCGATGTGCATCGGCAGAAGCTCAGCGCAGGCATCGCCCAGCTGATCACCGCCACCCGCAGCTGAGACGCTACCCGCTCGGCCTCTCGCCGATCCTCGCGTTGACCCGTCGGGTGGCCTCGCACATGACCGCAAGCTTGCGGCGAGCCAGGTCCCGCCCGAGATAGCCGAGCCCGCAGTCGGGGGCGGCCATCAGGCGCTCGGGCGGGATGTGCTCCAGGGCCTCGATCAGGCGGGCCTCGACACCGGCCACGGTCTCCAACCGGCTGCGGGCCACGGCGAGCACTCCCAGGAGCACGGTCGTCCGGCCCAACCGGGGCAGCAGCTCGCCGAGATCACCGGGCCGGTGGGCGTCTTCGATGCTGACGGCATCGATGGCCGCTGCGTCCAGAGCCTCGGCCAGCGCCAGGTACGAGCCTGGATCCGCTTTGGGATAGTCGTCCTGGTCGAGGAACTCGGGGTAGCCGCAGCAGCAGTGCACCACCCGGGTGACTCGCTCTCCAACCCCGGCGAAGCAGCGCCCCAGGTGCTCGATGCCGTGGTCCAGCGCGGCATCGGGCTTGCGGGCCATGACCGGCTCGTCGATCTGTATGTGGCGGCATCCCGCATCGGCCAGAGCGAGGACCTGATCGTTGATGGCGGCGGCCAGGTCGGCACCCAGCGCGGTTTCGTCGCCGTAATGGGCGTCGACGGTGGTGTCGATGATGGTCATCGGGCCCGGGATCGTCATCTTCACGGGCTTGGGCGACAGGGCTTGCGCGACCCGATAGTCGTGCACCAGCGGGGATGTTCCGAGCAGGCGCACGTCGCCCCTCACGGTGGGCAGCTGTGCGGAGGTGACACCCCGGATGGTGCGCTCGCTCAGGTCGTCGAAGTCGAAGCCGGTGAGGTGGCGGCACTGGTAGTGCACATAGTTCTCGCGGCGTATCTCTCCGTCGGTGACGATGTCTACGCCTGCGGAGACTTGGTCGTCGATGACCTCGGCGGCTGCCCGTTGGAACAACTCCTCGCGCTCCGCGCCGGCCTGTGCCATCTCCTTGGCGAACGCCGAGGTGTAGTCGTAGGCGCCGTCGTCCGGCGCCGCGGAGAACCAGTCCGAGATAGGCACGTAGCCGGGCTTGGGGAACGCTCCGATGGTTGTGGTGATGATCACGGAGGGGTGTTGCTGCTTGCCGCGAGGCTGGTCACGCCTAGGGCGGGGACGGCTGTTTGGCCAGGTCGTCGACCACCTCGGCGCCCTCGACTGCCAGCAGCGAGGAGGGTGGGCACAGGATCTTGCAGTCCCGCGAGCCACCACCCACGATCACCTTGTCGCACTCCATGACCCCGGCGTCGATCCACACCGGCAATCCGGCTGGCAGCCCGAACGGCGTCACCCCGCCGATCATCATGCCGGTTCGCTCGACGGTGGTGTCCGCGTCGGCGAAGGAGGCCTTGCGGGTGCCAAGCCGCCGGCGCACTACCCCGTTCACGTCCAGCCTCGTAGAGGCCAAGACCACACAGCACGCCATCGGCCGGTCCCCCGACTTTCCGATCACGCAGATGGCGTTGGCCGAGGCGTCCATCGGGTACCCGTAGCGCTCGCAGAACCGGGCGGTGTCGGCGAAGTCGGGATCGCACTCCACCACCTCGTACGGCACGCCCAGCGCCTCCAGGTGGCCGATGACCGCTTCCCGGCTCATGGTTCACAGTCTGCTAGCCGGTCAGGGCGATGCCTACTGCCATGGCCAGGCCCGACACGAGCTGGGTCCGGGCGGTGGCGCCCAGCACCGGGATCAGGGCGGGGCCCGACGCTCCCCTCAGCACGGTGCGCACCGCGCCCACCGCGAACGGAGCCCCCACCACAGCGGCCGCCGCGGCCCGCCCGGTGAGCGACGCGGCCAGCGCCGCCGCGTAGGACCCCTCCAGCACGGCCATGTAGGCGAAACGTGTGCGACGCTCCCCCAGCCGAACGGCCAGCGTGCGCTTGCCCGCGGCGGCGTCGCCGGCGATGTCGCGCAGATTGTTGGCCATCAGCAGAGCGACAGCCCACAGCCCGACCGGCACGCCGCACAGCACCGCGAACCAGTCCAGCCGTTCCAGCAGCACGTAGGCCGTGCCCGCGGTGGCCACCAGGCCGAAGAACACGAACACGAACACCTCGCCCAGCCCCAGGTAGCCGTATGGCTTGGGACCGCCCGTGTAGGCCCATCCCGCAGCCAGGCACACCGCCCCCGCTACCAGCAGCTCCCAGCCCGCAACCGCAGACAGCACCGCGCCGGCCGCGGCAGCCACCGCAAGCGCGGAGAACGCGGCCCACTTGACCCGGCGGGCCTCGACCAGTCCGGCGCCCACCAGCCGGCGGGGGCCGATCCGGTTGGAGTCGTCGGTGCCCCGGATGCCGTCGGAGTAGTCGTTGGCGAGGTTGACCCCCACCTGAAGCGCCATGGCCACCAGCAGCGCGACAGCGGCCCGCCACCACGCCGTCTGCGAACCCTCCCCCACCGCCACTGCCGTTCCGGTGGCCACGGGGACCAGCGCCGCGCTCAGTGTGCGGGGTCGGGCCCCGGCCACCCATATCCGTATCCCTGCCATCTTGCCGGCCTCTGTCCTAGCGACGGGTCCGCTGGGAGTTCAGGGAGCCACGTACTTGTAGCCGAGGCCCCTGATGGTGACGATGCGCTCCGGCTGGGCCGGGTCGCGCTCGATGCGGGACCGCAGCCTCTTGATGTGCACGTCGAGGGTCTTGGTGTTGCCTACGTAGTCGAACCCCCAGACCCTGTCGATGAGGGTCTGGCGGGTCACCACGAGCCCCGCGTTCTCCATGAGCAGGGCCAGCACCTCGAACTCCTTCAGCGGTAGGCGCTCCAGCTGGCCGCCGATGGTGACCTCGTGGCGGTCCCGGTCGACGGTGACATCGCCGATGCTGAGGTTGGCTACGCCGTTGAAGTGGTTGATCGGCCGGGTCCGGCTGCGGCGCATCACGGTGCGCATCCGGGCCACCAGCTCTCGCACCCGGTAAGGCTTGGCCACGTAGTCGTCGGCTCCGACCTCCAGCCCGACCACGGTGTCGATCTCCTCCCGGCGGGCCGACACCATGATGACGGGCGTGTCGGCGAGGGAGCGGATACGGCGGCACACGTCGATCCCGGACAGGCGGGGCAGCATCACGTCGAGCAGCACGATCTCGGGATCGAGGGCTTCGAACATGGCCAGGGCCTCCTCGCCATCGGCCGCAACGTCGACTACGAACCCCTCGGCCCCCAGCGCTATCTGCAGGCCCTCCCGATACGAGGGCTCGTCGTCGACGACCAGTACCCGGACTCCGGCGCTCACCGGTGCCAGTCTGCCCCACCGTCGAGTCGGGCGCTTGTCGCGGGCCGAAAGTAGTCGGGTGCTCGGCCTCCTAGGCTCGGAGCGTGAACCGGCTCGGTGACGAGACCAGCCCCTATCTGCGCCAGCATCGCGACAACCCGGTGGACTGGTACCCGTGGGGTCCGGAGGCCTTCGCCGCGGCCGCGGAGCGGGACCGGCCCGTGCTGCTGTCGGTGGGCTACTCCAGCTGCCACTGGTGTCACGTGATGGCCCACGAGTCCTTCGAGGATCCCGACACCGCGGCGGTGATGAACCGGCTGTTCGTCAACGTCAAGGTCGACCGGGAGGAACGTCCCGACGTAGACGCCATCTACATGGACTCGGTGCAGGCCATGACCGGTCGGGGCGGTTGGCCCATGACCGTGTTCCTGACTCCCGACGGCAGACCCTTCTTCGGCGGCACCTACTACCCCGACCGGCCCCGTGGCGGGATGGCCTCGTTCCGGCAGGTGATGGAGGCCATCGACGAGGCCTGGGCCAACCGCCGGGCCGACGTGCACGCCCAGGCCGACCAGCTGGTGGCCCTGATCGATCGGACGTCGCGCGCTGCCGCCTCATTGAGCGGGGAGGCCTCCGACGCTTCCGACGGGCGGACGCTGGACCGAGCCGGCGACGCCATTCTGGCGGCGTTCGACCCCCAGTGGGGCGGCTTCGGCGGAGCGCCCAAGTTCCCTGCGGCCATGACCCTGGCCTCGGCGCTGCGCATCCATGACGGCAGCAACCGCCCCGAGCTGCTGCGGGCGGTGCGGACCAGCCTGGACGCCATGGCCTCCGGCGGGATCTACGACCATCTCGGCGGGGGGTTCGCCCGCTATTCGGTGGACCATCGGTGGCTCGTGCCTCACTTCGAGAAGATGCTCTATGACAACGCCCTGCTGACCAGGGTCTACCTGCACGCCTGGATGCTGACGGGCGAGCCGGTCTACCGCCAGGTCGTGGACGAGACGATCGGCTACGTGCTGCGGGACCTCTGCCATGGCGAGGGAGGCTTCTACTCGGCCGAGGATGCCGACTCCGAGGGCGTCGAGGGCAAGTTCTATGTGTGGTCCGAGCCCGAGCTGCGGGCGGTGGTTCAGAACGCGGCGGGCACCGAGGCCGCCGATGCGGCCGCAGCCTGGTGGGGAGTGACCCCGACCGGGAACTTCGAGGGTTCCAACATCTTGAACCGGCCCGTGCGGGGTGACCTGATCCGGCCCGAGGAGGTCGAGGCCGCCCGTCAGGCGTTGTTCGTCTGCCGGGAGAACCGGGTGCGCCCCGGTCTCGACGACAAGGTCCTCACCGAGTGGAACGGCCTGATGCTGTCTGCGCTGGCTGAGGCCGCGGCGGCCACCGGTGACCCGCAGTGGCGGGCGGCGGCGCTGGCCAACGGCGAGTTCCTGGTGTCCAACCTGCGGCGCGACGACGGCCGATGGCTGCGCTCCTGGCAGGCCGGTGATGCCGAGCGTCCGGCCCAGGCCCGCCACCTGGCCTACGCCCACGACTATGCGGCACTGATCGACGCCTTCACCCGGCTGGGAGAGCTGTCCGGCCAGGCCCGCTGGATCGACGAGGCCCGGTCGGCGGCCGACGGCCTGCTGGAACTGTTCTGGGACGACGCGGCAGGTGGGGTGTTCACGACCGGCAACGATGCCGAGAAGCTGGTGACCCGCCCCAAGGACCTGATGGACAACGCCACACCGTCGGCCCAGTCTCTGGCTGCCTGCGGGCTGCTCCGGTTGGCCGCGCTGACCGGTGAGTCCCGCTACGACGAGCACGCTCGCCGCATCATCGAGTTGTTCAGTTCCGCGGCGGCTCAGCACCCCACCGCCTTCGGCCGGGCGTTGGAGGCCCTGGACCTTGCCGCCAGCGGCATCGACGAGATTGCCGTCGTGGGCGACCGGGCCGACCTGGTTGCCGCTGTGCAGACCCGCTACCTGCCCAACGCGGTCCTGGCCTGGGGCGAGCCCTACGACTCCCCGCTGTGGCACGACCGGGCCGAAGGCTTCGCCTACGTCTGCCGCAACTTCGCCTGCCAGTCCCCCGCTTCCACCGCCGAGGAACTGGTAGCCCGACTCGAGTCCTGAGCGTCGAGCGGCAGGCCGCGCCACGCGGGTACCCTGCGCAGCGATGGCCCAGGCGCGAGTTCCGTTGGTCGATTACCTGTGTCTCGAGCCCGAACCGCACCTGGTGGCCCAGGAATGCCGCCATTGCGGAGCCCGCTTCTTCGACCGGCGCAACGCCTGCGCGCGCTGCGGCCGGAGCGACTTCGCGCCGGCTGAGGTCGACAGCAACGGCGAGCTCAGGGCGTTCACCATCGTCCACCGGGCCGCGCCCGGCATCCCGGTGCCGTTCGTGTCGGCCATCGTCAATACCGACGACGGCACATGGGTGCGATCCAACCTGATTAACTGCGACCCGACGCCCGAGGCGGTCACCCTCGGCATGAGGGTGCGGCTCACCACCTACCCGGTCGGCACCGACGACGACGGCACCGAAGCCGTCGCCTTCGGCTACGAACCCACCTGACCAAAGGAGGCAGCAGCGACAATGGCAGCCCAGATCTCCCCAGACAGCGTGTGGGTGCTCGGCGCCCACATGACCCGCTTCGCGCGTTACCCGGACCGGGACCTGATCGACCTGGCCTCCGAGAGCGCTCTGGGAGCGCTGGCCGACGGCGAGGTGACGGTGGCCGACATCGACGTCCTTGCCTGCGGAGCGCTGTTCCAGGCCTCGGGCGCCGTGGGGCAGCGGCTCCAGAAGCAGATCGGCCAGACCGGTGTGCCGGTCTACAACGTGGCCAACGCCTGCGCCACCGGGGCCACCGCCATCCGTACCGTGATGATGGCCATCCGCGCCGGCGAGGCCGAGATCGGCCTGGCCGTGGGCGCCGAGCAGATGGGCAAGATGGGCCTGCTGGGCGGCGGCGCCACCAAGAAGGAGAAGAAGGTCTTCGAACCGTCGGGGCGCTACGGCGCGGTCACCGGCGTGGACGGCTATCTGGGCACCGAGACCATGCCCGGCGTGTTCGCCCAGGCCGGTACGGCCTATGCCCACGACCATGACAGCGTGGGCTTCGAGCAGTTCGCCCGGGTGGCCTACAAGAACCACCTCCACTCGACTCTGAACCCGCTGGCCCAGTACCAGAAGGAGTTCTCCATGGACGAGATCATGGAGTCTCCGATGATGAGCTACCCCAACACCTTGCTGATGTGCTGCCCGACCGGAGACGGCGCGGCCGCGCTGGTGCTGGTCTCGGGGGAGCGGCTGGCGTCGATGCCGTCCCACGTCCGGAAGCGGGCCGTGAAGGTGTCTGCGTCGGTTCTGACCTCGGACCCGTTCACCGAGGACTGCCAGGTGCAGCCGGACGTGAACACGCTCACCCGCAACGCCGCCAACCAGGCCTACGAGACGGCCGGCGTCGGTCCCGAGGACCTCGACTTGGTGGAGCTCCACGACTGCTTCGCCACAGCCGAGCTGATCCACTACGACAACCTCAGCCTGTGCGAGCCCGGCGGCGCCGGGGAGTTCATCGACTCGGGCGGGCCGTTCCGCGACGGCACCACCCCGGTGAACGTCTCCGGCGGGTTGATCTCGAAGGGCCATCCCATCGGAGCCACCGGCGTGGCCAACGTCTACGAGATCACCACCCACCTGAGGGGCGAGGCCGGCGACCGCCAGGTCGCGGGGGCCACCGTTGGCCTGGCCCACGTCATCGGCCTGGCCTCAGCCTGCGGAGTCCACATCCTGGAGAAGGCCGCCGCCTGAGGCGCCAAGCACCCCAGCACCTCACTCGGAGGATTCGTGGGACGCCCGACCGAGTCCGCTGAGACCAGCGGGGACACGGACCCGGCGCCCGGCACCGAACGCGGCAAGCGCAACGCAGAAGTCGACGTCGAGACGCTAGACCGCAGGATCGCCGCGCAGGAACGGGCGTTGCGGCTATCCCGCTGCCTCTCCGTGGATCTGGAAGTCGCCAAGAAGACCGGGCGCATCCACGCCTTCGCCGGGATACGACCCGACATTGATGAGAGCGTCGTCTTTCCCGGGCCGCGCCGCAATCTCGATCAAGCGCTGGCTGACCTAGATGAATTGGCCGAAGGGGCGGATTTCCTGCTCGGTCACAATCTGATCGACTTCGACCATCCCCACCTGCAAGCCGCGAACTCCAACCTGCGTCTGCTGCACCTGCCAAGAGTGGACACACTTCGGCTCAATCCCCTCGCCTTTCCTCGCAATCCGTATCACCATCTGGTGAAGCACTACCAGGATGCGCAGCTCAAGCACGACCGCTTGAACGATCCGGAGCAGGACGCGCGGCTCGCCCTACGGGCATTCTCCAACCAGCAGAAGGAACTGCTCAAGGCGGACTCAGACCTGATGGCCGCGTGGCACTGGCTCACCGGAGGGCTGGACGGACCGGGATTCGACCTGTTCTTCGAGAGTCTTCGCGGTTTGCCGAGGCCATCCGAGGCCGAGGCGCGCGAAGCGATTCACGAGCGTGTCAACGGAGCGGCTTGCCGTTCACACACCCGACACCTTGAGGCCGCGGCCGGCCGGCACGGTTGGGCCCTCGCTTACGCCCTGGCCTGGCTTTCCGTCTCAGGGGGCAACTCGGTGATGCCACCTTGGGTGCGGCACCAGTTTCCGGAGGCTGGACTGCTGGTCAGGCGATTACGTGACCGCGCCTGTAGAGATGAGGGCTGTGATTGGTGCCGAGAGCGCCACGACCCCCGCCGAGAACTGAAGCGCTTCTTCGGCTTCGACAGCTTCAGGCCGACGCCCGCAGACCAAGACGGACGGTCCTATCAGGAGTCCATCGTCGAATCGTCCATGGAGGGAAGGCATATTCTCGGAATCCTTCCGACGGGTACCGGGAAGTCGCTTTGCTATCAGGTGCCTGCTCTGTCTCGATACGACAAGACAGGGGCCGTAACGGTGGTCATCTCGCCGCTGGTGGCCCTGATGGCCGACCAGGTTGCAGGACTCGAAGCACACGGGATCATCTCCTGCGTCACGATCAACGGCATGCTGTCGATGCCCGAGCGGGCCGACGCGCTTGAGAAGCTGAGACTGGGGGATGCTGCAATTGTGCTGGTCTCTCCTGAGCAGTTGCGCAGCGTGTCATTCCGTCGCGCCCTGGCGCAGCGCGAGGTCGGCGCCTGGGTGCTGGACGAGGCCCACTGCCTGTCGAAATGGGGGCACGACTTCCGCCCCGACTACCGCTACGTGGGTCGCTTCATTCGCGAGCGGGCGGAGGACGGGTCGATTCCACCTGTGCTGTGCCTGACCGCGACGGCCAAGCCGGAGGTCAAGGAGGAGATCGTCGACCATTTCTGGCAGCAACTCGGCATCGAGATGCGGATCTTCGACGGTGGCAGTCGCCGCACAAACCTTGATTTCGTCGTGGTTGAGACGAGCGAAGCGAAGAAGCTCCATGACATCCACTCGATCTTGACCGAGCACCTACCGCCGGAGAGGGATGGCGGCGCAATCGTGTATTGCGCCACTCGGCGACGGACCGAGGAGGTGGCCGCGTTCCTCAACGAACTGGAGGTCGCAGCAGACCGCTTCCACGCCGGACTGCCGCCCGAGGAGAAGAAGACCATCCAACAGGCCTTCATCGGCGGCGAGCTTCGAGCGATAGCCGCCACGAACGCCTTCGGCATGGGCATCGACAAACCCGACGTGCGACTGGTGATTCACGCGGACATTCCGTCCTCGCTGGAGAACTACCTCCAGGAGGCAGGCCGCGCCGGCCGTGATCAGCACCACGCTCACTGCGTCCTGCTGTACACCAAGGACGATGTGGAGCGGCAGTTCGGCATGTCGGCTCGCTCCAGGCTCACGCGGCGCGAGATCCACGGGGTTCTGCGTGCGCTGCGCCGGATGGGACGGCGGAACCGGAGCGACGAGGTGATCGCGAGCACAGGAGAGATCCTCGCGGAGGACGAAGACAGGGACTTCAGACGGGACTCCACCACAGACGACACGCGGGCGCGCACCGCGCTCGCCTGGCTGGAGGAGTCGGAACTGCTGACCCGCGAAGAGAATCGGGTACAGGTCTTCCCGTCGTCGTTGCGTGTGCATTCCGTCGAGGAAGCGCAGAAAAAGCTCGCCAGCAGGGGCATTGCAGACAGCCGCCGCGGGCATTTGCTCGCCATCGTGGAAGCGCTGATCGACGCCGATCCCGATGAGGGAATTTCGACCGACATGCTGATGGCAGCATCCGGCCTCAACTCCGAGCAGGTGCGAGGTGCGCTCTACGACCTAGAGAAGTACGGAGTCGCCAGCAATGACACCGTGCTGACCGCCTTCGTCCACGTCGGTGTGCGGCATCCGTCGCGGCAACGGTTCACTGAGGCGGCCGCTGTGGAGGAGGAACTTCTGGACCTCATGCGGGAGGCGGCACCCGATTTGGGCGTCGGAGACACCACGTCGCTGAACTTGCGCGTCGCTGCGCAGCGGCTCAAGGACGCAGATTGCGGCCATGCCCGACCTGAACACGTGACCCGAACCATTCGCGGCATCGCGGGCGACGGACGGAGCGAAGGCTCCGGCGGCAGCCTCACCGTGCGCAAACAGGATGCCGAAAGCGTCCGGGTGACGCTGAAGCGTGAATGGCCGTCTCTGGTGTCGATCGCCCAACGTCGGCGCGACGGTGCAGAGCGGCTGCTGGAACACTTCCTGTCGTGTTTATCGCGGGGTAAGCGCGGTAACGACCTCCTGGTCGAGACCACGCTCGGGAAGCTGGTACAGGCAATCGAGGGCGATCCCGTCCTACAGGAGAGCAGGGATCCCCGCAAGCTCGTGGACCGCGCCCTGATGTGGCTGCACGAGCAGGAAGTCATCCGGCTCAACAGGGGCCTCACGGTGTTCCGGCCGGCCATGACCATCCATCTGGCACAGGAACGGCGCGGCTTCGCGCAAACCGACTATCAGTCGCTTCAGCTCCACTACGACGGGACGGTCCGGCAGATCCACATCATGGCCGAGTTCGCGCAGCAGGGTCTCGCGTCCATGGCCGATGCGGTGCGCCTGTCCCTCGACTACTTCGCTCTGGGGGAGACCGAGTTCTTGCGCCGCTGGCTCCCCGACCGCGAGCGAGAACTCTCGCGCCAAACGACGCTGGAGTCATGGCGCGACATCGTTGAGAGCCTAAGAAACCCCTCTCAGCGGCGGCTTGTCGCCGACGACCGCGAGAACACGAACATGCTGGTGCTGGCCGGGCCGGGGTCGGGCAAGACCCGGGTACTGGTACACCGGATCGCATACCTCATACGCGCCAAGCGCGAGGATCCCCGAGGCATCCTGGCCCTTGCTTACAACCGCCACGCGGCCGTCGAGATCCGTCGCAGGCTTGCTGAACTGATCGGGGACGACTCCCGAGGCGTAATGGTCCTCACCTGTCATGCGCTAGCGATGCGGCTCGTGGGCGCAAGCTTCTCGGAGCGGGCGGACCGGCCCGACAGTGAGAACTTCCAAGAAGTGCTCAAGGAGGCTGCCGCATTGCTGCGCGGCGAGGGGCTGGAACCCGAGGAGGCTGAGGAGTCGCGGTCTCGCCTGCTGGCCGGATTCCGGTGGATACTCGTGGACGAGTACCAGGATGTCGGCACGGAGGAGTACGCCCTCATTTCCGCGGTGGCGGGCCGGACTCTGTCGGACGCGGATGCCAAGCTCACCCTCTTCGCGGTGGGGGACGACGACCAGAACATCTATGCGTTCAAGGGATCGTCGGTGCGGTTCATCCGCAGCTTCGAGCAGGACTACCGCGCCAAGCCCTCCTTCCTGATCGACAACTACCGATCCACCCACCACATCATCGAGGCGGCGAATGCCGTTATCGAGCCGGCTCAGGATCGCATGAAGGTCGACAATGAGATCCGTATCGACAGGGCGCGTGCCAAGGACCCACCGGGCGGTCCATGGGGCGAGTGCGACACGGTTGGCCGGGGGAGAGTTCAGATCCTGCCTGCCGGGCGTGACGCGATCTCCCAGGCACAGGCCGCGATGGATGAACTGCGGCGGCTAGCGAGTCTCGCGTCGGACTGGGATTGGTCGAGATGCGCGGTCATCGCCAAGGAATGGGCCTATCTCGAGCCTGTGCGCAGCCTCTGTGAGCTTGAGGGCATACCAGTGCAGATGGCGAACGAGGATCTGCCGAGTGTCTGGCATCTCCGCGAGACGCAGGCCCTAGTGGGTTGGCTCCGCCGGCGTGATGTGGGTCTGGTTGGGAACACGGATGTGCGCGCGTGGCTGTGTGAACAGACCGCTGGTCCATGGATCGAACTCCTGTCGGAAGCAGTGAAGGAGCACGAGGTCGAGGCCGGCGGGGGCATCGCGCCGGTCGACTCCTTCATCGAATGGCTGGCCGAGTGGGGACGCGATGTGCGTCAGCGCCAACGAGGGTTGCTGCTATTGACCGCCCACCGCGCCAAGGGCCTGGAGTTCGACCATGTTGTTGTTCTCGACGGGCGCTGGGATCGCGTAGGGCACAACGAGGATCCCGACGCTCCTCGCCGCCTGTACTACGTCTCGATGACCCGAGCCCGCCAGACTCTCGCCCTCGGGCGCCTCGCAGGATCGCACCCGATTCAAGACGCGTTGTCGGACAGTGCCGCGGTTCTCCGGCGAGAACCCGTGACTTTCTCGCCAACAGCGCCGGAGCTGTCCCGCCGCTATCGCCAGCTCAGCCTGAGGGACGTGTACCTGAGCTTCGCTGGACGAAAGCCTCGCAGCGATCGTGTGCATCGCGCCATCACTGCGTTGGCAACGGGTGATCGGCTGCGGGTGCGACGACAGTCGAACAGGTGGGAGCTACTGGACGGCGCGGGGGTCACAGTGGGAACTCTCGCTCGCAGCTTCGAGCCTCCGGCCAACACGCGCTGCGTCGACGCGAGCGTCACGGCAGTCGTCTCTTGGAAGCGCAGTCACTCGGACCCGCAGTACCAGCAGCAACTCAAGTGCGATCAGTGGGAAGTCGTGGTGCCCGAACTGATCTTCGAGCCCACCTCGTAGAGCGTGCAACGAGGGACTGCACGTTGGTTGGCCCCGGACTAGTAGACGTCGCAGCACTAGCAGTGCGGGATCCGTAGGATCAGACGGTGGCTGTCGTAGCGATCGACCATGTGCAGTTGGCGATGCCCGAGGGCGGCGAGGCGGCTGCGCAGGAGTTCTACGAGGGCCTGTTGGGTCTCACACGGGTTCCCAAGCCTCCCCATCTGGAGCGGCGCGGCGGCTGCTGGTTCGAGAATGACCGCGTCAAGGTCCACCTCGGTGTGGATGCCGACTTCCGGTCGGCCCGGAAAGCCCATCCCGCTTTCGTGGTGGACGGTTTGGATCGCCTGGTTGCGCGTCTGCGGGCGGCCGGCGTCACGGTCCGCGATGACGAGACGCTGGAGACACATCACAGGGCGTATGCCGATGATCCGTTCGGCAACCGTATCGAGTTGCTCGAGTCCGTCGAATAGCCGAGGCCCAACCGGCCACCACGACCGGCACTGGCCGGCCAGCGACCGCGGAGTCTTGGTGAGGATTTCATATAAAAATATCGAAAAACACATGAAAATAGGGGATGGATGTCACAACCCTATGGGATGCTGTCCTCATGTTGATCGAAGCCGCTCGACGGGCCCAGGCCGCCGCCAAGGAGATGCTGGCGCTGGTGAACGCCGGTGAGGCTTCGTGCTCGGAGATGCTCGAGATGCTGGCAGTGTCGAAGTCGACGATGACGATCATGACGGCGGCTCAAGTCACGGCCGCGGCATCGGTAGCGGGCCGCGAGCGTCACGGCGACGGCGGAGCCGAAGTCCTGGCCAGTTCGGCTGGGCTGTCGCGGCGGGAGGCCCGCAGCCAAGTCAAGACGGCTGAGGTGCTGCAGGAGGCGCCAGCGGTGCTGGAGGCGGTTGAATCAGGACAGGTATCTCCCGCCAACGCCAGACGGCTGGCCGAAGCCTCCGAGAAGACCAGCGCCGGAGCCGTCGAGGGCGACAAGGATCTCTTGGCCAAGGCCGCTTCGATGCGTCCCGAGCAGTTTGCCAGGGAAGCTCGCCGCTGGGTAGTTGATCGCGAGGGAGACAGCGGCGAGTCAGAGCATCGCCGCTTGCGGGCCCGGCGCCGCGTTCGAGTCTGGGATGGCGACGACGGGATGGTTCATCTTCACGGCGAGTTCGATCCGGCGACGGGCAAGCGCATCGTCAACCGGCTGCGGGCCGAGGCCGGCCGTATGTACAACGCCGACAAGAAAATGGCCGCGGTCAACGGGACCGATCGCCGCACGTTCCCTCAGTGCATGGCCGACACCCTCGACGGTTTCACGACCGGCAGCGCAGGAGACGGAGCGGGCAGCACCAAGCCCTTCGCGGACATCTGCCTGGTCGCCCATGTCGACGGCGACACCGGCAAGCTCATCGCCGAACTGCCAGACGGCAACCGGCTACCTCCGGCCGTGCTGGAAGAGCTCGCGTGCAACGCCAAGCTCACCGGCGTCGTCTACGACCGCAAGGGGAAGCCGATCTGGCGCGCTGAGTCCTGCCGTACAGCCACCGAGGCCCAACGACAGGTCCTCCTAGCCCGCTACGGCGGCTGCTTCCACTGCGCGGCCCACCCCGCGCTGTGCCAGATCCACCACATCAGACCGGTATCGCAAGGCGGGTCCACCAAGATCGAGAACATGGTCCCTGTCTGCTGGGACTGTCACCAGAAGATCCACCACCACCGTTGGCAGATTCGCACCACCAACGGAGTGCATACGCTGCACCCACCCGGGCAACTTCAATATGGACCGGCGCACACCCCCGAAGAACCCGTTCTGCACCTGCCGGGTATCAGCGTCGACAACCCCGTCCAACAGCTGGTTGGCGCAGCCTCAACGTAGAACATGGCTGAGATCGGGATCAGGGCGCTGAAGCCTTACCCAGATCCATCCCTCTCGCCTAGCCTGCTCCGACGCCTCGTTGGAGGGACGCAGGACGTCGCCAGCCGCGAAGTCGAATCCCGCGACGACGCAGAGCACAGCGTCCAGGAGGTTGTCATTCTCGCCCAACTCCTTCTCGTGTGGACCTAGGTCAACAATGCGGGCGAGCTTGCTTACCAGATCTCTTCGATTCACTGGCGCTTCAACGCCGGTCTTGTAGCCCATCGTCGGTAGGCCACGTCCCGCCAGGGTTGCCGCCGGATACACCTCGATGGCTTCGACGCCGGAGACGCGGCCAGGAGTCCATGACAAGGGCACCCGAAGCCCGGTGCGTTCTCGCACCTGATCGAGGAACCACAGTGCATGATGGGCCGTTCTCGCAATCTTGTCCGCCCCGACCTCCATTGGGTTCTGCTTCAGCGCTAGCTTTTTCTTGACCACGTCATCGGTTAGCCGGTGGAACATCTCGTCAGCGTGGATTCGAAGAACTGCTCCCGCATGATGATTCGAGAGCTCCTTCCAAAGGCCTTGCGGCCAGCCCAGAGGCGCGTCGAGTGCGATCAAGGTTGAGGCGCCCTCGGCGTTGCCAATCAGGGTGACCGCATAGTTCACGATGTCGTCCCATTGCATTGCCTTTCCTAACAAAGCGCTCTCGACGCGAGGTCCGTCATGGTCGATAACGCCGAGCGCGATCCCCACCTTCTTGGGATCTTTCGAGAAGTCGATACCGATGACTGTGAGAGCGTCGTTGGTCTGTTCGGTGGTCATGGCGCGAGTCGGCCGGGCACTCATGGCGTGCGCCAGTGGGAGCGGTGGAGAATCTCGCTGAGGTCTGGGCGGGGCCGGGCGGCTGAGCGGCTGGGCCGGTCGTCTTCGGCGGGATGGCCGAGGGCGACGGTGCCCACGCCCCGCCGGTCGGGGGGCACCCCGAAGCAACGTCGCACGGCTTGTTCGTGCTCGAACATCCCGAAAAAGGACGCGCCCAGCCCCTGGTCCCGCGCCGCCAGCAGCATGGTCATGACCGCGGCCCCGCCGTCGACGAACCAGTAGGGCACCGGCCAGGACTTCGCGCTGGCGCCGAGACCGGTGTGGCTCTTGTCCGGTTCCCGGTAGCGGCGCAGGTACGCGCCCAGGTTGACCCACACCACCACCAGCACCGGCGCGGCCAGCAGACCCGGCCAGGCGAAGCCCTCCCGCCTCCCCGCCGGCAGCGTGGCATCCCAGTAGGCCGCAGTGGCGTCGCCCTCCAGCACCAGGAACTCCACCCCGGCGGTGTTGCCTGCGGTGGGTGACCGACGGGCCAGATCGCAGATCTCGTCAATCACGGCGGACGCCACCGGCTCGCGGGTGTAGGAGCGCACCATCCGACGCCGCCGGACTGCCTGCTCGAACTCCATGCCGGCTCCGCCCCCTCGGCTCGGGGCGCGACCGCCTCGCTACAGCAGCTTCTCGAGTTCCTCGGCCATCACCCAGCCGTGCACGATCAGCGTGTCACCGTCATCGCGGACCAAGCCGTCAAGCAGTTCGGCGGACTCGGCTGGGATCTGCTGGGGTTTGAGGCTGGCGTGGTCGAGCACCACCGGGGGGCCACTCTTGCCGCGGGTGGTGAAGATGCGGTCCTCGTAGCTGAGGCTTCCGATGCCGAAGCGCTTGGCGAGTCGGCGGCCCCAGGCCCGCTCCTCACCGGTTGCCTTGTGGCCTGACCGGGGCACGACGTCGTGGAGGCTCTTGAAGGCCTCGAAGGCGCCCGGATCGTTGATCTGCATACCGACCAGAACGTCCTCGTCGGGGAACGACAGGGCGGCCCGGCGGAGTTGGTCGGTGACGATGCCTCTCAACACGGTGTCGCGGCGGGTGGTGCGGCAGGTGTGGCCGGCGCCGATGAGAACACAGGGCGTCCCGCCGATGCGCTCCAGAGTGCAGAACGAGAAGCCGCGCAGCTTGCCGTTGTCGCGGGCCTCGGTCACCAACACCCAGGCCTCGGCCTGCTTGGACAGGGAGCCCACCTCGTATGCGTTGGAGGAGACGGCGCAGAGATCGGCCATCTCGGCCAGATCGGAATCCCCCAGTGCGGTGCAATCCCTGGTCTCTATCGCGATCGCCATGACGGCTGCCACCCCTATCGCTTGCCGTACCGTCCGCCTTTAAGTCTCAGGGGCGCGGGCCGGTTTCGCAACCTTCCGGGCGCCGTTTCGCGCCCGGCGGCGGGCTTGCGAGGCGCAAGCCTCGACCGTGGATCAGACGGCGGCGATGGCCTCTGCGCCGAGCAGCTCCCTCAACTCGGCCGGCAAGCCGTTGGCCGTGTCCACTGCGAAGTCCTCGGCCAGTCGCGCCACCCGCCGCCCGCCCAGTAGGAGTTCCACCGGCGAGCCGCCGGGATGAGCGCACAGCACGGACTTGAGCTCGCGCAGTTGCCGGTCGTTCTGGTGCTCCGGCGGGAGGTTGACCCGCAACGGCGGCTCGTGTCCGTTGCTCTCGACCGGGTCGATCTCGTTGGCGAAGAACCTGAGGGTGTCCTCCCTGGCGTCGAGGCGGCCCCGCACCACGACGACGGCGTCGTCGGCCAGCTTGGGACCGTGCTCGACCATGGCCCTGGGGAACACCAGCACCTCGATCTTGTTCTCGAGGTCCTCGAGCGCGAAGGATGCCATCAGTTCGCCCTTGCGGGTCCAACGCCGCTGCAGGCCGGTGATCACCCCTCCGACCGATAGGAAGCCGGCGTCGTCGCCGAGGGTGGCTCCCGACGCCAGGTCGCCGATGGTGCAGTCTGCGACTCGGCGGATCCGGGCCTCCATCCCTTGGAGCGGATGGTCCGAGATGTAGAGGCCGAGCATCTCCTTCTCGTGGGCCAGCTTCTGCATGCGGTCGAACTCGATGTCCGTGATCTCGGGCCTGTCGTCGAAGGAGGGGCCGTCGCTCTGCTCGCCGAACAGCGACATGACGCCGGCCTCGTGCTCGCGGCGCTTGCGAACCGTCATGTCGATGATTGCCTCGTGCGCCTGCAACAGCCCCTTGCGGGGATGGTCGAGCGAGTCGAAGGCCCCGGCCTTGATCAGCGACTCGATCGTCCGCTTGTTCAGCGCCTCCATGTCCACCCGCTCCACGAAATCGACGAATGAGGCGTACGGGCCGTTCGAGTCGCGCTCAGCGATGACGCGTTCGACGATCCCCTCCCCCACGTTGCGCACCGCGGAGAGGCCGTACACGATGCGGCCGGGGCCGGCTGCCGCCTCGTGGTCGTCGTGGGGCACCGGCGTGAAGTCGGATGCAGACCGGTTGATGTCGGGGACCTGCACCTCGATGCCGCGCAGTCGAGACTCGTTGAGGTAGACGGAGGCGTTCTCCAGCTTGCTCTTGACGCTGGTGAGCAGCGCGGCGAGGTATTCCACCGGGTAGTTCGCCTTGAGGTACGCGGTCTGGTAGGCGACGAGGCCGTAGCCGTAGCTGTGGCTCTTGTTGAAGGCGTAGTCGGCGAACTGCTCGATGATCTTGAACAGCTGGGTGCCGAGGCCCTCCTCGTAGCCGGTGGCGACCACGCCCGCCACGAACTTCTCCTCCTCGGCCGCCATGGCCGACCGGATCTTCTTGCCCATGGCCTTGCGGAGAGAGTCGGCCTCGGCCAGCGAATAGCCCGCGAAGCGCTGGGCCACTCTCATGACGCTCTCTTGGTAGATCATCAGCCCGTAGGTGTCGGCCAGGATGTCAGCCGCGTCGTCGTGGAAGTACTCGACGCGCCGCCGGCCGTTCTTGCGGTCGGCGTAGTCGTGGTGCATGTTGGCCGCCATCGGCCCCGGCCGGTACAGGGCAACCAGCGCGCAGATGTCGTCGAGGGAGGTGGGGGCAAGCGAGCGCACCAGCGAGCGCACTTGGGGATTCTCAAGCTGGAAGACCCCGATGGTGTCCCCCTCCTGGAGCATCTTGTAGGTGGCGTGGTCGTCCAGCGGGATGGTGTCGATGTCGACGCCGACGCCCCGGATGCGCTCTATCAGGGCGACGCTGTCGCTGATCACGTCGAGGTTGCGCAGGCCCAGGAAGTCCATCTTCAGGAGGCCGAGGTCCTCTACGCCGTGCATCTCGTACTGGGTGACGATGGGCGCCTCTTCGGGGTCGCGCCCCGGCTCCGGCTTGCGCTGGATGGGCATGTACTCGGTCAAGGGCTCGGGTGTGATGACCACGGCCGCGGCGTGGATGCCGTCCTGGCGCCGCAGGCCTTCCAGACCCCGGGCCACGTCCACGACTTTGGCCACGTCGCTGTCGGTGTCGCACATCTGGCGCAGCTCGGCCGCGGCCACGAATCCGTCGTGGTACGTCTCCGAGTCCTCGAAGCAGTACTGGAGCGGGGTGTCGCGGCCCAGGATTAGCGGCGGCATGGCTTTGGCGATGCGGTCGCCGAGCGAGTGGGGATAGCCGAGGACGCGGGCGGCGTCGCGCACCGCGGCGCGGGCCTTGATCCGCCCGAATGTGATGATCTGGGCGACGTGGTCGCGCCCGTAGCGCTCGGCCGCGTAGTTGATCAGCTCGTCGCGGTGCCGCGAGTCGAAATCCATGTCGATGTCGGGCATCGACACCCGCGACGGGTTGAGGAACCGCTCGAACAGCAGGTCGTAGCGGATGGGGTCCAAGTCGGTTATGCGCAAGCTGTAGGCCACCGCGCACCCCGCGGCCGAGCCCCGCCCCGGACCGACCCGGATGCCACGGCGCCGGGCGTAGGCGATGAGGTCCCAGGTGATCAGGAAGTACGAGGCGAACCCCATGTTGTTGATGACCTCGAGCTCGTATGCCAGCCGCCCCGCCACTTCGGAGGGCAGGGGGTCGCCCCAGCGCTCGCTGGCCCCCGCGTAGGTGAGGTGCTCGAGGTATGAGCGGTCGTCGGCGAAGCCGTCGGGCACCTCGAAGTGCGGCAGCCGGGGCGTGCCGAAGGTGATGTTGACTTCGGCTTTCTCGGCGATGGCGAGGGTGTTGTCGCACGCCTCGGTCAACTCCGAGAAGAGACTGCGCATCTCCGCGGCCGACTTGAGGTAGTGGTCGTCGCCGTGGAACTTGAGACGGTCGGTGTCCTCCAGCAGTGAACCGGTCTGCACGCACAACAGCGCGTCATGGGCCGCAGCGTCGTGGCGGTGGGTGTAATGGCTGTCGTTGGTGGCCAGCAGGGGCGCATTGAGCGTGCGTGCGATCTGGAGCAGCTGCGGGTTGATCTGGTGCTGCGCCGGGATCCCGTGGTCCTGCAGTTCGACGTAGTAGTTGTCGCGGCCGAAGATGTCCTGGAAGCGGGCCGCCTTCTCGAGTGCCTCGGCCGGGTTGCCCCGAAGCAGGGCCTGTGGCACCTGGCCTCCGAGGCAGCCGGTGGTGGCGATGAGGCCCGCGCTGTGGTCGTTGAGCGTCTCCCAGTCGCAGCGGGGCTTGTAGTAGTAGCCCTCCATGAACGCCCGGCTGGCCACCTGGATGAGGTTCTTGTAGCCGGTGTCGTCGGTGGCCAGCAGCGTCAGGTGGTAGTACAGCTTGCGGCCGCCCTCGGTGTCCCCGCCGGAGTCGTCGACCCGGCCCCGCCGTGAGGGCCGCTCGTGGCGGGACTCGTGGGCCATGTAGGCCTCGACGCCGATGACGGGCTTGATGCCCTGCTCCGAGCACTTGCGGTAGAAGTCCAGGACCCCGTACATGTTGCCGTGGTCGGTGATTCCCAGGGCCGGCTGGCCGTCGGCGACTGCCGCTGCGATGAGTTCGTCAAGCCGCGAGGCGCCGTCGAGGATCGAGTACTCGGTGTGGGTGTGGAGGTGGACGAACGAGTCAGCCACCTTGCCTCCTTGTGGACCGCTGTGGACCGGTGTTGAGATTGCTGTGGATGAATCACACAGCTGTCATTCGCACCATAGTCGGCTGTTCGGGGGCGCGCGCAAGTGCATTGTTTGCCCGGCCGGCGGGTCCTGTGTCAAGCGATCAGAGGTAGGTGCCTGGGCGGCTTGCGGGGTCGCTTTCGGGCTGGAGTCTGGGGTATGGGTCGGCTCCCGGCGGCAGCTCGCCGCGCATTGATTGGAGCTGCTGGTGGGCGCTCATCTGCTGGGCTAGGAGCATGGCCTTCATTCCCTGGATGAGGCCTTCGAGCCACCCCACCAGCTGGGCCTTGGCGACCTGGAGCTCCATGGCGGACGGGGTCTCGGCCTCGTCGAATGGCGAGGCGAGCCTCGCCAGTTCCTCGCGCAGGTCTGGCGACAGGGCCGAGCCGACCTCGCCCACCGACGTCTCGTAGATCTCGCGCAGTCGCTGCCGGCTGGCCTCGTCCAGATCGGTGGAGCGAACCTCGGCCAGCAGTTGCTTGAGCATGGTGCCGATGCGCATGACCTTGGCTGGATGATCGATCGTCTCATTGATGTCGTCGCCAGCGTCGCCCGCCCCGGCTTCGATGACCTCCGGCGCCAGCACCTCGGGTTCAGGGGTGTCCAGATCAGCCACGAATCCAACCCTAGGAGGTATAGACCAGAAGCGGCACGAGCATCTCGGCGGAGGTGAGCGAGCCGTGGCGACCGATGATCCTGGGGGCGCCATCGTCGGGATGGCTGAACGCCCAGGCGTCCCGGGCCACCAGCGCCACGTCCCCGAGCCGGGCGCGGGCTGCGTCGGTGACGACCGGTCCGAGCCAGCCGGCGTCGATCATCTCCTCGGCGGTGCGGATCCAGGCCTGTTCGGCGTGGGCGTCGACGGCGGCCTCGTACAGGTCGCCGCTCCGGCCCGGCCGGGCGTGCAGCCACCGGAAGCGGGCCTCGCCCGACTCCGCTCTAGCGCAGTCGAGCACGGTGCCGTCGATCTTGACCAGGCCGTCGGAGCAGTCGACGAGGCCGTGGTCGGAGGTGGCCACCACCGCGGAGCCGCGGGGGAGGATGGTGAGCAGATCGGCCATCAGCCGGTCGCAGGCCCGCAACTCGGCCTCGTAGTGTTCGCCGAAGGCGTGCTCGTGGGCCACGATGTCCAGGCCCTCGTAGTAGGCGTAGACGAAGGACTCCCCCGCGGCCAGCAACTGCCGCACCTCCACCGCCAGGCTCGACAGCATCTTGTACCCGAACCGGCGAGCGTCGCGCAGGTAGGCGCGGCTGAAGCCCGACTTACGGTAGACGTCCCTCTGGAGCGCGGGCGGGCGCTGGCCGCCGAAGGAGGCGACCGGCTGGAACCGCTCGGGCGGGTGGCGGTCCACGCTGTCGCCCTGAGGCGTTCTCCACTTCAGGATGTTGAGGTTGCCGTCGTCGGTCCGGATGCGGTATCCCACGATCCCGTGCTCTCCCACCCCGACGCCGGTGGCTATGGAAGTGAGGGCGGACGCGGTGGTGCTCGGAGCCACCGTGGTGATCGTGGACGCGTGCATCTCGTGGAGCGTCGGAGCGATCCGGGGCCGCGCCGCGAGCTGCTCGGCGCCGAGCCCGTCAAGGACCAGCACCACCACGGCCCGGGCCTCGAGGATCTCCGGGGGCAGCGGGCCCGGAGATCCTTGGAGGCCGGTCTCCAGGATCGCGGGCACGATGTCGGCTATGCAGCCGCCTCCGTAGGCGGGCAGGACCGGCTCTTGGCGCGCGGCAATAGGTTCCGAGCAGTCCACGGCATCTAGGATGCCACCATGCGGGTGTCGACACGCGGGGACTACGCATCCCGGGCCCTGCTGTCCCTGGCGCTCCATGGAGAGAACACGCCCACCTCGGTGCGTGAGATCGCCGAGCGCACCGCCCTCCCGCAGCCCTACCTGGAGCAGATACTCCTGGCCCTGAAGGGAGCCGGCCTGGTGCGCTCGAAGCGGGGTGTGGGCGGTGGCTACGTGCTGGCCCGCGATCCCGCCGACATCAAGCTGTCAGAGATCGTGCGGGCCGTGGACGGCCCCATTGCCGCGGGCGACTTCGGGGAGCCCCACACCGACGGCGCCTGCGATCATGAGGGGCAGTGCGTGCTGTTGGCGATCTGGTCGGCCTCGGGCGCGCACATGCGCCGGTTCCTTGACTCCTTCAGCCTGGCCCAGATCACCGCCATGGCTCAGGGAGAGGCTCCCTGGCCCGCGGAGGGCGAGTCCGTATAGGGCACCGGCTGAGCTGGCGCCCTATACGGACTCGGGTCTAGGAATGTCGGCCGACTAGTTCCTGGCGTTCGTCAGCCAGATGTCGACGAGGGCCCGGTTGTCGGCGATCCATGCGGCCGCGTCGGCTTTGGCGTTGGGGTTCGCCTTGGCGTTCTGGGCGGCGATGTCGCCGAGCGGGATCTGCACCTGTTCGAGCAAGCGCCGGATGTCGGCGTTGTCGTCGAGGAATTCGCTGTTGGCCACGGCCCGGATGCTGTTGACCGGCCATCCCAGGTCGCAGGGGTTGCTGGCGCAGCCGGCGAGGCCGCGGACCTCGGTCGTGCCCTCATCGTCTTCGAGTGCGGGTGACTCCAGCCAGACCGCGTCGACGCCCGGTGCGAGCGCCTCGTAGGTCCAGTTGGGGGTCCAGGCATAGAACAGCACCGGGTCACCGGCCGCCACCCTGTCCTGCACTCCACGCATCAGCTCGCCGTAGGTGCCTGACACCTGCTCCACATTGTCGCCCCAATCGAGTTCGGCGATGTGGTTGTCGATGATGGTGGCGCAGCCCCAGCCCTCGTTGCAGCCGATCAGGTCGGCGAGACCGTCGCCGTCCTGGTCGAACACCGACGCGACCGACGAGTCCGCCAGGTCGCTCATCGAGGTGATGCCCATGGCGTCGGCGGTGGCCTTGTCGATCATGTACCCCTGGAGAGCACCCGACTCGACCTGTTGCCCGACAGCTTCGATGCTGCGGTCGTATTCCAGCCCGGCGGCTGTCTCGGACGTGAGGTAGATGTCGTGGGTGGGGAACCAGCCGTTCGCCCACAGGTCGTACTGCCCGCTGTCCAGCGCCGGATAGAAGGAGTACGGGTTGAGGGTGTGGGCGGACGGGTCCGTGACCGTGTACCCCAGTTCACCGATGAGCTGGGCGTAGATCTCGGCCTGCATGTAGCCGCTGGACCAGTTGGCCCGGGCCATGGTCACCGTTTGGTCTTCCTCCTCGCCGCTGAAGATCACGACGAGGGCCACGACGACGAGGGCGGCCAACGCTGCGACCAGAACGATGCCATTGCGCCTTTGGTTTCTCATATCGAGCCTCCTCCCTTCTCAAGCCGGCCCGTCACTGTTTCGGCCCCTCGGCGAGCCGTTCCTTCACTTGGGCTATCAGCCCGCTGTGCTGGGCGCGGAAGATCTG
>VXWX01000118.1 GCA_009835735.1 Acidimicrobiaceae bacterium
GGGAACAGGCCGGGGGCGGCCTGATGGATGATCTGGATGACGATGTAGGGCGACACCAACAGCAGCGCCATGCGCCAGCCCTTGGTGCGGCGGAACCGCTCGAGCAGGCTCTCAGGCGCCGCAGACTCGACGGCGCTCTCGGGCGCTTCGGGCTCGACCGTCGCCGCCATCAGCCGGCGCCGGAGTCTGTGCCCTCGGCCTCGCTCCCACCCCACACTGCGTCGATCACGGCGTCGCGGCTGAGGCTCCCGACCGAAGCACCGTCGTCGACGACCACCAGCGGGTGCGGGCTCGCCAGCACCGTTGGAGCGATCTCGCGCAGCACGGAGTCGGCGCCCACCGTCTCCGCGTCCGGGGGAGCGTCCGAGACATCGCCCATGACGCTGCGGGCGGTGAGGATCCGGTCGCGCTGCACGTCGCGAGCGAAGTTCCGCACATAGTCGGTCGCGGGCTGGGTGACGAGGTCCTCGGCCCGGCCCAGCTGGACGATCTGGCCCTCGTAGAGGATCGCGATCCGGTCGGCCAGGCGGATCGCCTCGCTGAAGTCGTGGGTGATGAACACGATCGTCTTGTGCAGCACCGACTGGAGCCGCAGGAACTCGTCCTGCATCTCTCGCCGGATCAGCGGATCGAGCGCCGAGAAGGGCTCGTCCAGGAACCACACGTCCGGTTCGACGGCCAGTGACCGGCCGATGCCTACGCGTTGCTGCTGACCTCCGGACAGCTCGCGCGGGTAGTAGCCGCCGCGACCCTCCAGGCCCACCAGTGCGAGGATCTCATCCGCTCGGGCCCGCCGGGCCGCGCTGTCGACGCCCTGCACCTCCAGCGGGAACACGATGTTCTCGGCCACGGTGCGATGGGGGAAGAGGGCGAAGTGCTGGAACACCATCCCCATGCGGTGCCGGCGGATGTCGATCAGCTCCCGCCCCGACGCGGCCAGAAGGTCGACGCCGCCGAAGTGGACGCTGCCCGAGGTCGGCTCGATCAGGCGCGACAGGCATCGGACCAGTGTGGACTTGCCCGATCCGCTGAGACCCATCAGCACGAGGATCTCGCCGGGCATCACGTCGAGGCTGGCCGACACGACGGCCGGGATGTACCCGGCGTCCTTCACGGTGTCGATGCTGGGCTCCCCGTCGTGGTGTGCGAGGAACTTCTCGGGATCGGGGCCGTAGAGCTTCCACACGTCCCGGCACGAGATCATCGCGTCACCGTTCATGACGTAGCCATCCGCGCCTCCAGAAAGAACCGGCCGGGGGAGGCGCCTGCCTCCACCCGGCCGGAACTTTAGCGGACTAGCAACTACTACAAGCCGCTAGCCGTGGTGACGACCTAGCCGGCTATCCAGCCTCGCCAGAGGTCTTCGTTGGCGGCCAGCCATTCCTGGGCGGCCTCTGAGGCTTCCTTGCCGTCGACGTCGACGGCGGCGGCCATGGCGGCCAGCATCGGGTTGGTGAAGTCCATGCGCTGCACGATCGCAGCAGCCGTGGGCCACTTCTCCGGGAAGTGTTCGCCCACGCCGGTCTTGAGATAGCCGTCGGCGGGGTTGCCGCAGTCATATTTCAAGTCGGGGTTGATGCCCCAGGAGGCATCGGTGAAACAGGCGTCCTCGAAGGTGGGGAACTCGATGAACTTGCCCTCGTAGACGGCCTCGACGAAGTTCGGGGTCCAGTTGAACAACACGATCGGCGTGTTGTCGGCCGAAGCCGCATCCAACTCAGCCCACAAGGTGGCGGCGGAGCCCGCGTTCACCACTTCGAAGTTCATGCCGAGGCCCTTGACGCGATCCTCGTCGCCCTTGAGCCAGTCCACCGGACCGCCCAGGAACCGGCCCTTGTCACCGGTCTCGGCGGTGGCGAAGAGGTGGGCGCAGGCGTTGAGTGCCTCCCAGTCGGGCAGGCCCGGGCACTGGTCCTCGACGTAGATCGGGTACCACCACTCTTCGCGGGTGACCGCGTTGTGGGTGGCCCAGTCGAGCACGCAGCCCTTGTCGACCTGCTCCTGGAAGGCCACGCCGAACGCGCCCTCCCAGACCTCGTGGACGAGCTCGATGTCGCCGTCGCACATCGACTGATACACCACCTGGCTGTCTGAGGGCACGTACTCCACTGAGAAGCCGGCCTCCTGGAGGATTCCCCCGACGACCTCGGCGCCCACCAGCTGGCTCGACCAGTTGTGCAACGGGATCCGGATCGGATCAGACGAATCCTCCGCAGCTGCCATCTCGGTGTCGGCCGCGGCCGCGACCTCACCACTGATCCAGCCTCGCCAGAGGTCTTCGTTGGCGGCCAGCCATTCCTGGGCCGCCTCTGAGGCTTCCTTGCCGTCGACGTCGACGGCGGCGGCCATGGCGGCCAGCATCGGGTTGGTGAAGTCCATGCGCTGCACGATCGCAGCAGCCGTGGGCCACTTCTCCGGGAAGTGTTCGCCCACGCCGGTCTTGAGATAGCCGTCGGCGGGGTTGCCGCAGTCATATTTCAAGTCGGGGTTGATGCCCCAGGAGGCATCGGTGAAACAGGCGTCCTCGAAGGTGGGGAACTCGATGAACTTGCCCTCGTAGACGGCCTCGACGAAGTTCGGGGTCCAGTTGAACAACACGATCGGCGTGTTGTCGGCCGAAGCCGCATCCAACTCAGCCCACAAGGTGGCGGCGGAGCCCGCGTTCACCACTTCGAAGTTCATGCCGAGGCCCTTGACGCGATCCTCGTCGCCCTTGAGCCAGTCCACCGGACCGCCCAGGAACCGGCCCTTGTCACCGGTCTCGGCGGTGGCGAAGAGGTGGGCGCAGGCGTTGAGTGCCTCCCAGTCGGGCAGGCCCGGGCACTGGTCCTCGACGTAGATCGGGTACCACCACTCTTCGCGGGTGACCGCGTTGTGGGTGGCCCAGTCGAGCACGCAGCCCTTGTCGACCTGCTCCTGGAAGGCCACGCCGAACGCGCCCTCCCAGACCTCGTGGACGAGCTCGATGTCGCCGTCGCACATCGACTGATACACCACCTGGCTGTCTGAGGGCACGTACTCCACTGAGAAGCCGGCCTCCTGGAGGATTCCCCCGACGACCTCGGCGCCCACCAGCTGGCTCGACCAGTTGTGCAACGGGATCCGGATCGGGTCAGACGAGTCCGCCCCCGTAGCCTCGGGCTCTGCCGGAGCAGCGGCCTCGTCGTCCGCCGGCCCGGCCTCGGTAGCCGCTTCGGTGGCATCGGCTGTCGCCGGTGCCTCTTCCTCATCGTCGCCGCACGCCGACGCCAGCAGCGCGAACGCCACGAGCGCAGCCACGACAGTCCTTGATTTGATCATGGTTCCCTCCAGTCCTCAGACGGTCTCTTTGTCTTGTCGCCCCCGTCCCCGAGCGCCGCTCCCGTCCCGGGGCAGACACACAGTGCCGGGTTTCCTCACAGTAACTACGTTGAAACTACAATTCAAGTGAAGTTGAAGCAACAACTTTTATGCCTGAAACGTTCGACCAACCTCACTCAGCCCTCGCCCCGTCTCTTGAGCAACCGTCAGCAGACGGCGGGATCGTTCCAGCGGCAGCCCGCCGCCGGCCGGCCGTCTAGCTCGTCAGATACTCGTACGTTGCGGTCTCGATGTCGGCGTAGAGCCGGTAGGAGCGGGGGTCGGCGAACGGGAGTTGCTGGCTGATGTAGGTGCCGGCGACCTGATTGCCCATGTCGATCCAGAAGAAGGAGTTGGCGATGCCGGCCCACATGAGCCCGCCGGCGGGCCTTCCCGTGGGCAGCGGCTCCTCGTTGATCTGGAATGTCAGGCCCCAGGTCTTCGCCACGCCGGGGAAGAACTCAGCGTCGTTGGTGAGCTCACGCCGCACCGCGGGCAGGGCGACCACCCGCAGGTCTCCGATGTTGTTGACCGTCATCCGGTCGACCGTCTCGGGCTGCAGGATCGCGACGCCGTCGAGGCTGCCCCGGCCCAGGATCATCTGAAGGAACCGGCAGTAGTCCTCGACCGTGCTGTAGAGCCCGCCGCCGCCCGACGGGTACTTCGGTTCGGGGGACCGGGAGAGTTCGATGGCGGCCAGCGAGCCGTCGGGCCTCCGGGCGTGCATGGCGGCACTGCGGGACTGCAGGGCGTCGCTCAGCCCGAATGAGGTGGAGCCCATGCCCAGCGGACCGAGGATGTGCTCGTCGAAGTAGTGGTCGAGCCGCCGGCCCGACACCTCCTCCACCATGCGGCCCACGATGTCGATGCTGATGCCGTACATCCAGCCCTCGCCGGGATCGAACAGGGCCGGCATCGTCGTGGTCGCCACCAGCTCCCCGCTGGTCATCGAGACCGTCCCGGCTGCTTGCTGGTAGCGCAGCAGGGGCTCGCTCCAGGTGTCGTATCCGAACCCGGAGGTGTGGGTCAGCAGGTGGCGCAGGGTGATCGGGGCCCTGGCCGGGCGCACGACGGGGTGGCCGTCGTCGTCGAAACCCTCGAGCACGCCCGCGTCGGCGAGGTTGGGCAGCACGCTCGACGCGGGCGCGTCCAGGCGGAGCTCGCCGCGCTCCACGAGCTGCATGGCCGCCGTGCCGGTGACGGCCTTGGTCATGGAGGCGATCCAGCAGACCGTGTCGAGCGTCATGGAGCCGGCGCCCGCCGTGGTGTCGGCCGACCGCTCCCCGGCGGCCGCGGCGGCGAGGAGCCCGTCGCCGGTGACGACTTGGGCCACCGCCCCCACCACGTCGCCGGCGCCCACGCCCCGGTCGAGGATGGCCTGCACATCGTCCTGCAGCGCCACCGGAGCCTCCCCGTCAGTCGAGCAGGGCCTCGACCGAGGCGGCCCAGGCAATGTGGCCGGCGACTGTCGCCGGGTCGAACCCGGGCACCGCCATCGACGACACGCCGAGCCCGCGGGCGACGGTCGCGATCGGGGCCGGTTCGGGATCCTCGAACACCAGGTCCTCAAGGGCCTCAGGTGGGACGAGGGCTGCCGCCGACGGCAGGTCGCCCCGCACGAGCTGCTCCCGGATGGCCTCTACCCGGGTGTCGTCCAGTCCCCATCCGAGTCGCACCTCAGCGACCGTGTTGAGGGACGCGTAGACGGCGACGTGCATGATCGACGCCTGCGGAGCGTCGCGGTGGCGTACCAGCGGCGCCCAGGCCAGTTCCGGCGGCCGGGGCCGGCCGGAGGCGCCGGCACGGACGATCGACGCCGAGCGTTCCAGGTCCGACGCCGGGATCGCCCACAGCAGGACCCGGTCGGCCAGCGCACCCGCGGCGCGCAGCATTTGGTCGCCCCGCCCCGCCATCAGGATCGGGACGGGATTGAGGCCGATGTCGAGACCGCGGCCCGACGCGGCATCGAGCGTCCCGCCGGCCGCGACCTCGCGCAGGAGGGTGACCAGCTCGGCCACCCTCGCGGCTGCGTCCTGCCGGGTGATCCCGGCCGCTGCGGTGACCTCGGATCCGCCGGCTGCGATCCCGCAGAACACGCGGCCGGGCGCCAGCTCCTGAAGCGTGGCCAGCGCCGACGCCGTGTGGAACCGGTGGCGCATGTACGGGTTGGTCATGGCCGGTCCGAGTTCGATGCGTTCCGTCTGGGAGGCGACCTCTCCGAGCAGCATCCATACGTCGCGCCACCAGAAGGCGTCGGCGATGCCGATCCATGCCGCTCCCGCTCCTTCGGCTGCCCGGGCGAGCCCGACCGCGGCCTCCACGTTGGGGTTGGCTACATGGTTGATCACGCCGACCATCAGTCACCTTCGAGTTCGGCGGTCATGGCGGCGAAGGCCTCGGCTGCGTGGTCGACGCCTTGGTGCAGGTCGTCCTGGAGCAGGGCGAGCCCGATGCTGGTGGGCCGGTGCTCGCGAACCAGCTCCGCCAGCCGCCGGCCCACGATCGACGGCCGGCCCGACAGCATCACCCGTTCGAACACGGTGTCGTCGATCAGCGTCCGTGCCGGTTCCGGGTCGCCGGCCCGGAGCGCCCCGGCGGCCGATCTCACGGCTTCGACGTCGAGCCCGAGCTCCTCCCGCACTTCGAGCGGGGTGTCGAGCAGCGACCAGATCATCTCGGGCCGGTGTCGCTCCACCGCCTCCTCGGTGAAGGCGACGCTCGGGTACAGCGCGATGTCGATCGGGCGCTCCGACCGGGCCCAGCCGACGACGGCGGGGTAGCGGAACGGGGGCATGCCCGACACGAAGGCACCGTCGGCCAGCTCGGACGCCAGCCGGTTGAGCCGGGGCCCGCGTGCTCCCACGAAGACCGGCAGCGGCGCGCCGGCGGCCGCCTCGTCGACGGCCACGTCCGGAGGCGCGTAACCGGCCGCCGGTGTCCCGGTCGCGACCGCCCGGGCGATGTCGACGAACTCGCGCACACGGACGACCGGCTTGCGGGCCTCCAGGCCGAACGGCGACAGCGACATCTGTCCCCCCGCACCGACCCCGAGCACGGCCCGGCCGCCGCTGAGCTCGTGGACGGTGAGCATGCTCGCGGCGGTTACGCCCGGATGGCGCACGTACGGGTTCGTGATGCCGGTGGCCAGCCTGATCCGGTCGGTGACGACCGCCGCGGCGGCGAGCACGGCGAAGGGATCGCGTGCCGGCCCCTCGTCGCCCACCCACAGCTCGTCTAGGCCGCGATCCTCAACGTGGCGGGCCAGGTCGACCAGCCCGGGAGCGGGCGCGGAGGGGAATATCCACACGCCGACCGCAGGAACGGTGTCGCCGCTCACGGCACCGGTCTACCATCGCAGTGATGGCCTGGATCGACACCGTCTCGTGGGACGATGCCTCTGGCGCGCTCCGCGACGCCTACGACTGGCAGGCGGCGAAGCTCGGCGAGCCGGCCGAGTTCACCATGCTGGGCAGCCTCTACCCCCCGATCGTGGAGGAGCGGCTCCGGCTCTACCGGACCGTGGAGCATTGCCCGTCGCAACTCACCGCCATCGAACGCCAGTCGGCCGCCCTGGTGACGTCCCGTATCAACGGCACCGACCATTGCGCCTCGGGTCTGCGGCTCAAGCTCGAGTCGCTCGGACTGGCCGCCGAGGTGCTGGACGCCATCGACGCCGACCCTGCCCGTGTGAAGTCCGGGGACGGCCGCCTCGACGCGATCTGCGCGTATGCCGCCCGGCTCACGCAGTCGCCCGCGGCCGTGACCGAGGACGATCTCGGACCGCTGCGAGCGCACGGGCTGACCGACCTCGACATCCTCGACCTCAACAACATGGTCGCCTACTACGCCTACATCAATCGGGTGGTGATGGGGCTCGGGCTGCGCAGCGTGATGACGTCCACCCATCAGGCGACCAGAGCGGTGCCGGGCGAGCGCTGATCACAGAGGGGGTGCCTCACAGCTGGGGCATCACCTCGGCTGCGAGGATCTCGACGGTTCGCAGGGAGCCGGCGTCGTCCTGGCCGGGGATGATCGAGAGGTCCCCGACGCCCAGCTCGGCGTACCGGCCGAGGGTGTCGACCAGCTTGCCGGCAGAGCCGGTGATGGCGTGCCAGTCGACGACGTTGCCGGTCACATCGTGCCCGCCGTACTCAAGCCGGGTCCGGTGGGCCAGGAACTCCCCGCCCGCGTCGAAGAACCGCCGGGCTACCGGGGCCAGTTCGTCGGGGGTGGCCCGCGAGGAAAGGAAGGGCAGCCCCAGCGCCGCGGCCCGGGCCATGGTCGCGGCCGCTCCCGCCAGCCACACCGGCGGCGGCCCGGTGCTGGAGGGTCCGGGGGACAGCGTCTCGTCGAGGAGCAGCCGGCGGAGGTCTGCCAGGCTTCCGTCGAAGACCGCGGCGCGCTCGGCGAAGGCGATGCCCCTCGCTTCGAGGTCCTGGGCCCAGAACCCGGGCGTGACGACGAGGACGAACCCGCCGCCCGCCATCCGGTGGAGCGTGTTGGCCTGCTTGGCCAGCCACGACGGGTCGCGCAGCGGGAGGATGGCGGCCGCGATGCCGACCCGGGCGGTGGGATGCCGCCCGGCCAGCCACGCCAGTTCGGCCAGGCTCTCCATCCCGCCGGCCCATCCGGTGAAGTCGGGGTTGGCGAGGTAGCCGTCGCCGAGCCAGAGCGTGTCGAGGCCGCCCTCCACCGCGATCCGGCTCAGCTCGAGCGTGGTCTCCCGTGTGGTGGCGAACGGCGAGATCCCGATACGCACATCAGCTCCGGTGCATCGTCAACTCGCCTCGTGCGACGGGAGCGGACCATAGTTGGTGATCATCGCGTGGGTGGACGCCCGCGAGAAGCGACCCTTGATGTTGAACTTGTACTGGTACTCGTAACGGTGCACTCGCAGGTGCTCGACACCGTGGTACAGGTCCTCGATGAGCGGCGTCGCCTTGCAGACCAACATGAATCGTCCTGCGAACCCCACCAGAGCCTCGGCCAGACGCCGTTGGTCCTCCTCAGCGAAGTCGAGAGTGTCGTACTTGGAGAACGACGAGTCGTAGGGCGGATCGACGAACATGAAGTCTTCTGGGCGGAACTCGAAGCAGCCCAGGAAGTCGGCGAAGTCGAGAGCCGACAGATTGAGGCGCTGCATCTTGGCCACTGCCGCGTCGGAGCGGAGACGGTCCACCTTCTCGCGCAGGTTCTTGTTCTCGGCGTAGGCCCGCCCGAACGGGACGTTGAAGTGGCCGCTTGAATTGACGCGGAACATTCCCCCGTAGGCCAGCTCCCTCAGGAGGAAGAAATCGGCGGCGCGCTGGACAGTGGTGAGCCGGGATGCGTTGTACCGCTCCCTGCACTCGTAGTAGACGGCGTCTCTCTCGACGAGCGAGGCCCGCTCCCAATCTTCGACGATGGAGTACAGATGCTCGAAGAACCGCTCATCGCCGTGCTTGACGCAACGGTAGAACTCCATCAGGTCGGGATGAAGGTCGTTGGCGTAGGACTCGGAGTCGATGGCATCGAAGTAGACGCTGCCTCCACCGAAGAAGGGCTCGAAGTAGCGTGAATGCTCGGGTATCCGAGGTGCGATGAGCGGCAGTTCGGACCGCTTCCCGCCCGGCCACTTGAGCAGCGGCCGGCAGGGAGCCAATCCGCGGCCGGCGTGTTCCCTGCCGGCTGTTCGCACCGCGGCGGTGTCGCTCACCAGCACGACAATACTGAGCCACCGTCAACCCGGGTGACCGGCCGCCGCGGTCAGTCGAGGGCTCCCTCGTGTTGGAGCAGGAGCGTCTTGGTGTCCAGCCCGCCGCCGAACCCGACGAGTGAGCCGTTGGCTCCGATCACCCGGTGGCACGGCAGCACGATCGGCACGGGGTTGCGGCCGTTGGCCTGCCCTACGGCCCGAACCGCTTTGGGTCGATCGATCAGCGCGGCCTGCTCGCCGTAGCTGCGGGTGCTGCCGTAGGGAATGTCGCCGAGGGCCCGCCAGGCGGCTTCCTGGAATTCGGTGCCGCGCAGATCCAGGGGGAGGTCGAAGCGGGTGCGGTCGCCGCGGAAGTACTCGGCGAGCTGCGCGGCTGCCTGGGCGAGGACCGGGTGCTCCGAGCCGTCGAGCATGTCGGGCGGCAGTTCAACCGAGGTGTCCTCGCCCCTCCAGCTCACGGCCCGCAGTCCCTGGTCGGTGGCCACGAGGCCGAGCGGCCCGATCGGGCTGTCGATGGTGGTGTGCCAATGCGTGTCGTTCATGTCGCTGCTCATGGCTTTCCTCTCCTTGCGGTCGGTATGTGGGTTGATGGAACCAGCCGGTCAGTCGGACGGGAGTCGGCGATGCGAGCCTGCGGCCGCGTTCCAGAGATGCTGCGCGGCCCATGACCGGTAGGGACGCCAGGACTCGGCCCGCGCCTGCAGTTCACGGGGGTTGCACGGCTGCCCGGTGAGGTGCTCGACGGCGCGCCGCAGCCCCAGGTCGGAGGCCGGGAAGGCATCGTCGTGGCCGAAGACTCGCATGGCGATGAGATGGGCGCTCCACGGGCCGATGCCTTCGAGTTGGCGCAGCTGCGCCACGGTGTCGTCGAGGCTGTGGGCGGCCTCCAGGTCGAGATCGCCGCTCGACACTGCCTGTGCGACGCCGATGATCGTGTCGATCCTGCGTTGCGTGAACCCCAGTCCGGCGAGGCCGCGGGCTCCTGCGTCGGCAAGCGCGGCGGCGCTGGGGAACAGGTGGGTGGGGAGGGGGCCCGAGCGTGGCCGGTGCGGGACTGGCGATGCTTGGTTGCGTGCCGTTTCGTCGACAGTCGCGTCGGCGACGCTGAGGGGAACGCCGAGACGCCGGGCGATGCGGCCGCACATTGTCGACGCCGCGGCTACCGAGACCTGCTGACCGGCCACGATCCTGATGACGGTCTCGAACCGGTCCCACGACCGCGGCACACGCAGGCCGGGTGCGGCTCGCATCAGCGGACCGATGACCAGATCGTCGTTCAGCACGGCCGGACGGTCGGGATCGGCGTCGGTGCCCAGCAGGGCGCGGGCGCGGTGCACGTCGTCGATGATCGAGTCGTAGGTCGGCAGGTGCAGCCGCAGCCGCAGGTGCTCGCCGTCGGCTGCGTCGGCCACTTCGGCGACGCCGCCGTGACCGCACACGCTGATGGAGCGCACATAGGTGTCGTTGGTGGATTCCACGCCGGGAATGGCGCGTCGAGCGTGGTGGGCCAGGAACGCGCCGAAGTCGAAGGGCGCCATGTAAGGGACGGACAGCGTCAGGCCGCCGTCGATGCTGGGCCGCTCGCCCCGCCTGCGCTTCGAGCGCAGCTGGCTGGGCGTGAACCCGAAGAGGGAGGCCATGGCCCGGTGCAGCTGCCGCGGCCCGCCGAGACCGGCCGCCCTCGCGATCGCGTCGAACGGCAGGTCGGTCTCGTCGATCAGCCGGCGGGCGAAGTGGGCGCGCCGGGATCGGGCGATGGCACTCGGCGTGGCGCCGATGTGCAGTTCGAACAGCCGTCGCAGATGCCGGGCGCTGTAGCCCACGTGAGAGGCGAGTGTGTGCTCGTCGTGATCATCGAGGAAGCCGTCCGTGATACGCAGCAGCGCGGCAGCCACCGGTTCGGGGGCATCGAGGCCCGCCAGTGATCCGGCTCTGCGCTCGGGCCGGCACCGCAGGCAGGGCCGGTAGCCGGCGGCCTCGGCGGCGACCGAGCTGGGGTACCGAGCGGTGTTGCGGGCTAGCGGCCTGGCCGAGCACTCGGCCCGGCAGTAGATGCCGGTGGTGGAGACCGCCTCAACTTGCATCGCCCCGGATCGCACTCACCCATTGTGCCGTCTCCGCGCCGCCCATGGCGGACAAGAACGGACATCTACACAGGGTGCTGAAGACATGTCCGGGAATGTCCGATGGCTGGCGCGCCCCTCAGTACGGCAGGCCCACGGCCTGGGTCAGGAACTCCATGTAAGGCGAGGCCATGCCGCAGGCGTCGGCGAAGTCGTCGATGAATCCCGGTTGAGTGACCTCCTCCTCGTCGAATATGCACGTGGCCACGTGGTCCTTGCGCTTGAGGTCCTCGACGCGCGGGTGCTCGGGGTCGAATCCCTTGGGCGGGCGCTTCAGCGAGTCGCCCTCCAAGTCGAACTCCTCGGCGAACCCGGGGTCGGTGACCGCCGCCTCCCAACCGGCCTGATCGGCGACGATGCGCTCGCGGATCCGTCCCAGCGCGGCTGTGTCGGGCCGCCAGAGGCCTACGCCTGCGAAGACCTCGCCGGGGGCCAGGTGCAGGTAGAAGCCCGGCGCGTGGACCGACTTGCCGGCCTCGTGGCGGAACTGGACCGCGGCCTGGGTCTTGTAGGGCGTCTTGTCCTTGGAGAAGCGCACGTCCCGGTAGATCCGGAACATGGAGCCGCCGTTGGTGCGGGTATCGGCCACGAAGTGCTCGCTGATCGAGTGCAGGTAGGGCTCGAAGTCCTCGATGAACGCCAGCAGCGGCTCCTTCAGGTGCTGCTCGTAGCGGCCCTTGTTCGCGCCGAACCACTCGCGGTTGTTGTTGGCCCGCAACTCGAGAAGGAACTCGAACAACTCGTGGCCGAAATGAGATTGCATCACGGCGTTCTATCCCAAGAACACCTCATCGACCTAATGTGCACCGACCTTGTATGTCGAGGGGGATCGGTTTGATGGCGCTCTCGATCGGTGTTGCAGTGGAGCGATGGGCGACCCGGCGAACCGTGGTCGCGGCATTGGTGGGTGTCGTCGGCTGCGTGGCGGGCCTCGCCTGGCGGCAGTCGCGGCTGGCGGGACTGGACCTGCTCGACAGTCGGGGCTGGTACACGCCCGAAGACGCGGCGGACCTGTTCGACGCCCTCGACCGGCTCGACGCGAGTGCGAGGGCCGTCTATGCGGCGACCGCGCTCACCATCGACATGGTCTTTCCGGCCTCCTACGGCCTGCTGCTCGCGGTCCTGCTCTTCCGGCTGTTTCGAGGCGGGGCGCGGCTGTATCTGCTGCCGCTGGCGGTCGCGCTGGCCGACGTGCTGGAGAACATCACCATTGCAGCGCTGGCGCTGAGCCACGACGGCGCGCCGTCCCCGCTGGCCTGGCCGGCCGCGGTGTTCACCTCGGTCAAGTGGGTGCTGCTGGTGGCGACACTGGCAGCGACATGCGTCGGCGGGATGCGCTGGCTGTGGGCCCGCACACGACGCCCGCGCTGACCAACGATTCAGCGGCTGCGCCGCGACGGTCAGCGCGGGTCCTTGCCCTAAGCGCCCGGTGCGGCGCTCCGCTCGTCGAGGAGGCCCAGCAGCCTGGTCGTTGTCCTCCAGTTGCGGATGGTCATGTTCTGGTACTGCGGGGTGCTGGCGATCCGGTTCATCCGGCTCTGTGACAACCGCTCGCTAAGGCGCGAGAAGTAGAGCACCCCTGTGCCGGGCCACGCTTGGTCGACGCCCTCGCGCAACTCGACGGCTCGCAGAGCCTGACGACTCGTCAGCGGCGCCTTCAGGAAGATCACATCGGAGTGATGGATGTCGGGCGCGGCGCCGAAGTTGTCCGGTGCCCGGGTGACGACACTGCGGAGCTGCCGGTGCGAGCGCACCACGACGACGAGAGACAGCCCGAAGGCGCTCTCGAGCATCGTCTCGATGTCGCGTTCCAGCGCTGCCGACGGCCCGTCTGACTCGAACAGCACGTTGCCGGACTGGATGTAGGTGCTGACCGACGCGTACCCGGCGTCCTCGAACGCGGCCCGCAGGTCGGCCATGCGCACAATGTTCTTGCCACCCACATTGATGCCCCGCAGCAACGCCACATAGTTCGCCCTCGTCACGGCCCGGACGGTAGCTCTCCGAACGCCCACAAGCGGTCTCACATGAGACTTCTTGGGGTGAGCGCGCTGGTATCGGCTCGGAGGCTAGGTGGTTACCGATATGGCTCGGCGGGCGAGCGACGCGTCGGTGAGCTGGTCGACGAGGTAGCCGGCGACGTCGGTCCTGCTGATTCGCTTCGTCGGCCCCGTCTTGGTGGCGGTGACGGTGCCGGTCGCGGGCTTGTCGGTGAGAACGGCTGAGCGGACGACAGTCCAGTCGGCCTTGCTTCCTTCGACGACGGCCTCCTGGGCCCGGTGGTCGGCGAGGATGTTGCGCAGCATCGTCTTGAACATCAGCCGCGAGCTCCACGGGATCTGGGTCCAGCTGTCTCCCACGCCGGCGGCGGACAACACGACGAGGCGCCCGACACCGTGGCTGTCGACGGCGGCGACGATGTTGGCCGTGCCGGCGGCGAGGGTCGTGCTGTCCCGCAGACCGGTGCTGCCGAGACACACGATGGCGCCATCGTGGCCCTCGACCGCCGTGGCGACCGCGCCGGGTTCGAGCACGTCGCCCTTGGACGCGCTCAGGCCGGGTTCGGGGTCGAGCCTGTCGGCGGATCGTCCGAAGGCCGTGACCTCATGCCCCCGATCCAAAGCCAGGCGCGAGACATGCCGCCCAGTCTTTCCGGTCGCTCCAAACACGATGACGCGCACTCTTGCTCCTCAGCCGGTCTTCAAGCGCTCGCACTGTAGACCTTGAGAGGCCTGAGCAACGCCTACGACGGCTGTGGGGTAGCTCGTGGTTAGACCGCCTCCCCTGAGCTCTCCGACTACGTTGTCGTCCGGTGGGCATTGATCGTCCGACCAGCGGAGGCCGACGAGACCTGTCGACGACTCGCGTGCAGCATCAATGCGGCAACGCTAAACGGGGTTCGTGAGCCGCATGGCTGTCACGATCTCGGCCATTCAGATGGCGTGCGGTCCCGATCCAGCGGGCAATCTCGACCGAGCGGGTGAACTAGCCCGCCGGGCGGCGCAAGAAGGCTCCCATATCGTCGTGCTCCAGGAGCTGGTAGCGCACCAGCTCTTCTACAACTTCGGTTGGCGCGAAGACTTCTTTGAATTGGCAGAGACGCTCGAGTCCAGTCGAACCGTCGGCTACATGCAGGAGCTGGCACGCGAGCTTCACGTCGTCATCCCGGTGAACTTCTTCGAGCAGGCCGGGCAGGCCTACTTCAACACGACAGCCGTAGTCGATGCCGACGGCACTATCGCCGGTACCTACCGGAAGTCGCACATGCCTTTGGGGCCTCCGACGTGCTACGAGAAGTACTACACATCCCCGGGAGACACGGGATTCGGCGTCTTCGACACGGCCGCCGGGCGGATCGGTTGTTGCATCTGCTGGGATCAGTGGTTTCCGGAGGCGGCCCGCGTCATGAGCCTACGCGGCGCTGAGTTGCTGATCTATCCGACCGCGATCGGCTCGGACTGCCACGATCACTGGCGCACGGCAATGTGTGGCCATGCGGCCTCGAACATGGTTCCGGTAGTCGCCGCAAACCGTGTGGGCGCCGAGTCGGCCAGCGGCGGCCACAGTACGACCTACTGGGGCCGTTCGTTCATCACAGACCACTTCGGAACGGTCATCGCCGAGGCGGGCACCGATGACGACGAGATCATCACAGCGTCGGTCGATCCCCAGGGCGCCGACCGTGATCGAGCGGCGTGGGGGTTGTTTCGAGATAGACGCCCCGACCTGTACAGGCCGCTTCTCACCATGGACGGATCGACTGACGGACCAGCCGCACCGCCTAGGCCTCCTCCACCGAGTACCTCCGCGTCGAAGGAGCACTCGGCATCGTCGGTGTAGGCATAGCCACATCCTCGCTTTTTCCGAACTCAGAACCTTCCGAGAAAGCCAGGGCGAGCGGCTTGACGCGTCGCGAGCAGAGCCAAGACTAGGGACCAGCGCGGGTCCCTTCGCGCGCACTCGCGGGCACTCCCGTAGCCGAAGGCCACGGGATCGGCCCCGAAACTGGCCGATCCGGGCTGCGGTAGCCTCCGAACGTCAAGATCGCGGCCTAGCTGGGCATTTCGCGCAGCTATCCGCGCTTGCGCCGCCCTCGTTGCCCTCGTAGCTCAGTGGATAGAGCATCGGTCTCCTAAACCGTGTGCGCAGGTTCGATTCCTGCCGGGGGCGCTCGTTACTTGCATGCCGGACTCTGTCGGGTGGCCTCCGGTTGCCGTCAGGACGGCTCGATCGGTGTGAGCGTGAAGGAGATCCGGTCGTAGTACAGGCGAGTGAGGCCCTCGAAGCCCGAGTCGGTGCCCACGATCAGCCACGCGCTGCCGGAATCGTCTGCCTTCACGACGACGGGACTGTCCATGCTGTCGAGGGTCTTGAGGCGAAACTCGTCGCCCACGATGTCGGGATGGCCCACGGTGCCGAGCACCGCCATCTGTGAACCGCCCCGGGACTGGTTGCCCTTGTCGATGTTCAGCCGGAGATGGTCGATGCGGTCGGGCGCCACCTCAGGCTCGGCGGTGGAGGCGCCCGCCTTCACGAACACGCTCGAGCCGGGAGAGCCGCCGATCCCCACCGACGCCAGCGCGGCGTCGGTGGCCAGATCGACGGTTGCCGACACGGTGTAGGAAGCCGCCGGGGTCAGGCCGTCCACCCGTCGCTTCAGGTACATGAACAGGTCGTCGCTGCGGTTGTGGCCCTGCACGTAAATCCCTGCGCCGTCGAGGCCGTCAGGCAGGGCCCGGTGTCCGCCGTCAAGCTCGTAGATCGACTGGTCGTAGTCCTCCGGCAGGTCGGCGAAGTCGACCACCCAGCCATCGGCGTCGGTCTCGAACGAGAAGTCGAACTCGACTGGCTCCGAGCCTGGCCCGGGACTCTCGTCGCTGCCGTCGGGCGCCTCGCCGTCGGGTGCCCCCGGCTCGGTGGCCTCGGGCTCGGTGGCCTCGGGCTCGGTGGCCTCGGGCTCGGGTGCTTCGGGCTCGGGCGTCTCGGGCTCGCTGACGGTGGGCTCGGGTGCTTCGGGCTCGGTCACGGTCGGCTCGGGTGTTGCCGGCTCGGTCACGGTTGGTTCGGGTGCTTCGGGCTCGGGCGCGGTGACGGTTGGCTCGGGTGCGTCCGGCTCGGTGATGGTCGGCTCGGGCACCTCCGGAATGCTGGGAGCGTCACTGGGTGCGCAGCCCGCTATGGCGATGGCCATGAATGCGATTATCAGCCCCGGCCATCGTCTCAGGCGCCGAGCAAACAGGGATTCTCGCGTCACCGACACCACAGGAACTGCACCGTACCGGTGGCGAGGCCTCGGAGACTGGGCCGCGGGCCTACGGCAGCTTCGCGGCGGGCCCCTTCAGCCGGGAAGCCAGCCAGATGAGGCACAGCACCCCCACTGCCGCCCACTCGGCCCGGTCTGCGATGCGGACCGCCTCTCCGACATCGTCGGGGTCGGGCCGCGGTCCGTCCCCCAGCAAGGGGCGATTCTCCTCGGCGTCCCCATAGCGCAGGGGCCCTCCGAGCCGGCGACCCAGCGCAGCCGCCAACGCCGCCTCGGCCACCCCCGCATTGGGGGACGGATGGGCCGGCGCGTCGCGGCGGACCGCGGCGACGATCTCCCGGGCCCGGTGGGGGCACAGCACCACAACCAGTCCGGCGAAGATCCGGGCGGGAACGTAGTTGGCCACATCGTCTAAGCGGGCTGCGGCCCAGCCGAAGTTGCCGTACCGGTCGTCACGCCGGCCGACCATGGCGTCCATGGTGTTGACCGCCCGGTAGGCGGCCGCGCCGGGCGCACCGGCCACCGCGGCCCAGAACGCCGGGGCGATCACCGCGTCCACGCTGTTCTCGGCCAGCGACTCGATGACCGCCGCGGCGATCCCCGAAGCGTCCAGCTCCGACGGATCACGCCCCACCAGCGACGGCAGCTCAGCCCGGGCCGCCGCCAGATCCCCCGACCCGGCCAACTCACCGATGCGGCTCGCCACCCGGCGCAGCTCCCGACCTGCCGACACAGCCCAGGTGACCACAGCGGTAGAGCCGGTCGTGAGGCCGGCAGCCGCTCCCATCGCCGCGCCGGTCACCGCATAGGCCGCGCCGTTCAGGCGGCGATCGGCCCACAGCACATGCTCAGCCCGCTCCATGGTGCGCCCGAAACCGGCCACCGGGTGGACATCGGCCGGAGGCTCGCCGACGATCCGGTCCAGCAACAGCCCGCCGGCCGCAGCCAGGCAACGCTGCCCCAGCCGGATCAACGGACCACCCAACACACAACCGAGGGCACGCCCGACAACACGCTCAGGCCCCCGGCTCCGCCCCGGCCCAGACAGCCCGGTACACGGCCTGCGCGATCCTCGCACCCCACCGCGACCTCGGACCAGCGAACCGCTCCGGCGCCCCCTCGCAGGGCCACGCAACGGCAATCGCGTCGGTGGCCGTGCCGGTACCCGGCACGCGGCGGGCCGCCAACGCCTGGACCTTGGCCTCGGTGGCCGTGATCACCGCGTTCACCGCCGCGCCCGGATCGAGCGCCACCGGCACCTGCACCACGAGGTTGATCGTGCCCGGTACCGCTGGCACACCCGCTGCGGACGGGTCGGCGGCCCAGGTCGGATGGCTGATCCCGACCGTGGCGTCCACGGCCACCCCCTCGAACTCGCATCTTTGCCGCCGGCCCAAGTCGACCGCGGTGAACATGGCAATGCCCGCTTCTTGCAGACCGAGCGCAGCTGCGATCTCGCGGGCATGCTCCGACAGGTCCGTGCGGTCGTAGTCGGACGGCACGCCGACGTTGAGTACCCATTCGATCTCGCCCAGGCCACCGCCCACAGGCGCCGACGACAGCACCGCCGTCGGGGTATCCCATCGCCACACCAGCACACCGCGATGCCCGGAGGCCGCGGGAACCAGATGCGGACCGACCGGGTTGCTCAAGAGCCGGAGTCGCCGTTGCTCAAGCGATCCAACGAGCGCGCCAGCCGGTCCAGACCCAGGCTGTCGGGCACAGCCACCCGGACGTGGCCGGGCATACCGAAGCCGGCGCAGTCGCGCACGACGATCCCCTCGGGGGCCAGGCGCTCACGGAGGCCCGGAGCCCGCACCAGCACCCACGGGGCGTCGGCCGAGACGACATCCCAGCCCCGGCAGGCGAACACGTCCGCCAGCGCGGCGCGAGCCGAAGCGACCTCCCGCGCCCATCGGGGCAAGTCGGCCGACTCCAGCAACTCCGCCAGCGCGGCCAGGCCCAGCGAACCCACCGCCCACTCGGGCACATGGCGGGCGAAGCGCTCCACGTCGTCGGCGATCACATACCCGAGGCGCAGCCCGGGGCAGGCGAACACCTTCGTCAACGAACCGACGACCACGCCGCCGCGCCCCGCCGACCAGCGTCCCGTGGCCAGCGGATAGAAGGCCTCGTCCCAGACGTCGGCCGTCTCACCGGCTGCGGCCAGCACGCCGCTCGGGTTGTGGGGATCGCTGCGCCACACAGGGCCGGCGGCACCCCTCGGGTGCAGGCCGAACTCCGGCTCGGAACGCACCCGGCCTCCGATCTCGGCGGCCACGGCCGCCACCGCCGCCGCGCCGCCGTTGGTCAGCACCAGCCGCTCCGGTCGAACCCCTATCGCATCGGCCAGAAGACGGGTAGAGGCCGAGGGATCGGGGTACCTGCGCAGGGCGTCGAGGTGTTGTCGAGCGACCGCGGCCACCTCGGGCGCGAACGGGTTGAGGTTCTGCGACAGGTCGAGGATTGACCCCGGATCGACACCCAACGCCTCGGCCACCCGAGCACCGTCGCCACCGTGCGGACCAGGCGGCGGAACCGAGCGTGACCCGTCCCACGCTCGGCGAGCCGGTACGGCGGCCCCCGCTCGGTCGGACAGCCCCGGCAGTGCTGCATCCACGGGCGCCGATCGTACTGCCATCGAGTCGGCTGCTTGGTTGGAACGAACCGGGCCGCCTCGGCGTATCTTGCGGAGATGATCGTTCGTCCACCGGTGCCAGGCTGAGGCCGGTTCGATGTCTGCTGTTGACCCCTTCGGTGAAGCCCGGCTCGGGCCGGTCACGTTGCGCAACCGGATCATCAAGGCGGCCACCTTCGAAGGTGTGATGCCCGAGGCGCTGGTCACCCCCGAGCTGATCGAGTACCACCGGGCGGTGGCCGCGGGCGGCGCCGGCATGTCCACCGTCGCCTACCTGGCCGTGGCTCCCGAGGGGCGCACCCACGCCGAGTGCATCTGGCTGCGCCCCGAGGCCGTGCCCGGCCTTAACCGGCTCACCGACGCCATCCACGCCGAGGGATCGGCCGCCGCCGCCCAGATCGGACACGCCGGGCCGGTGGCCAACTCCCGGTCCAACAAGGCGGCATCGATCGCCCCGA
>VXWX01000075.1 GCA_009835735.1 Acidimicrobiaceae bacterium
GCCCGGGTGGTGCGCTACCGCAGCGACAAGTCCGCCGCCGAGGCCGACACCATCGACACGGTGCGCAGCCTCCTACCGGGTCCCAGAGGCCGAGCGGACGAGCCGTAGTTCACCTGCGCTAGGCGAGGCCGTGGCCCGAGCGGCCCGTGAGCGCAGCGAACAAGAGCGGGAGACACAGGGTCTATAGGATCGGCGTCATGACCGGTACAGCCAGCATCTCCGCCACGGACACGACCGAGCACCGTCCGATCCCCGCGACCACCACCGTCACCGAGCCCGACATACGACCGGTCACCGACGACGGCGACCACGACCGCTTCGCCCACTACACCCGCCGGGCCGACGCCAACCGCGCCTATGTCGAAGGCACGCCGGTGCGGGCTCTCTGCGGCAAGGTCTGGGTGCCGAGTCGGGACCCGTCCCGATACCCGGTCTGCCCGGAGTGCGCCAAGATCCGGGAGCGCCTCCGCAAGCGGGCATTCAACTAGGTGGCCAGCGAGGGGCTGGCACCCGAGACCACGATGCGCACCCACCTGCAGGGCACCTTCCTGCTGATCGTGCTGCTGTTGGTCTTCTGGTGGACGCTGAGCTGGGCCGTCCCGATCCTGGACAGCGCCGTGTTCGGCGAGGACGGCGCCGTTGTGGCCCGGGCACCGCTGGAGACCGACGACCAGGCTGCGGCCGACCGTGGCCTGGAGCCGGACCAGCCGCTCGACGGCAACGAGGTGGCCGATCTGCAGAGCGCGCTGACACAGCTCGGCTACAGCCCCGGCCCCATCGACGGCATCATGGGTGAACTCACCCGCCAGGCCATCGACGAGGCCAAGGTGGATGTCGGGCTGGTGGAGGCGTCCGACCGCAGGCTGCTCGAGACCCTCAACGCCGCCCTGGAGGCTCTCAGTTCAGCACCCGACTCGGAAACGCCTGGACCCTGAGATGCCGCGCTCCGTCGACGCCGCACCGGCTGCTCCGAGCACCGCACCGGACTGCTCGACAGTCTTCCGGCCCGGCTATGACCTGAACCTCAAGGTGACGTTGATGTGGGTGAAGACGTCGCAACGTCGCAGGGGGGTCGGATGGTGGGCCACCGAGACGCCCGAAGGCCCGGCTTCGGTGGCTTTCCGGGCCGTCGGCGGCGAGGTCCTGGCCGACGCTTGGGGGCCCGGATCCGAGTGGGCCATCGGCGGAGTGCCGACCCTGCTCGGAGACAACGACGATCCCAGCGAGTTCCGTCCCCTGCACCCGGTGGTGCGTGATCTGGTGGCCCGGATGGGTGTGCCCCGCATGGGTGCGACCGGCCGCTGGTTCGAGGCCATGGCCACCGCCGCCGTGTACCAGCGGGTGGTGAGCGCCGACGCCAGGACGGCAGTGGCCCGGATGGGCCGGCTGTACGGGGCCGAGGTTCCCGGAGCGGGCCCGTTGCCGCTGTTCCCCCGCCCCGAGGCGGTGTTGCGGGTACCCGACCACGGATTCCATCGGGCCGGTGTCGACCGGGGGCGCGCCCGGGTGATACGGGTCGCCGCCAAGCACGCCGACCGCCTCGAGAGACTGGGCGAGCGCCCCGCGGCCGAGGCCCGGCAGTGGCTGCAACGCCTGCCCGGCGTGGGCCCGTGGACCGCCGCCCGCACGACGGGCGCGGCCGCAGGCGACCCCGACGCGGTGCCGGTGGGCGACCTGCACGTGCCGAGGCTGGTTACCTACGCCCTCAGCGGCGCCACCGACGGTGACGACGACTCGATGCTGGAACTCCTGGAGCCCTACGCCGGCCACCGGGGCCGGGTCGTCCGCCTGGTGAAGGCCGCAGGCATTGGCCCGCCGAGGCACCACCCCGCCCCGACGCGCTTCGACATCAGCCGCATCTAACTGGCGCGGCGCTTCGCAGCTTGGCGTGCTGCTTTGGCCGCCCGGTGGGCGAGGGTGCGCTCCACGTAGGGGGCCACTTCGGGGGTCTTGCAGCCGGTCTGGCCGTGGTCGACCTGAACGGGCCCGATGCGGGCGGCGGCGGCCAGCACCGAGCGGCGCAGGTTCCCGTCCCGCAGGGCGATCACGATGAGGGCCCCGTTCATCTCGTGGCGGACCCGGTTCGGGCGCCCGCCGATCTCGGCCTCGACCTGGCGCACCAGCGCCCGCAGCTCCGCCACCGACCAGATCCCGGGATCCTCGGCGGTGCAAGTGACGATGAACCACCCGACCGACGCGGGCCACTCGCCGGGATCGTCACGCCAAGCGTCGCTCAGCGTCCGGGCGTGAGGCGTCTGGGCGCACAGCCCGCCCAGGCCCTCGGCCAAGATGTAGTTGTCCACGTCCTGCAGCCACCGGCGGGCCAGCGATTCGTCCAGCGCGGAGGGATCGGCCACCCGCAGCGCCAGCACCCGGGCGTCGTGGTAGCCGGTGTCCCACAGCTGCCGGGCCAGCGCTTGATCGGTCTTGATCGACTTGGCGATCCGGCCCAACTCGGCGTAGCTGATTCCGAACATGGGCTCGGCCGCGCCGTGGCGGGCGTAGACCTTGCGGTTCTGGGCCGTCCCCGCCGCTTCAAGCGCCGCCATGACCTCCGAGAGTTGCGCCACCAACGTGTCTCAGTTCAGACCCAACTCCGACATCCGGCCCAGCACACGCTCAGTCTCCGCGGCGATGGTGGTGTTGTCGCCGTGGCCGGTGTGCACCACCGTGTCGGGCGGCAAGGTGAGCAAGCGGTCGCGGATGCTGCGCAGGATGGTGGGCTCGTCGCTGTAGCTGCGGCCGGTGGCTCCCGGTCCGCCGCAGAACAGCGTGTCGCCCGACAGCACCCGGCCGTCGGATGCGTCGTGGAAGCAGCAGCAACCCGGCGAGTGACCTGGGGTGTGGATCACCCCGAGCTCGTGACCGCCCGCGGCAAGCACCGAGCCCGGCTCCAGATCGCGGTCCGGCGAGTCGCCGGGATGTACTACGTCCCACAGCATCCGATCACTGGGATGCAGCAGCACGGGCGCGTCCACCGCGTCCCGCAGAGCAACCGCTGCGTTGATGTGGTCGTTGTGGCCGTGGGTGCACACGATGGCGGCCACCC
>VXWX01000121.1 GCA_009835735.1 Acidimicrobiaceae bacterium
GGGTTCGACTCGCTGTGGACGGTGGAGCACATCCTCTATCCGGAGGGCTACGAGTCCACCTACCCGTACGCGCCCGACGGCAAGATGCCCGGTTCGGGCAACAACCCGATACCGGATCCGCTCATCTGGCTCGGCTACGCGGCCGCGGTCACATCCAGCATCAGGCTGGCCACCGGCATCTCGCTGCTTCCCGAGCGCCATCCGCTCACATTCGCGAAGGAGGTGGCCACGCTCGACGTGCTGTCGGGAGGCCGGGTCACGCTGGGTGTGGGCATCGGCTGGCTGCGCGAGGAGTTCGACGCGCTCGATGTGCCCTGGGAGCGCAGGGGTCCTCGCACCGAGGAGTACATGGAGGTCATGCGCCGGGTGTGGGCCGAAGACGACGTGACCTTCGACGGCGAGTTCGTGTCGTTCCGCCGGGCCAGCTCCAACCCCAAGCCGAAGGCGGGGAGCATCCCGATCCACATCGGCGGGCACAGTGAGGCGGCAGCTCGCCGGGCCGGGCGCGTCGGGGACGGCCTGTTCCTGGCCGGAGGCGACATGGCCCACCTGTTCGACATCGCTCGCAATACTGCCGCCGACTGCGGGCGCGATCCCGACTCGCTGGAGATGTCGGCCGTGCACCTCGGGCTGTTCGGTGACGATCCGGCGGCCGCGGTCCAGGAGGCTGAGTCGTGGGGTGTGGAGCGGCTCATGGTTCCCTCGGTGTTCTACTTCCGCAACACGGCCGAGGGTCTTGCCGCCTTCGGGGAGTCGGTGATCGCGCCCCACTCCTGATTCTTGGAGTGCCGGCTGCTCAGGCTCGAAGTCCTCTGGGAGTGGCATTGCCCGGCCCGTTGGCAGGGTGGTTCCTGCGCTGACGCTCCGGGCTGGTCTCCACCACCCGGAAGTCGACGGTGCGTCCCAGGGCGTCTGCCAGCAGACTCGCGCTGCGGCGAGCCGTGAACAGTTCGATGTCCACGTCGGCGCCCGCGGCTGTCTCGACGTCGATCGTCACTGCCCCTTCGCTCACGGAGGCATGGACCCGCTTGACGGCTCTCCGGTAGGTGCGGTCCAGCGCTATCCCCACCCGCAGCAGCCCGGCCAGCACTCGCACCCGGCGACGGTCGGGCTTGCTGAGCGCCGTGTACTCGCGGTGCGACGACACCGGCCGGCTCTTGCGGTGGTAGCGGGCTACCAGCGCGATCAACTCCAGTTCGTTCTCGCTGAAACCTGCGAGGCGTTCGCTGTTGCGGATCAGGTAGTAGGAGTGTTTGTGGTGCGATGAGTTGGCCACGAAGCGGCCGATGTTGTGGAGCAGGCCCGCGGCCTCCAGCAGTTCGCTGTCCGCGATGGTCAGCCCGTGAGCCTCCTGGGTCTCGTCGAAGAGCTCTAGTGCAAGGTCGGTGGCGTGCTCAGCGTGGATGAGGTCCTCGTGGTAGCTGCGGGCCAGGGCCAGCACGCCGGAGCGTCTGAGATCGCTGAGGTGATGCAGCCCGTCGTCGCGGGAGCGGTCCCTGCGGTTGAAGCGGTCGAGCAGCAGCCCCTCGCGCAGCGCCCCGGTCGACACCACCAGCGATTCGATGCCGAGGGCCTTGAACAGCTGCCGCAGCAGGATGGCTCCCGCCACGATCACATCTCGGCGGGCGGGGTCCAGGCCGGGCACAGCGGCACGCTCGCCGGGTGTGGACCTCGATATGAGGTCGGCGACTACCTCGTTGAGATCGGCGCGCTCGATGGTGGCGTTGGCGACGGTGCGCAGCGTCTCACCGCGGCGGGCTGCGCAGAGAGCCGCCACCGCCGCGATGGTGCCCGAACAGCCCACTGCGACGTCGAAGCCGATGTCGCGAGCCTCCTGGGCCACGTGGGCCACGAACGACTTGATGTGACGCCGGCAGGCCTTGACCGCGCCGTCGGCGATCACTCCGCCATCGAAGAAGCGGTCGGTGAGGCGGATGTGGCCCAGCTTGAGGCTGCGGGCCAGCGCCGCGGGGGCGTGGTCGCCGACGATCAGCTCGGTGGAGCCACCGCCGATGTCGATGATGAGGTGGGGCCGGCCCGCGATCGGTACTGCGCTCATGGCGCCCAGGTGGATCAGCCGGGCCTCCTCCATGCCCGAGACGATTTCCACCGTTATACGGGCCTCGTCGTGGACCCTGCGCAGGAACTGGCCCTGATTGTCGGCCTCTCGCACCGCGCTGGTGGCCACCGCCACCACCTCGGCCTCGTGGGCGTCGGCGATGTGGCGGAACTCGACCAGCGCGGCGACGGCCCGCTCGACGGCGTCGGGCATCAGCAGCTTCATGTCGTCGCCGCCGGTGCCGAGACGCACCGGTACGCGCTCGCGGGCCAGGATCTCGGGTGATCCGCCGGACACGGGCCGGGCGATCACCATGTGCACGGAGTTGGTGCCCACATCGATGGCGGCCAGCGCCCGCGCCCCAGTCATCGGCGGGCAAGCATCACGTCAAACTGCGCGTCTCGCAACCTCTCTCCAGTACCGTCACAGAGGTGAGCAGGGCTATGGCCGGGCGGCGGGTGCTGGTGGTGGGCGCATCGTCGGGGATCGGTGCTGCGGTGGCTCGGGCCGTGGCGGCTCGGGGTGGGCAGGTCACCGTGTCGGCTCGAAGGCAGGAGAGGCTGGAGGCTCTGGTGGCCGAGTTGGGCACCGGCCACGCGACGCCCGGCGACACCACCGTGGCTGCCGACGCCCGCCGGGTGGCCGCGGAAGCGGCGGCGGCCATGGGGGGGCTCGACCTGGTGGTGTACGCCGCGGGCTACGGCGTTCTCCAGCCGTTGAGCGGTACCGAGCCCGACGTCTGGACCGGTGTGTACCGGGCCAACGTCGTGGGAGCGAACCTGGCCGCGGCCGCCGCGCTCGATCACATGGGCCGCGATGGCTTGGTCGCCTTCGTGTCGTCTCGCACTGTCGAGGACGCCAACGCGCTGTTCGCGTCCTACAGCGCTACGAAGGCGGCGCTCGACCAGTGCATCCGGGTGTGGCGGGCCGAGCATCCCGATCGGCGCTTCATGCGGATCGTGATGGG
>VXWX01000119.1 GCA_009835735.1 Acidimicrobiaceae bacterium
GCGTCCGGCCTTCAAGCTGTTCTTCGACCAGGACAATCCGCTGATGAGCCCTGAGGCAGTCCTGGCGATGGACCCGGTGCCCGACGTGATCATCTACCAGTAGCGGCGCGAACGGCATCAAGTAAGCAGCAGACCGATCTGGCGGGAGGTGGCGACCAACGCGCCGGTCGAGTCCCACAGCGAGCCCGACTCGATCATCCGGCCGTCGTGGAGGTCGTGGCTCTCCTGGCGGACCTGGAGCCATCCCGGCGCCGGGATCCGCCGGGCGTGGACAGTGAGTTCGATGGTCGGCACCCAGCCGATGTAGCCCAGCAGGGGAAACAGCGAGGGCGGCAGGGCGTCGGCGAAGAAGGGCAGCGCCATCGTGGACGGTTGGGCGCCGTCGCTGAAGCGGATCCAGCCGTCGATGAGGGCCCGGTCGCTGCCCCCCGCGGGAGCATGGTCGGGATGCACGTGCACGTCCACCCGGGACAGGATTGGCAGCTCCACACCCTGCTCCAGGCTGCCCCGATGGACGCAGTCCTCGATCGGCGGGATCGTCGGCGGTGCCTCGGCGATCTCGGGGCCGCCGCGGCTACCGGTGGACAGGTCCGAGAAAGCGGCGAGCACCTCCAGCCGCTGCTTGCCCTCCTGCCAGAGTGATCCCCGCAGTGTGCTCACGGTGCGGCCCAAGCGGACGACCTCAGCTTTCACGTCGCCGTCGGTGTCGCCCCGGGCCGGGCGCAGGAAGTGGGTGGTGACCGAGATCGGGTCGGGATGGGGCACGAGCGAGCGCATGGCCCTCAGCACCGAGGTGAGCGCGTAACCACCGTTGCTGTTGTCGCCGATGTTCCAGCCGGCCGACAAGTGGGTTGCCCACCGGCCCTCGCCCGCCGGTTCAACCGCCGTCTCGGCGTCGAACCGGCTCATACCCGCTCGGCCTCAAAGGCGCCGGTGAACACGCTGGTAGTCTGGCGCTTTCGCGCGTCCACACAACTCGGAGAATCCCCCATGCGCCTTGTGACCGTCCGGATCGATGGAGCCACCCGTGCCGGCCGGCTGTCGGGCGATGAGATCGTCCTGCTCGACGCTCCCGACGTGCGGGCGGTGCTCGAAGCGGGCCCGGTGACGGCGGGCGGGCTGCCCGTGGCCGAATCGGGAGGCGCGTTGGCCGCGGACGGAACCGACCTCGCTCCCGTGATCCCAGCACCCGACAAGATCATCTGCGTCGGCCTCAACTACCGCGACCACGCGGCGGAGACCAACAGCCCGCTGCCCACGGCGCCCATCTACTTCGCGAAGTACCGCCGAGCACTGACCGGCCCCTCCGACCCGATCCGGCTCCCACCCCCGGAAGTGTCGACCAACGCCGACTGGGAAGTGGAACTGGCTGTGGTCGTCGGCCGCGAGGTGCGCAATGCCGGACCGGACGAGGCGCTTGACGCCATCGCCGGCTTCACAGTGCTCAACGACGTGTCCATCCGCGACTGGCAGACCCGCACGACGCAATTCCTGGCCGGCAAGACCTTCGAGGAGTCCACGCCGGTCGGCCCGGCGCTGGTCACCGTCGATGAGATCGGCGACGGCCGGGGCCTGGACGTGAGCTGCACCGTCGACGGAGTCACCAAGCAGTCGTCCAACACCGACCAGCTGGTATTCGGGCCGGCGGAGATCGTCGCCGACCTGAGCACGATCATGACCCTCGACCCGGGCGACATCATCGCCACCGGCACGCCCAGCGGCGTCGGCATGGCCCGCAATCCCCAGGAATGGCTCACACCGGGCGCGGTGGTACGCACCGCCATTGAGGGCATCGGGGAGATGGTCAACACCTGCGTAGTCGGCTAGAGGCCGAGCGTTAGGCCCCGTCCGGCCAGCGACAGCCATGACGACCGGGGGCACTCCGCAACAGCTGCCTGAGACTCCCACGGTCGCGTCGATTGCGGTCGCCGGACTCCGATCGCTGGGCGTGGACACTCTGTTCTGCCTGCCCGGCGTGCAGAACGACGACTTCTTCGACGCCCTCGTCGACGCCCGCGACATCCGGCCCCTGGTCACCCGCCATGAGCAGGGCGCGGCCTACATGGCTTTGGGCGCAGCCCAGGTCACGGCCCGGCCGGCCGCGCTGTGCGTCGTGCCCGGTCCGGGCATGCTCAACGCCGCGGCCGGGCTCACCAGCGCCTATTGGGGCAACGCCAGGGTGCTGGCCCTGGTCGGGGCCGTTCCCTCGGGATTGAGGGGCCGCGGCACCGGCATCCTGCACGACCTGCCCGATCCAGCCGCGGTGCTGCGCCAACTGACCAAGCACACCGGCTATGTCGGCCGCGGCGTCGACGCGGTCGGCGTGTGGCAGCAGGCCATCGACGCGCTCACCTCCGGCGTCCCCCGCCCGGTGGCGGTGGAGGTGCCCGTAGACGTGTGGAGACAGCCCGCCGACGGCGTGCTTGAGGCGCCCCGAGCGACCACGCCCGTGATCGACACTGACCAGATCGAGCAGGCCGCCCGGGTCCTCGGGCAGGCCCGCCGGCCGCTGATCATGGTGGGCGGCGGCGCCCAGGACGCCTCGGAGCCCGTCAGGAGACTGGCCGAGATGCTGGAGGCGCCGGTCTTCGCCCGGCACATGGGCCTCGGGGTGATGGACACGCGCCACCGCCTGCACGCTTACCTCACAGTGGGCCGCGAACTCTGGCCTACCTCCGATGTGGTGCTGGGCATTGGCACCCGGATGGAGTTCCCGAACGTTGAGTGGGGAGTGGACCCTGGCCAGACGATCGTGCAGGTGAACATCGACGCCGACGAACTGGACAGGCACAGCACCGGCACCGTGGGCGTCCACGGCGACGCGGCAGAGACGTGCCGGCTTCTCATCGAGGCCCTCGGCCGCCACAACCGCCGTCGGGACGACCGCACCGACGAGATCGCCGAACTTCGATCCCAGCATTTCGAGCGAATCGCCTACCTGGAGCCCCAGCTCAGCTACCTGCGCGCCATCCGGTCGGTGATGCCCGACGACGG
>VXWX01000003.1 GCA_009835735.1 Acidimicrobiaceae bacterium
GGCCGTCGCCCTCGGCGAAAGCACCTACTCTCAGCGTGCCGCCGTACTGGGGCTCCGGCTCGGCCGGGGCCTCGGCGACGCCTTCGTCGTCGTCGGGCGGCGGCGCAGTGGTCGTGGTGGTGTCGACCGGCGCCACCAGCAGTTCCTGCTCTTCTTCCACGACCTCCGGTTCAGTATCGGTGGCGGCGGGCGCCTCGCCGGTTGCTCCACCGGAGTCGTCCGGCTCGGCCGGAGCGGCTGTCTCGGTGGTGTCCGCGGCCGCCGGGGCCGGAGGCTCCCCGCCGTCGCCGCCTCCGCACGCCGCCGCTACCAGCGCGAGCGTCAGGAGCCCCGCCAGCAGGCGCGCCGACGGGTTGCGCGTCGATCGATAAGGCACTAGCTCAACCAGACCTGGTGGAGCTGCACCCTGCCCTGGTTGTTGCAGAACAGTTCCACGCCGTCGGGCGAGGTCTGGCCGCAGATGTTCTGCACGTGGTCGCCGGCGCCGATCGTCCAGTTGGCGTGGTTGAAGAAGATGTACGTGTACGAGTCCTTGAGATCCTGCTGGATCCAGTGCCATATCTCGACTCGCCGGTCGAGATCGTTGGTGGCCCGCTGCTCGTACATGAGCGCGTCCCGCTCCGGACTGCAGTCGCGCGGCCAGTTGAGCGAGATGAAGCTGATCGATCGGCACTCGATCCACAGCACGTCGTTGTCCGGGTCGACGGCGCCGAACTGCCGCCAGGTCACCACGTTGTAGAAGCCGAGCGCCACCTCGGTGATGTGGTCGTCCTGGAGGAGCTCCTGCTCGGTCACGTTGAAGAACGGGTCCCAGCTGTCGATCAGCAGTTCCGCGATGCGGGTCTGGGCCACGGACGGCCCCGAGTACTGGAGCTCGATGTTGATCTTGCCGCCCGAGCAGTTGTCCGGGAAGTCGGCGCAGTATGCGTCCACCAGCGGGCCGGCCAGCTCGGGCATGTTCGACTCCTGCTTCACGTCAGGGTTGTGCCAGATCAGGTCGGGATGGAACATCGTGTCGGCCGGCGGGGACACCCCCTGGCGGATGAGGGCCACGTAGGCGTCCCGGTCGGTGGCGTGAGTGAGGGCCTTCCTAGCCCGGATGTCGTCGAAGGGCGGCATCTCGATGTTCATCATCGCGAAGTCCTCGCTGGAGCGGACGTTCTCGATGGACTGGACCCCCTCGGAGTCGCGCAGCGTCAATATGGCGTCGGAGTTGCTGGTGACCATGAGGTCGATGTCGCCGGCAGCCACCCGTTCGGCCGCGATGACGGTGTCAGTGATGGGATAGACCTCGATGCGGTCGAGGTAGATGTCGGTGATGTCGGCGGCCCAGTAGTCCGGGTTGCGCACCAGCACGGTCACCTCGTCCTGGGTGCGGCTCTCGATCATGAACGGGCCGGTGCCGATCGGGTACTGGTTCAGGTTCGGGTCGTCCGCGGCGGCGGCCAGCCACTCCGCCGGGGCGATCATCCCGAGCTGGCTGGTGATGAACTGCGGGAAGAACCCGAACTTGTCGAGGGGGTTGAACTGCACCGTCAGGTCGTCGATCCTGACGAGGGCCTCGGATATGTCCTCGGGATAGTAGGGGCGCACCGCCAACGAGACGATCGGGTCGGCCAGCTGGGCGTTGAAGGTGGCGATCACGTCATCGGCGTCAAGCGGGGTGCCGTCATGGAAGCGCACGCCCTCCCTCAGCTTCATCTGCCAGGACTGCCCGTCGTTGATCGGGGTGAACGACTCGGCCAGGTACGGGATCCACTGTCCCTGCGTGTTCCAGTAGGCGACCGGATCGAACACCGGGTAGGTCATCACATAGGCCGACACCGCGAAGTTGTTGGCCGCCGGGTTCAGGCCGTCGCTCTCGGCCTCGACCGCCACCTTCAGGGTGCCGCCGAACTGGGGCTCGAGCTCGGCCGGGGCCTCGGGGGCCGCTTCGCCGTCGTCGGGGGGCGTGGTGGTGGTCGTGGTGTCCACCGGGGCGACCAGGGGCTCGTCATCCGGCTCGGCCGGCGCGGGCGCCTCCTCTCCGTCATCGTCGACGGGCGCTTCGGCTGGCTCGTCCGGCGCGGTGGGAGCGGCCGTCTCGGTGGTCTCCACCGCCTGGGTCGGCTGCGCTTCACCGCCATCACCGTCATCGCCTCCGCACGCCGCGGCGACCACGGCGAACGCCAGCAGCACCGCCAACCAAGACGCGCAACGCTTGTGAACCGGTCGAGCAGTCATTCCACTTGCCCTTCTGTATGAGCCGGCATGCCGGCGGCTATTCGAAACATCTTGCCAGACGACACCATGGCACCGCCAATGATCCGGGGCTCCGGCTCACGGGTGCTGGCTGCTGACCGACACCACCTCGCCGGTCATGTAGCCGGATAGGTCGCTGGACAGGAACACCATCACGTTGGCCACCTCCCACGGCTCGGCGGGGCGGCCGAAGGCCTCCTTGGCGGCGAGGTCGTCCAGCAGAGCCTCGTCGGCGGTCTTGGCCAGGAACGGGTGCCATGCCAGGCTGGGCGCCACGCAGTTCACCCTGATGCCGTGCTCGGCGGCCTCCAACGCCGCGCAGCGGGTGAGGGCCATAACCCCTGCTTTGGCCGCCGCGTAGTGGGCTTGCTCGACCTGGGCCCTCCAGCCCACCACCGATGCGTTGTTGACGATGGCGCCACCGGTGGCCTGGTCGATCATGAGCCTCAGCGCGGCCCGGGTGCAGCGCATCGTGCCGTCGAGGGTCACGTTCAGCACGGCCGACCACTGCTCGTCGGTCATGTCCACCAGCCGGGCCGAACCGCCGAGTCCGGCGTTGTTCATCATCACGTCGACGCCGCCCAGCAGGTTGACGGCCGAGTCCATCAGGGCCTGCACGTCGCTCTCGGCCGTCACGTCGCACCGCACGGCCTCGGGACGCGAGCCGGTCTCGGCCTCCAGCCGGTCGAGGGTGGCGGACAGGCGGCGCTCATGGGTGTCGGAGATGAGAACCCGGGCCCCTTCGATGAGAGCGCGGCGGGCCACGGCCGAGCCGATGCCGGTGCCGGCCGCGGCGGTCACCACCACCCGCCTGCCGTCGAGCAGTCCCCGCCCGGGCGGCTCGGTGGGAGGCACCGGCCAGGGCCAGTCGCCGGACTCCGCGACCATGGCTCAGCCGCCGGTCATCTCGGCCATGCGCCGCTCCAGGTCGGCGATCACCCAGTTGGGCTCCTGCCCTATGGTCCGGGGAAGTTGCTCGGCGATCTCTTCCGGCGTCCACTGCTCGCCTGCCGACCACATCGAGCGCAGCTCCTGGGGCTGGTTCCACACCGCGATACGCCGTCCCACGACGGTGTAGACCTGTGCGTTGACGTCCCGGCCGGCGTCGCTGAGCAGGTAGACGGCCATGGGGGCCACTGCGGCGGGGTCGCCGGTCTCCATCTCGAACGGCACGTTCTCGCTCATCCGGGTGCGGGCCACCGGTGCGATGCAGTTGGCGTTGATGGCGGGCCCGCCCCGCATCCGTATGGAGGCCGCCGTCATGGCCGCCGAGCGGGTGAGGCTCATGACGCCGCCCTTGGCCGCCGAGTAGTTGGCCTGGGCGGTGGAGGCGATGGCCGCCCCGGAGGTGAACCCAACCAGCGAGCCGCCCGACGGCTGCTTGCGCATCCGGGCCAGCGCGGCCCGGTACACGTTGAAGTGGCCCTTCAGATGGACGGCCACCACTTCGTCCCACTCCGGCTCGCTCATGTTGAACAGCATCCGCTCGCGCAGCACGCCGGCGGCGCACACCACGCCGTCGATGCTTCCCCACCGGTCGCAAGCCGCTTCCACGATCTCGGTGCCTACGTCGAAGAGGGACACATCGCCGGCCACCGCTACCGCTTCGCCGCCGGCGGCGCGGACCTCCTCCACCACCGCGTCGGCAATCTCGCTCGACGGGGCGGATCCGTCCAGGGCCACCCCGTAGTCGGCCACCACGACGTTGGCGCCCTCCGCCGCGCAGGCCAGCGACATCTCCCGGCCGATGCCGCCCCCGCCTCCGGTGATCGCGATGCTCTTGCCGTCGAGGTACCCGCTCACGCGCCGTCTCCTGATGTCACTGCGGAACGGGCTCGGATGTCAGCCTTCGCCGCTGTGGTCGGCGTCGCGGCGGCGCAGCGAGGCAAGGATGTCCACGCCGGTGGCCGCCTCGATCTGCTCGGTCATGGCCACCAGCGACGCTGGCAGCTGGCTCATCAGGCCCGGAATCCCGCCCCGCGAGCCGCCGTCACCGTTGCCGTCTCCGCCACCACCGCCGCCGGTGTCCACCACCGCGACCCGGTCGATGCTCACGTTCTGCACGGTGGAGACGATCTTGTCGATCAGGTCGGGCAGCATGTTGAGCACCAGCACGTCGTGGCCGTCGGCGCCGGCCGCCTGGTACTGGTCGGTGAGCCGCTTGAACACCTCCACCTGGGCCTTGCCGTCCTCGACGATGGTGGCCGCCTCGGCCTGGGCCTGGAGTTGGCGGGCCTCGAGCTCGGCTCGGGCCGGAACCACCACATCGGCCTCCACACGGCGCTTCTCGAGCTCGATGCGCTCGCTCTCCAGTTCCTGGCTGGCTACCGCCTTGGCCGTCTCGCCGGCCACGAGCGCCTCCTCCTCGCGCGCCCTGGAGATGGCCTCGAGCTCGGCGGTGCGCACCCGCAGCGCGTTCTGCTCCTCGACGATCTTCTTGTCGGCCTCGATCTGGGCGACCTGCGCGGCGCGGCGGGCGGCCGCCTCGGCCTGTTCGGACTCCGCCTCGCGGTCGGCCTCGGCCACCCGGGCGTCCTTCTTCACCTGGGCGGTGAGGCGCCGGCCCACCGACTCGAGGTAGTTCACGTCGTCCGTGACGTTCTGGATTTTGAGCACGTCGAGTTCCAGCCCCAGTGTCTTGATGTCGTCGTCGGCCTCGTCGATGAGCTGGTGGCTGAACTTGAGCCGGTCCTCGTTGACCTCCTCGGGGGACATCGTGGCCAGCACGCCCCGCAGGTTGGCCTCGAGGGTCTCCTTGGCGATCTTGCCGATGTGCATGTGGTCGACGTGAAGGAAGCGCTCGGCGGCGTTCTCCAAGAGGCCCTCACCGCTTGACACCTTCACGTTGGCGATGCCCTGCACGTTGAGGGGTATGGCGCCCTTCGAGTAGGCGTTGGTGACCGACACCTCCAGCGGGATGGTGTTGAGGTCCATCCAGGCGACCCTCTCGATCAGTGGGATCCTCAGGGTGCGCCCGCCCTTGAGGATGCGGTAGCCCACGGTGCGCCCGTCGGACAGGGTCCGTTTGCGGCCCGAGATGACCGCCACCCGGTTGGGCGGGCAGATCACGATCAGGGACCGCACGATCAGGATGACGAAGAACACGGCCAGCGCCACGGCGATGCCGGCCACGATTGCTGAGGACATTGAACCTTCCCTCCCACGCGCCTCGCGCGTCTCGGAAGCCCACTGCCCAGCCGAGCGTACCAGCCCCTTCTAGCGCGCCACCGGCCTACCGGCAGGTGCGGCTGAACTGCTGAAGGCCGCCTATTCCAGTTCGGGGTCCAAGCGGGTGACGAGAGCCACGCCACCCTCGATGCGCACGATGATGACCCGGGCGCCGGCCTCAATGGCCTTGCCAGCGTCCAGGGGATCGATGGGCGCGGCCGTCATCTGGGTGCGGGCGCCGGCCACGGTGAGCACGATGCGCCCCCGCCGCTCGTTGGACATGGGCAGCGAGACTCGGGCGATGCTGCCCTCGATCTCCCGGTCGCTCACGTCGCTCGAGGCCTCGCTGCGGCGCAAGTAGGCGAACGCGGCGCTGTTGATCACGCCGGCCAGCACCCCGACCACGACGGCCAGCAGCAGCGTGAACACCGCGCCGGTTCCGAGCCACTCCGACACCAGCCCGGTGGCACCGAAGAACGTGGCCACGAAGGCAATGCTGCTCAGCGGTATGACCGAGAACACGTCCCCCAGCCCGTCCACCTCCGCGCCCGCATCCATGTCGGCGTCGCCGCCGCTGAACACGAACCACAGCAGCACCGGCGCCCCGGCGAACAGCATGAAGGCGTACAACCAGGTCATGGCTTGGCCCCGGCCCCTGACATCCAGCCGAACATGGGCCAAAGCTAGTATCTCGACCGCGCCGGCCGCACTGAGGTAACCCATGAGCTTCACTGACGCCTTCTTCGCAGTGCGCGACGAGGTCCGCAACTGGGGACGCTGGGGAGACGACGACCGCCTCGGCACCCTCAACCTGATCACCGACGACGCGGTGGCCCACGCCGCCTCGCTGGTGCGCACCGGCCGGCGGGTGTCGTGTGCGCTTGACCTCAAACACTCCGACGGCGTGCAGATCGGCCAGATGCACGGACGCATCAACCCGCTGCACGCCATGGTCAAGATCCACAGCCCCGACCTCGGCGACGCCGACGGCAAGGGCATGGTGGCCCACTTCTCCGACGACATCGTGACCATGCCCCTGCAGGCCGCCACCCACTGGGACGGCCTGTCCCACGTGAGCTACGACAACACCCTCTACAACGGGGTGCCGGTCTCCTCGATCAACCCGACCGGCGGCGCCACCGTGCTCGGGATCGAGAACGTCCGCCACCTCACTGGCCGGGGCGTGCTGCTCGACGTGTGCGCGGCTAAGGGGCTCGAGCGGCTCGACAGCGACCACGAGGTCACCGGAGACGACCTCGACGAGGCCGCCGAGCACGGGCGAGTGGACATGCGCCCCGGCGACATCGTGCTGCTGCGCACCGGGCGGATCCAGGTGTTCCGCGAGATGGGCGCCCTGCCCTACGTCACCGGGCCCGACGCCGACGGAACCAGCCCGGGACCCGGCTTCGACGCGGTGCGCTGGTTCTGGCGGAATGATGTGGCCGCGGTGGCCGACGACACCTACATCTTCGAAGTCTTCCCCGGCCCCAACTGGGACGACGCGCTGGGGGTGCACTGCCTCCATGTGGTGGACATGGGCATGACCCAGGGCCAGAACTGGGACCTCGAGGCCCTGGCCGCCGCCTGCGCCGAGGCCGGACGCTACGAGTTCCTGCTACAGGCCAACCCCGAGCCCTTCGTCGGCGGCTGCGGCTCCCCCGTCAACCCGGTAGCCGTCCTATAGCCCTCGGAAGGGGTGGCCCTAGACTGCGGCGATGGCCGATGACCCGCGGTCGGGGCCGGAAGTTGCGGTCGTAGGCAGCGCCAACCTCGACCTAGTGGTGGAAGTGGAGACGATCCCGGTGGCGGGCGAGACCGTCCTGGGCGGCGACCTCCGTCTAATTCCCGGCGGCAAGGGAGCCAACCAGGCTGCGGCGGCGGCTCGTCTCGGCCGGCGGGTCGCCATGATCGGGAGGGTCGGCGATGACGACGCGGGCAGGACGCTGCGCTCGGCGATGGACTCGGCCGGCGTCGACACCGCATCCCTGCTGACTACCGAGGACGCTCCGAGCGGCACAGCCCTGATTGCGGTGGGAGCCGACGGCGACAACGCCATCGTGGTGAGCCCCGGCGCCAACGGCCGGCTCAGTTCCGCCGACGTGGAGGGCGCGGCCGGTGCGCTGGGCGCGGCGGAAGTTGTGCTGCTGCAGTTGGAAGTGCCCCTCGAGGCGGTCTCGGCCGCCGTCCGCTGCGCCGGCGGCACCGTCGTGCTCAACCCCGCGCCCGCTCCGGCCACCATGCTGCCGCCCGACCTGCTCGACCGTGTGGACGTGATCGTGCCCAACCAGACCGAACTGGCCACGATGGCGGGCCATGCTGGTCTCTCCCCCATCGGCGAGGTGGACCCCGAGACCGCTGTCGCCTTGGCCCGAGGGTTGCCGATCGCGGCTGCCGTCGTGACCCTGGGAGCGGCCGGCGCGATAGTCGTCACGCCGACCGACGCCACCCACGTACCGGCGCCGGCCGTGGTGCCGGTCGACACCACCGCGGCCGGCGATGCCTTCTGCGGGGCGCTCGCCGATGCCCTGGTCGGGGGCGCTGACCTAGTGGCGGCCACCAAGTGGGCTGTGAGAGTGGGCGCGGCCGCGACACTGCGCCACGGCGCGCAGCCATCCCTGCCGACCCGGTCCGAAGTCGACCAACTCCTCGGTGCGTAGGCTCGGCTCATGACTGCCGAAGCCGTTACAGCCCGCCCCAGGATCGTGCTGGACTGCGACCCCGGCCTCGACGACGCCATCGCCATCCTCACCGCCGCCCACTTCGGCGAGTTGGTTGGCATCACCACCGTCAACGGCAACGTCGGGATCGAGCACACCACCCACAACGCGTTGGCGACCGCGCAGATCGCCGGCCTGGACGTGCCCGTGCACCGGGGCGCGGCCCGCCCGTTGATCGCACCCACCATGGACGCGGCCCGCATCCACGGAGCCACCGGGCTGGGCGACGTGGCTCTGCCGGATCTGACCCGCTCGGTCGCCTCCGACGACGCCGTGGCCTTCCTGTGCGACACGGCCCGCTCCGTCGACGACCTGCATCTGGTGGCGGTGGGGCCCCTGACGAACGTGGCCCTCGCGTTGCGGCACGACCCAGATCTGCGCAGCCGCCTGACCGGCCTCACGATCATGGGCGGAGGGGCTCACGCCGGAAACGTGACCTCCGTCGCCGAGTTCAACGTGTGGGCCGATCCGGAGGCCGCGGCCATCGTCTTCCGGGAGGCGGCCCCGCTGACGATGGTCGGGCTAGACGTGACCCACAGGGTCCTGCTCGGCGGCAGTGAGGCATCCCGGATGCGCTCAGCCGGCACCCCCGCGGCCCACTTCGCCGCCGGTCTGCTGGAATACGCCTACGACCGGTGCCGCGAGTTCGGCCTGGAAGCGGCGCCGGTACATGACGCCACCGCCATCATCGCGGTCACGCACCCCCACCTGTTCCGCCGTTCGAGCCACCCGGTAGCCGTCGAGCTGCAGGGTGAGCACACCCGGGGCATGACCGTCACCGACGTGCGCCCGCCGGCCGCCATCGCGTCGGCGCCGGCCCCGCCCGTCCACGACGTCGTCTGGGACGCCGACGCCCAAGCCGTCATCGACCTGATCGTGGAGGCCGTCATCAACACCTAGCCGGGGCGGTGGACCTCGGCCAGCCAGTGGTCCTCAATGTCAATGGGGCAGAGCGCCCAGCACGCCGACAGCAGCCAGCGCAGCACGTCAGCGTGAGACGCCTCCGCGGCGGGATGCACGACGATCCCGTTCTTGGCATGGTCCTGGACCTTGCGCCAGCCCGCCGGAAGCGGCGCCCCGGCGTCGCCGAGCCGGTCCAGAGCCTTGGGTCCCGCACCATGCTCCACGCCGATCGTCGGCAGCGCCCCGGTCGAGGCTCCCCGCGGCGGGGTCCAGGTCGCCATGGGCACGGCCGGCCCCCGTCCCGAGAACCAGCGACCCAGCATCGTCGGCGCCGGCAGCCGTTCGATCTGATCGTCCCGCAGGCCAGGACCAATGTTGATCCAACCCAACCCATCGCCCCGATCCACCAGGCTGTCCATCTCGCGCACGACCGGCGAGGTGTCGCTCGAATCAAAGGCGACCGTCTCAGTCTTGAACGAGCCCACAACTCCGAACCGTACCGCCCGCGCAGGCCGTCCCCTGGGCCACGAGAGTGCGCGGTGCGCCAGGCCGGGGGGTGGCGACGAGTCAGATGACCGACGAATAGGGCGAAGCCCGTGTCGGTCATCGGACTCGGCGACAGGACCCGCCGGCCGGGAGGTCCGCCGGCTGGGAGGTCCGCCGGCTGGGATGAGTAGCCGGCCCGGATGAGTATCGTCAAAGGCATGGACGACCGCCAATGGGGATTCCGCACGAGAGCCCTGCACGCGGGCAGCCAGCCCGACCCGACCACGGGTGCCAGGGCGGTGCCCATCTACCAGTCCACCAGCTTCGTGTTCGAGGACACCGCCGATGCCGCCGACCTGTTCGCCCTGCAGAAGTACGGCACCATCTACACCCGGATATCCAACCCGACCAACGCGGCGTTCGAGGAGCGCATGGCCAGCCTCGAGGGCGGCATCGGCGCCGTGGCCACCGCCAGCGGCCAGGCCGCCGAATTCCTCACCGTCACCGCGCTGGCCTCAGCCGGCGAGCACATCGTGGCCGCAGCCGGCCTCTACGGCGGCACCTACACGCTGTTCGACGTGACGCTGCGGCGCCTCGGCATCGACACGACGTTCGTGGACGGGACCGATCCCGACGCCTTCGCCGCCGCCGTGCGTGACGACACGAAGCTGCTGTACACCGAGATCATCGCCAATCCCTCCGGAGCGGTGGCCGACCTCGCCGCCCTAGCCGACGTGGCCCAGGCCCACAAGCTCCCGCTGGCGGTGGACTCCACCTTCGCCACGCCGTACCTGTGCCGCCCCCTGGACTACGGCGTCGACATCGCCCTGCACTCGGCCACCAAGTTCCTGGGCGGCCACGGAACGTCCATCGGCGGGGTGATCGTGGAGGCCGGCCGCTTCAACTGGGACTCGGGCCGCTTCCCCCACATGGTCGAGCGGATACCCAGCTACAACGAGCTGCGCTGGTGGGACAACTTCGGCGAGTACGCCTTCTGCACGAAGGTGCGGGCCGAGCAGCTGCGCGACACCGGCGCCTGCCTGTCGCCGTTCAACGCCTTCCTCCTGCTCCAAGGGATCGAGACGCTGCCGCTGCGCATGGATGCCCACGTCGCCAACGCGCGGGCGGTGGCCGAGTGGCTCGACGCCGACGACCGGGTGGCATGGGTGCTTTGGGCGGGGCTGCCCGACCATCCGCAGCACGACCTGGCCCGCCGCTACCTGCCCAAGGGGCCGGGTGCCATCTTCACCTTCGGCGTGGTGGGCGGGCGGGCCGCCGGCGCCCGCTTCATCGAGTCGCTCCAGATGGTGTCGCACCTGGCCAACGTGGGCGACGCCAAGACGCTGGTGATCCACCCGGCCTCCACCACCCATCAGCAGCTCTCCGACGAGGAGCTGAAAGCGGGAGGCGTATCGCCGGACATGGTGCGCATTTCCGTCGGCTTGGAGGACGTCGACGACATCATCTGGGACGTAGACCAGGCTCTGACCGCAGCCACCAAGGACCCCGATGGCTGAGGCTGACCATCCGCCGGTGGAGGGCTGGACGCCGCCGACCGCGCTCGAGCGCCAGCGCATCCTGCACCGGTCCCGCTCGGTGGCCGTTGTCGGCGCCTCGGCCAACCTGGCCCGGGCCAGCTACTTCGTCCTCACCTACCTGCTGTCGTCGTCCACCGACTTCGACGTGTACCCGGTGAACCCCCGTGCCGCCGGGAACGAGATCCTCGGCCGCCGGGTGTACGCGTCGCTCGCGGACCTGCCGGTCACGCCCGACATCGTCGACGTGTTCCGCCGGGCCGAGGACCTGCCCGCGGTCGCCGACGAGACCATCGCGGCGGGCGCGCCGGTCTTCTGGGCGCAGCTCGGCCTGTGGAGCGCCGAAGCCGCCCGCCGCTGCACCGCGGCCGGGCTCGACGTAGTGATGGACCGGTGCCTGAAGATCGAGCACGCCCGCTTCCACGGCGGTCTGCACCTCGCCGGATTCGACACGGGCGTCGTTTCTTCGCGCCGTAAGCTTCAAAATAAGGCAAATTAGCCGGATTTTGTGCAAGAACAGTTTAGCATTGGGCTATCTGCGCAAACTTATTCGCGCATAAGCGCAGTTAGACGCTATATCCATCCCTCCTAGTAGTGCGAATCATCACTCAGCCGGGCGCGAACCGCGCAATTCCCCTTTCCCGGGCGGGAAGCGGTTCGCTAGGATCGCTCTTTCTCTCGGGGCCGGACGGCATCCGATAGGGGTCAGGGAGGGCACACATGGCACGAACCGTTACGTCGGCAATTGTCCAGGTGGCCTGGACCGGCGACAAGGAGTCGATGATCGAGCTCCACGAGAAGTACGTGGCCGAGGCAGCGTCGGCCGGCGCCCGGGTGATGTGCTTCCAGGAGCTGTTCTACGGCCCCTACTTCTGCCAGGTGCAGGACACCGAGTTCTACTCCTACGCCGAGGCCATACCCGACGGTCCCACCACCAAGCGCTTCCAGGAGCTGGCGGCCAAGCACGAGATGGTGCTGGTGCTGCCCATGTACGAGCACGAGAAGGCCGGGTTCCTGTACAACACCGCGGCCGTAATCGACGCCGACGGCAGCTACCTCGGCAAGTACCGCAAGACCCACATCCCGCAGGTCAAGGGGTTCTGGGAGAAGTTCTACTTCCGCCCCGGCAACCTCGGTTACCCGGTCTTCGAGACCGCGGTCGGCACCGTCGGCGTGTACATCTGCTACGACCGCCACTTCCCCGAGGGCTGGCGGGCGCTGGGACTCGCCGGAGCCGAGATCGTGTTCAACCCGTCGGCCACCAGCCGGGGCCTGTCCGCCTATCTATGGCAGCTTGAGCAGACCTCGGCCGCGGTGGCCAACATGTACTTCGTCGGGGCCATCAACCGGGTAGGGATCGAGCCGCTGGGCGACAACGACTTCTACGGCACCTCCTACTTCGCCAACCCGAGAGGGCAATTCGTCGACGGCACCGCGTCGGACCAGACCGAGGAACTGGTGGTGCGCGACCTCGATCTCGACCAGATCGAGGAGGTCCGATCGCAGTGGGCGTTCTACCGGGACCGCCGCCCCGACATCTACGACCCGCTGACCGCCCCATGACCTGACTCGCCGGCAGTCGGAACAGCCGGAGGCCCGGAAGGAGACAAAGATGGCAACGCTCATCAAGGGAGGCACCGTCGTCAGTGCGACCGGCGCGGATCCGGCCGACGTCCTCATCGACGGCGAGCAGATCGCTGCGGTCCTGCACCCCGGCAGCGTCATCGCGGCGGCGGCCGAGCAGGGTGCGGAAGTCATCGATGCCACCGGCCGGCTCGTGGTGCCCGGCGGCGTAGACGTCCACACCCACATGGAGCTGCCTTTCGGCGGAACGTTCGCCTCCGACACCTTCGAGACCGGCACCCGGGCCGCGGCCTGGGGCGGCACCACCACCATCGTGGACTTCGCGGTGCAGAAGACCGGCGAGAACGTGCGGGAGTGCCTCGACGCCTGGATGGCCAAGGCCGAGGGCAACTGCGCCATCGACTACGGCTTCCACATGATCATCGGCGGCGTCGACAACGACTCCCTCAAGGAGATGGACCTGCTGGTCAACGAGGGCATCACCAGCTTCAAGCTGTTCATGGCCTACCCCGGCGTGTTCCTGGCCGACGACGGCCAGATCCTGCGGGCCATGCAGCAGGCCGCGGGCAACGGCGGGCTGATCATGATGCACGCCGAGAACGGCCTGGCCATCGACGTGCTGGCCGAGCAGGCCTTCGAGCGGGGCGAGATCAGCCCGGTCACCCACGGCTACGTGCGCCGCAAGGAGCTGGAGTCGGAGGCCACCCACCGGGCCATCCAGCTGGCCAAGGTCGGGGCGGCGCCCCTCTACATCGTCCACCTGTCGGCCTCCGAGGCCCTCGAGCAGGTGGCCATGGCCCGCGACGCCGGCATGAACGTGTTCGCGGAGACCTGCCCGCAGTACCTGCACTTCAGTCTGGAGGAGCATCTGAACCGCCCCGGCTTCGAGGGCGCCGCCTACGTGTGCTCCACCCCGCTCCGGTCGCGGGCCGAGGGCCACCAGGACGACCTGTGGAGAGGGCTGCGCACCAACGACCTTGCCGTGGTGTCCACCGACCACTGCCCGTTCTGCATGAAGGAGCAGAAGGAGTTGGGCCTGAACGACTTCCGGGCCATCCCCAACGGCATCGGCGGCGTCGAGCACCGCATGGACATGATCTACCAGGGCGTGGTCACCGGCGAGATCGGCCTGGCCCGCTGGGTAGAACTGTGCGCCACCACCCCGGCTCGCATGATGGGCCTCTACCCCCGCAAGGGGATCATCGCCGCCGGCTCCGACGCCGACATCGTGATCTACGACCCCAACAAGCAGTGGACGATCAGCGTCGACAACCACCACATGAACATGGACCACTCCGCCTACGAGGGCACCCGGGTGACCGGCCACGTCGACACGGTGTTCTCACGGGGCCGCAAGCTCATCGACAACGGCCAGTACCACGGCCGCCCCGGCGACGGCCAATACCTGCCGAGAGGCCTGAGCCAGTACCTGATGTAACCGCAGAGGCGGCCGGCCCGGAGCCCCGCCGCGGCACCTGACCATCACCAACACCCGAACGAGACGGGAGACGGCAAGTGGAGACAATCGAGCATTTTGTTGATGGGGCGGCCATGGCGTGCGCGTCGGGCCGGTCCCATCCGGTGTTCAACCCGGCCACCGGCGAGCAGACCGCCACCGTTGGGCTGGCCAGCGTAGAGGAGGTCGACGCCGCGGTCGCCTCGGCCCGGGCCGCCTTCGAGGACTGGCGCAACACGTCGCTGGCGGCCCGCACCAAGCTCATGCTCGCCTTCCGCAACCTGGTGGAGGCCAACGCGGCCGAGATCGCCGCCCGGCTGACGGCGCAGCACGGCAAGGTGCGCTCCGACGCACTGGGTGAGGTGGCTCGGGGCCTGGAGAACATCGAGTACGCGTGCGGCCTGGCCGACCTGCTCAAGGGCAGCTTCAACTCCCAAGCGTCCAGCGGTGTCGACGTGTTCACCGTGCGCCAGCCGCTGGGGGTGGTGGCCGGCATCACCCCGTTCAACTTCCCGGCCATGGTGCCGTTGTGGATGATCCCCAACGCAGTGGCCTGCGGCAACACCTTCGTGCTCAAGCCGTCCGAGCGCGACCCGTCCGCGCCGCTGCTGGTGGCCGAACTGTTCTTCGAGGCCGGATTCCCGCCGGGCGTGCTCAACGTCGTCAACGGCGACAAGGTGGCCGTGGACCGGCTGCTGACGCACCCCGATGTGGCTGCGGTGAGCTTCGTGGGCTCCACCCCGATCGCCCGCTACGTCTACGAGACGGGCACCTCCGCCGGCAAGCGCGTCCAGGCGCTCGGCGGAGCCAAGAACCACATGGTCGTGCTGCCCGACGCCGACATCGACCTGGCCGCCGACGCGGCCGTCTCCGCGGCCTACGGCTCGGCCGGCGAGCGCTGCATGGCGGTATCGGTCGTGGTGGCCGTGGGCGACGCCGGTGACCCCCTGATCGACGCCATCAGGGTGCGCATGGACAAACTTCAGGTCGGGCCGGGCGACAACCCCGAATCTGAGATGGGTCCGCTGATCACCCGCGAGCATCGCGACCGGGTCGCCGGCTACGTCGGCGCCGGTGCCGACGAGGGCGCCACCGTCGTGGTCGACGGGCGCGAAGCGGTCTTCGACAACGACGGCTTCTTCCTCGGAGTGTCCCTGCTCGACAAAGTCACCCCCGAGATGTCGGTGTACCGCGACGAGATCTTCGGCCCGGTGCTGTGCGTGGTGCGCTCCGACAGCTACCACCAGGCCGTGGAACTCATCGAACAGAACCCGTGGGGCAACGGCGCAGCCATCTTCACCCGGGACGGCGGCGCGGCCCGCCAGTTCCAGCTCGACGCCGATGCCGGCATGGTCGGCGTCAACGTCCCCATCCCGGTGCCCGTCGGCTACCACTCCTTCGGCGGCTGGAAGAACTCGCTGTTCGGCGACACCCACATGTACGGGCCGGAGGGGATCCACTTCTTCACCAAGGCCAAAGCCATCACCGCCCGCTGGCCCGACCCGGCCGACAGCGTCGTCGACCTGGGCTTCCCCCGCAACCGGTGAGGACTGGCGCCGTGACCGTCGTGCAGCCGGACCTCTAGGAGTCCTTGCCTAATGGACTTCGGAGTCGTCCTGCAGACCGATCCGCCCGCATGGCGGGTGGTGGATCTGGCCCGGCAAGCCGAGACGCACGGGTTCTCCCACGGATGGACCTTCGACAGCCATGTGCTCTGGCAGGAGCCGTTCGTGGTCTACAGCCAGATGCTGTCGGCCACCAACCGCATGATGGTCGGGCCGATGGTCACCAACCCCGGCACCCGCAACTGGACGGTTATCGCCTCGCTGTTCGCCACCCTCAACGACATGTTCGGTAACCGGACCGTTTGCGGCATCGGCCGGGGCGACTCCGCCATGCGGGTCCTGGGCCACACTCCCACCAGCCTGGCCACCCTGGGCGAATCGATGAAGGTCATCAAGGGCCTAGTCGAAGGCCAGCAGGTCGACTACAACGGCACCCGCCAGCAGTTCGGTTGGTCGGCGGGCGGCCGGCTCGACATCCTCATGGCCGCCTACGGGCCGAGAGCCCTGAAGCTCTGCGGCCAGCAGGCCGACGGGTTCATCCTCCAGCTCGCCGATCCCCAGATCACCGAGTGGACCATCGCGGCCGTCCGCCAGGCCGCGGCCGACGCGGGTCGTGACCCCGACTCGCTGTACATGTGCGTGGCTGCGCCCGCCTATGTGGGAGACGACCTGGCCCACCAGCGCGACCAGGTCCGCTGGTTCGGCGGGATGGTCGGCAACCATGTGGCCGACCTGGTGGACCGCTACGGAGACACCGGCGCGGGCGTGCCCCAAGCCCTCACCGACTACATCGCCGGCCGGGAGGGCTACGACTACTCAGGGCACGGCAAGGCAGGACACGTGCACACCGACTTCGTGCCCGACGAGGTGATCGACCGGTTCTGCATCCTCGGCGACGCCGGCAACCACATTGCCCGCCTTCAGGAGCTGCGCGACCTGGGTGTCGACCAGTTCGCCATCTACCTGATGCACGACCAGAAGGACGAGACGCTCAACGCCTACGGCCAGCGGATCATCCCCGCGCTCAGGGACTGACACCCACCGTGAACTCCGAATCTGGTCAGCCCGTTGATTCTGTGATCGATACGGCTGACGGGGCCCCGGCGGCCGCCGACGATCCGATCGTCTTCGAGCAGCGGCTCCGCCTTCAAGCCGCCCGGGAGCAGCGGCGGGACCGGATGCGCCGGACCGGCCGGCAGATAGTCGTGCTGGCCATCTTCATCTGCCTGCTGGGCCTGGCCTACAGCCTGTACAAGGTGGTGGGCACGGCCATCGACGACTCCCAGTCCGACTGGCCGGTCATCGGCTCGATCCTGCCCGAGTCCGACGATCTCAAAATGCCGCCGGTGCTCGACATCGTGTCGGGGATCTTCGAGGAACCGAGGGGCACCAACGAGCCCTTCTGGTCGATCGTCGGCAAGGAGGCCGCCTTCACCCTGCGGGAGGCCGCCGTGGGATTCGCCATCGGCGTGATCGTGGGCCTCAGCATCGCCATCGTGCTCACCACATCAGGGCGCCTGGAGCGGGCCCTGGTGCCCCACGTGATCGCCAGCCAGACCATCCCGCTGATCGCCATCGCGCCCATCATCGTGATCTGGGGCCGCAAGAGCTTCGACTTCCTGCCCTTCGAGTGGCAGGACTGGATGTCGGTGTCGATAATCGCCACCTACCTGACGTTCTTCCCGGTGACGATCAACGGACTGCGGGGCCTGCAGTCGCCCCGCCCCGAGAACCTCGAGCTGATGGACTCCTACGCGGCCGGCTGGGTTCAGACCCTGTGGCGTCTGCGGCTGCCGGCCTCGCTGCCGTACCTGTTCGCGGCGTTCAAGATCGCGGCCACCGCCAGCGTGGTGGGAGCCATCGTCGGCGAGATCTCCGCCGGCGTGAAGGGCGGGCTCGGCCGGCGGGTGCTGCTCGAGGCCCAGCGCTACACCACCGGCCCGGAGCGCCTGTACGTGGCGGTGCTGGGCGCGGCCGCCCTCGGGATATTCGTGTTCGCGGTGATCTCTTCGATCGAGTACGGGCTGGTCGGCCGCAAGGGCCGGGAGACCGTGACATGAGCGACATTAACGACGGCATGAGCGACGCAGGCGCATTCGACGGCGCCCGGCCTCCGGCCGTCGAGATCCGGGGCGCGTCCAAGATCTTCAACCTCGGCCGCCACAACGAGGTCAAGGCCCTCGAAGACATCGACCTCCACATCGACCAGGGCGACTTCGTCACCCTCATCGGCCCCTCCGGCTGCGGCAAGAGCACGCTGCTGCGCCTGATCGCGGCGCTCGTCGACGCCAGCGACGGCACCGTTGTCGTCAACGGCAAGACCGCAGACGCGGCCCGCCTCGACCGTGACTACTCCATGGTGTTCCAGCGAGCCGGCCTGTTCGACTGGCGCAACGTCTCACGCAACATCGAGTTGCCGCTCGAGTTGATGGGCTGGAAGTCAGCCGACCGGCGCCGCCGGTCCGCGGAGATGCTCGAGCTGGTCAAGCTCACCGAGTTCGCCCGCCATCACCCCGCCGAGCTCTCCGGGGGCATGCAGCAGCGCATCGCCATCGCCCGGGCCATGTCGTTCCACCCGCAACTGCTGCTGATGGACGAGCCGTTCGGCGCGCTCGACGAGATGACCCGCGAGCACATGCAGAACGAGCTCCTGCGCATCTGGTCGGAAACCGGGATAACCGTCGTGTTCGTCACCCACTCCATACCCGAGGCGGTATTCCTGTCGACCAAGGTGGCCGTCATGTCGCCCCGTCCGGGGAGGATCGCGGCCGTCATCGACAACGATCTGGGCCCGCGCACCGACGCCACCCGGGACGATCCCGCCTTCTTCAGCAACGTCACCGCAGTACGCGACGCACTGCGGGGAGGTCACTAGCCGTGACCGCGGCAAAGACGCTGCTGCGCTCCTGGTTGCCTCCGGTGGTGGCCGCGGCGGTCATCTTCGGCGGCTGGGAGGCGGTCCTGGCCGTAGTGCGCCCCGACGGCTTCGTGCTTCCGCCGCCCTCGGAAATCGGGAGCGCGGTGGTGGAGAACTTCGACGCCATCATCACCGCCACCGGGGTCACCGGCTTCATCATCGTCACCGGCCTGCTCGCCGGGGTGGTGGTGGGAGCGGCCTTCGCCCTGCTGGTCACCGCCTTCCGGGCCGCCAACGAGACGCTCACTCCGCTGGCGGTTGCCGTCAATGCCGTGCCGATCATCGCGCTGGCCCCGATCTTCAACGCCTGGTTCGGGCTCCTGTCGC